>DASRDS010000199.1:0-1611 GCA_035652495.1 Gemmatimonadaceae bacterium
AGGGCCGACGCCGCAGCATTGTTTCCGCCCAGGGTGCCGAGAATCGCCTCATCGACCAGCGCTCGTAAGTGTCCACTGTATGGAGCGTTGCCAGCCAGGTTGTACGATCCGACGATCACACCGTTGTCGTTCACCCCAGAAGGCGAGATCGAGTTGTAAATTCCTACATAAGGACCATTAAACCGTACTTTCCGCACATCTCCCGAACATTATTTCCGAATTTCCCCGACTCGGCTATTGAGGGGCGGGTGAGCGGCGGCGACGTCCGCGCTGGGGCTGTCGTCGCCTGAGAGCGCCGAACCGGCGCTGGCAAAACCTCGCTCGGCGCGCCAGCGTTCCTTTCGGCCACCGATGCGCCTGGCCATCTCACCGCGCTGCTCAACACTTCGTCTGGCTTGACTCATCCTTTCTCCTCGTCAAGCCCGCCAAGTGTCCAAGTTGCCTCGCGCCGACGGTTTTCCCGAGGTCTCGAAACCCTTCCTCGGGATTTCGATCTGCGCCACGGCGGCGCACCCCTTGTTTCAAGCCTATTTCAAGCACATCGAATGTTAAACTTCGATTCATCATCGCCTGACAAATCATTTCGCTCACTCCTTATATGAAATAACTCCGTTGGAACTTGACCCTTTTCCCTTCCCGACAACCATGTTCACGGGAATCTCGCCGACAACGAGCCCCGAGAGCACACGCCGCGGGGTGGCCGCGGTTTGGTCTCGCACCGGTCCCTTCCTCTTCAGGAGCAGCACCCGTGGATCATCCCGAGCCACGCCGCGTCACGCCATCGATGGACAAGCACGGCCCCGGCGAAATCGCTCGCGCCCTTGGCCACACCCTCCACTCGTGCCGCATCGGCGCGTTGCCGATCCTCAACCGACTCCTCGACCGGCTGCGCATCGCCGAGAAACTCCACGACCGGCTCCCGCGCGAGGACCGTCGCCTCCGCGTCTCCAACACCACGGCATTGCTCTTGCTCGTGAGGAACTTGCTCATCTCGCGCGAGCCCCTCTACGGCGTCGGCGAGTGGGCCGCTCGGCACGAACCGGTGCTGCTGGGGTTGTCGGAAGGACAACTCGATGCGCTCAACGACGACCGCGTCGGCCGCGCCCTCGACAAGCTCTTCGACGCCGACTTTGCCTCGCTCACTCTCGACGTCGCCGCTGGCGCCGTCCGCGAGTTCGACGTCGAACTCGATCAACTCCACAACGACTCCACCACCGTCACGTTCCACGGCGATTACGAATCCGCCGCTCAAGAACGCACCCTCCGCGGCCAGCTCCGAACCGCGATCACCTGGGGGCACAACAAGGACCACAGGCCCGACTTGAAACAACTGCTTTATATTCTGACTGTCACCGGCGACGGCGCCGTGCCCGTGCAGTTCCGGGTCCAGAGCGGCAACACCACCGACGACCGGTCGCACTGCAGGACCTGGGACTTCCTCCGCAGACTCACCGGCCGCGCCGACTTCCTTTACGTCGCCGACTGCAAGCTCGCCACCGCCGAGAACATGGCCTACATCCACAACAACGACGGCCGGTTCGTGACCGTGCTGCCGCGGACCCGGGGGGAGGACGCCGCCTTCCGGGCGACGGTCCGCGCGGGCACGGTCGT
>DASRDS010000200.1:0-4554 GCA_035652495.1 Gemmatimonadaceae bacterium
CTTCACGTACTTCTACACGTCGATCATCTTCAACCCGGTCGATCTGGCGGAAAACCTGAAGAAGCAGGGTGGCTTCATCCCGGGCGTGAAGCCGGGCTCGAAGACCGCCGAGTATATCGATGAGGTCATGTCCCGGATCACGCTGCCGGGCGCGATCTTCCTGACCTTCATCGCGCTGCTGCCGATCTGGATCACCGAGGCGATCAACGTTCCGTTCCGTTTCGGCGGCACCTCGCTGCTCATCGTGGTCGGCGTCGCGCTCGACACGATCAGCAACATGAACCAGCACTTGCTGCTCCGGAAATACGACGGGTTCATGAAGAAGGGACGCATTCGCGCGCGCGGCGGCGTCGCCACTCCCGGCGGTTATTGAGCGTGGCGGTCGCCGCGGATAGCCAGCTCGTCGTGCTGCTGGGTCCCCCCGGCGCGGGTAAGGGGACCCAGGCTCAGCTGCTTTCGTCGACGCTCGGCATTCCGCAGTTCGCGACCGGTGACATCCTGCGCGCCGCCGCCAAGGCTGGGACTCCGCTTGGCCTCAAGGCCAAGGGTTATATGGACTCGGGCGCGCTGGTGCCCGACGACGTGATCCTCGGGATCATGAAAGACACTCTGTCAGCGCCCCAGTCGAACCGCGGGGCGATCCTCGATGGTGTCGTTCGCACGGTTCCGCAGGCTGAAGGGCTCAACACGATGCTGGGCGGCCTCGGTCGTCCGCTGAATGCCGTCCTGTTGTTCGACATTCCGGAAGATGAACTGGTCCGCCGGCTGAGCGACCGCGTAGTGTGCGAGGGTTGCCAGACGCCATACATGGGTCGCGATCCTGGCGGCGCCTGCGAGAAATGCGGCGGCAAGTTGGTTCGTCGCAAAGATGATGAGCCGGAGGCCGTGAGAAATCGGCTCGTCGTATATAAAAAACAGACGCAGCCGGTCATCGATTGGTACCGGATCCACGGCATCCCGGTGCGTGAGATCGATGCCGTAGGCACGGTAGACGAAGTCCATCAGCGGGTACTCCGCGCGCTCGGTCGATGATCCAGCTCAAGTCGCCCCGCGAAATCGAAATCATGGCCGCGGGCGGAAGGATCCTAGGCGCGACGATCGATTTGCTCGCCTCGCGCGTCGCGCCCGGTATCTCGACCGGCGAGCTCGATCAAATCGCCGACGATTTCATTCGCAGCCACGAAGGCGCGGTGCCGGCATTCAAGGGCTTATATGGCTTCCCGGGCAGCGTCTGCCTCTCGGTGAACCAAGAGATCGTGCACGGCATCCCGTCGCCAAAGCGCGTCCTGCGCGAGGGCGACATTATCTCGCTCGATGTCGGCGTGAAGTACCAGGGCTTCTATACCGATGCGGCCCGCACCGTGCCCGTCGGCAAAGTGAGCCCCGAGACGCAACGGTTGCTCGACGTCACCAAGCAAGCACTCGCCGCGGGTATCGCCGCCGCTCAGCTCGGCAATCACACGGGCGACATCGGCGCGGCGATCTATGATATCGTCGAACGCGCCCACTTCACGGTCGCGAAAGATCTCGTCGGCCACGGCGTGGGCGTCGAGCCGCACGAGGAGCCGCAGGTGCCAAACTTCGGCAAGCCGAAACGCGGCACCAAGCTCGTCACCGGCCTCACGATCGCGATCGAGCCCATGGTGAACATCGGCCGCGCCGACACCCGCACGTTGTCCGACAAGTGGACGGTCGTGACGGCCGACGGGACCCGCTCGGCCCACTTCGAGCACACGATCGCCGTGACCGACAACGGCCCTCGCATTCTGACGGCCGCGTGATCAGGACGCCGCGCCTCCTCCTACGGGAATGGCGCGATAGCGATCTCGACGCATTCGCGGCCCTCAACGCCGATCCGCGCGTCCGCGAGTACTTCCCCTCGGTGCTCGACCGCGCCGAAAGCGAGGCGAGCATCGAGCGCATGCGCGCGCACATCGCCGAGCACGGGTTCGGATTCTGGGCGGTGGAAGTGCCCGGCGTCGCCGATTGCGT
This sequence comes from Gemmatimonadaceae bacterium, assembly GCA_035652495.1. GTDB lineage: Bacteria > Gemmatimonadota > Gemmatimonadetes > Gemmatimonadales > Gemmatimonadaceae > DASRDS01. The sequence continues at coordinate 1,993 of DASRDS010000200.1, forward strand.
CGGCCTGTGCGGACTGGTGCATGCTCGCTTCGAGGCGCCCTTCACGCCGTGCGTCGAGATCGGCTGGCGTCTGGCGCACGACTACTGGGGCCGCGGCTATGCCCCGGAAGCCGCGCGCGCGGCGCTCGACTTTGGCTTCACGAGCTTGAGCCTCGACGAGATCGTCGCGTTCACCGCCGTCGAGAACGCGAAGTCACGCCGGGTGATGGAGAAGATCGGCATGACGTATGATCCCGCCGACGACTTCGATCACCCGGCGCTCGCCGCCGGACACCCGCTCCGGCGGCACGTGCTCTATCGCGTCAGAGCTGTTTCTCGACCGCCGCGGTAGCCCGCGTCGCGGCGGTGGCCGCCACCTGGACGACTTCGTTCGCCGCCGAGACCAGATGCTGCCCCGCCGTGCGGTCGGGGAGTGCGGCGATATTGATGCGAACATTGTACGCCGCGCCGCGACACGCCGCCTGCGCCAGCAGCGCGGCCACGCCCGCATCGGACACCGCGTTCGTGTTGCCCTTCTCGGCGACGATCGCCGCCAGCACGGCCGCCCGAGCCGCGACCCGCGCGGTCTCTAGCGGCACTTCGGCCGCTCCAATGAGCCCCTTGATGATCGCGCCTTCTCGCAGAGGGTCGGCCTTCGGCATCTTGTAGGCCGCCGACACCGCGTTGTAGGACTCGGCATCGCGTTCGACGAGGGCCGCTAGCTCACGCGTGACCTCGGCCGCCTGTTGGGCGACGTCGCGCATTTCGGCGTCCACGGCAGCGTATTTGGGCCGGCCCGCGGTGAGGCCAGCGACCATCTGCACCAGGGCCCCAGCGAGCGCGCCCACGTGCGCGACCACGCTTCCGCCTCCCGGTGTCGGCGATGGCCCGGCGACCGACGCGATAAAATCGCCGACCGTCGGTCCGCCGGCAGCGGCAGTGACGGCTTGCCGCACGCGCCGCTCGAGCACCTGCTTGTCTGCGTCGAACCCGCGCAACTGCACGTGCCGCACGCCGGCGTCGAGCAACGCACGCTCGGGCACGAGCCCGACGATCTCACTCCATGTCGGAGCAACACCGTGCGCGGCCGCTTCTCTTCTCACCGCCTCATACGCTCGAAACAGGGGCGTTTTGTCGATGTCCACCAGGTTCATGGACACCTGTGCTTGGGCATCCACCTCTAGGCCTAGGCCTTTCACATAGCGCAATCCACCCGATGATCCACGGACTGCCTTCGCGACATCCTTCGCGACCGGGAGGTTCGACGCCGGGCCCAAGTAGACGTTGTAGGCGACCAAGAACGGCCGCGCTCCGATAGCGACCGCACCCGCTGTCGGATGCACGGCGTTCGGGCCAAAGTCAGGCGCTCTCATCTTGTCGCGGAGGCCTTCGAACTCTCCTCGTCTCACGTCGGCGAGGTTTTCGTACTCCGAGCGAGTCGCGGCCCGTTCGTACAGGAACACCGGAATCTCTAATTCCCGGCCCACGCGCTCACCAAGGTTTTTGGCCAGCCCAATGCAAGTGTCCATCGTAACGCCGTCGAGGGGGATGAACGGCACAACGTCACTGGCACCCATGCGCGGGTGTTCGCCTTGATGCTGCGTCAGATCAATCAACTCGCGCGCGGTGCGAATACCAGCGAACGCCGCGTCGGCCACGGTATCGGGTGGCGCGACGAATGTGAGCACGGTGCGGTTGTGTGACGTATCGGAAGACACGTCGAGAATCACCACGCCACTGACCGCGGCAATTGCATCGCGGATACGATTGACGATTTCCGGTCGCCGCCCTTCAGAGAAATTGGGAACGCACTCAACAAGAGATGTCATAATTGATTAAGTAACCACTGGTGCATAGTTGGATTGCCGGCAACGAGCCCGGTGTGAGAAACCATGGCGGGCGCGCCTGATAGATCGGTGACAATCCCACCGGCCTCGCGAACGAGAAGGATGCCGGCCGCGATGTCCCAAGGCGCAAGCTTCAGTTCCCAGAACGCGTCGAACTGCCCGGATGCCAGTCGCGCGAGATCGAGCGCGGCCGAGCCTGCGCGTCGCATACCGGCGGTCTGGCCCGCAACCGCCGCAAACTGAGGGAGATATTCGTCGATCCGGTCCATATTGGAAAAGGGGAATCCGGTACCGATCAACGCCCGCTTTGGCTCGGTGATCGTCGAGACCCGAATCGGCTGGTCATTACGCCATGCCCCGGCTCCCGCCCTCGCGGTAAACACCTCTCCCGTGACCACATGGCGCACGACCCCGGCGACCAATTCTCGGTTGATCAATACCCCAATCGAAACCGCATACTCGGGAAAGCCGTGCAAGAAATTCGTCGTGCCATCGAGCGGGTCCACCACGAAAATGATCCCCTCAGTGGGGGAAGTGCCGGGTGAGAGCTCCTCGCCGAGGATGCGAGCCTCGGGGACCTCGCCGAGCAGCGCGACACGCAAGGACTCCTCGGAGGCACGGTCTACGTCGCTGACGTAGTCCTGCGGGCCTTTCTGTTCCCACTGTAACGTGGCCAGCCCGGCCGCCCCACGCCGGACAATCTCGGCGGCGCCGTTGGCAGCCCGTACCGCGAGGT
>DASRDS010000201.1:0-16835 GCA_035652495.1 Gemmatimonadaceae bacterium
CTCGCGCCTCGCGATCCAACTCGGCCTCTTCTTCAGAGTCCTTCTTTTGCAGGTCGCGCTCAGCCTTGCCCAACGCGCTCTGCGCCTTGCCGGTGAGCTTGTCGATCTTCCCCTCGATCTGCATCTCCGGGTCATTGGTGAGTCCGCCCACCGCGTCCTTCGCCCGACCTTTTACTTCGCGCGCTTTGCCCTTGAATTCATCTTCCGTCATAGGTGCCTCCTGGTGACCGGCTGATGAGGCAGATTCCGTGCCCGGCACGACTGTTGCCTTAGTCAGGCAGTGGGTCACTCGACACGGGAGTGTGCATGCTGTGGACGCTGGCGATTGTGCTATTCATTCTGTGGATCCTGGGCTTCGGCGTCTTTCACGCCGCCGGTGCACTGATTCACCTGCTGCTCGTCGCGGCAGTGATCGTCATTCTGGTCCGGCTCATCTCAGGGCGCCGACCGGTCGCGTAGGATCGAAGCGCACGAGGAGCGGGTTGGGTTGCCATGCGCGCCCAACCTTGCCCTCGTTTTGTCCATCGACGCGTACGATATCGGCGGTATAGTCGCAGCCGCTGATCAAACCGTCGCCGTCACCGCGGTTGTGTCCGAGCAGGCTGGACCCCACGCCATAGCCGGTCACAGGTACGCCGGCCTCTTCGAATTGGCGAATACGCGCGGGCGTGAATCCGCCGGACACGATAATTCCGACGTTCTGAAAATCACTCTGATCCAACGCCTCGCGTAGCAAGCGCACCAATGGTGCATTCACACCCTTGAGTGAGGTATCCCTCAGGGATACGTCCGTCAGTCGCTCGCTCGTATCGACACGGACGGCGCTCAGGACGCCCTCGCCGTATCGAGCGCGCATGGCGCGAGCGACAGCGAGCGCATCCGTCACCACATCGTTGCGATAGTCAACCAAGCTGACGATCTGCACGTCGGGCTCGCACGACCGGACATACTCGGTAAACGCCAGCGTCGCCGCGACGACGTCGCCGCCATACGTCGCGATCAGCGCGTGCGGCATGGTGCCGACGCCGCTCGCCCCCCACCAGGCGCCACCGGCGTCGCTCGATACGCTGCCCGCGCCGCCCACCTGCGCGGCATACCCGTCCGGCGTCTGTACCCGCCAATCGTCATGTCGTGCACCCATGAACACGACGGGCCGACCCCGGGCCGCCTCGATGACGCGCCGCACATTCGACGCGATCAACGATCGCCGCGCGAGCACGCCGAGGTAGTCGGTCTCGAGATGGGCGAAGGCGACGTACGGTCCCGTGATGTGCATGACCGTCACCCACGGCTCGAGCGGGTCGCCATCCAACAGCGTATCGATCGTCAAGTCGCGCAGGCTGTATCCCGGCGCCAGCTGCGTCTCGAGCATGCGGATCACCTCGAACGCGCCGGCCACCACGCCGTGTTCCTTGGCGAACACCTGCATGGTCACGATCGGGTCGCGTTTGGCGTGCCGAAGGGCATTTCGACTGCGGACGAAATACCGGTCGGCGTACCAGCCCTCGCCCATCCGAGGGTCGAATTGAAACACGGTCGCCGGGAACCGCGTGAGTGCTCGGTGGAGTTGGTCTGTGCGCGCGTCGGCTGTCATGCCGAAATATCGCCGCTTCTTGGTGTCCCCTACTATCTTCTGTGTCCTATGTCTGAAGTGTCGATCGCCAAGCCGGCGCCGCCGCAGAAATTCTGGTCCACCGTAATCGACGCGCTACGTGGCGGTCACCACGACTACACGCAGGGCTCGGTCGCGCGCGCCATTGTGTTACTCGCCGTTCCCATGGTGCTCGAGATGGCGCTCGAGAGCGTGTTCGCTGTCGTCGATGCATTCTGGGTCGGCAAACTGGGTCCAACGGCGTTGTCCACCGTTGGGTATACGGAGTCCATGCTCAGCATCATGTACGCCGTTGATATGGGCATCGGCATGGGCGCCACCGCGCTCGTGGCCCGTCGCATCGGCGAGAAAGATGCCGAGGGGGCCGCCGCATCCGCCGGCCAGGCGATCGTCATCGCGACTATCGCATCGATTGTCTTGGGTCTCGTCGGCGGCTTCGGCGCGCCACAGTTGCTGGCGCTCATGGGAGCCGACCAGAACGTCATCGCGCAGGGGACGGCGTTTACGCGCGTGATGCTCGGGGGCAGCGGGTGCATCCTGTTCCTCTTTCTGTTCAACGCGATCTTCCGCGGCGCCGGCGATGCGGCGATCGCGATGCGGGTCCTCTGGTTCGCCAACATTATCAACCTGATCCTCGATCCCTGCCTGATCTTTGGTGTGGGACCGTTCCCGCACCTGGGCGTGACGGGGGCCGCGGTGGCCACGACGATCGGCCGGACCTGCGGCGCCCTGTTCGCGCTCTCGCGTCTCGTTCGTCCCGGAAACCGCATCACGCTCCGCTGGCGACACTTGAGAATCATCCCGGGAACGATGGGTCGGTTCTTCAGCGTCTCCTGGAAAGCGGCGGTCCAGGGCATCATCGGCAGCGCGAGCTACGTGGGGCTCGTGGTGATCATGTCCCGATTTGGCACCGAGCGCCTGGCGGGCTTCGTGGTGAGCATCCGCATTCTCATCTTCGCGCTCCTCCCGAGCTGGGGCCTCGGCAACGCGGCCGCCACGATGGTCGGCCAGGCCTTGGGCGCCAAGGAGCCCGACCGCGCCGAAAAAGCGGTGTGGCTCGCGGCCGGGTACGATTGCGCCGTGCTGAGCTTCGTCGGACTCCTGTTCGCGGTCTTCGCGCATCCGTTGATAAACCTTTTTACGACGGACCCTGTCTCACTCGAGGTTGGGGCGACCAGTCTGCGGATCATGGCGCTCGGGTTTCCGTTGTATGCGTACGGCATGACCGTGACGCAGTCGTTCAACGGCGCCGGTGACACGTGGACGCCGACCTGGATCAACTTTGGCGTGCTGTGGGTGTTCGAGATCCCGTTCGCGTATTTCCTCGCTGTCCCGGCGAAGCTTGGGCCGACGGGTGTCATCATCTCGCTGACGGCGGCGTTCTCCTTGCTGGCCGTCGTGAGCATCATCCTGTTCCGGCGCGGCCGGTGGAAGGCCGTGGCTCTCTAGGACGGTCTCATGTGGAGCGACCTGCGGTACGCCGTGCGAGCGCTGGTGCGCTCGCCGCTCTTCACGGTCACGACGGTTGCCACCCTCGCGCTCGCGATCGGCGCGAACGTCACGGTCGTGAGCGCGGTCAATACGGTCCTCTTCCGGCCACTCGACATTCCGGATATCGGTCGCCTCGTCGTGGTGTTGCAAGACTATACGCGACTGGGCCTTCACGGTGTGGGCGAGACCGTTCAAGAAGCCGCCGACCTCTTCGCCCGCAAGGACCTGTTCTCGGCGGCTGGCTCCTCACACGGGACGCACGCGGCACTCACGGGTGCTGGCCCCGCGCGGGAGGTGAACGGCGCGGTCGTCCTCGGCGCCTACTTCGATGTGCTCGGCCAGCGACCCGCGCTCGGACGGTTGCCGCGCGCCGAGGATGCCGAGCCAGGCCGTGAGCCGGTGGTTGTGCTGAGCGATGGACTATGGCACGAGCTCGCGGGCGCTGACTCGGGGATCATCGGTCGAACGATCGAGCTCGATGGGTTCGCACGTGAGGTGATCGGCGTCCTGCCCCCCGGGGTCGAGCTACCCCGCACGGCGCGTTACTGGATCACCCGATCGCTTGATGCGAAGGCATTGGCCGATCAGGCGAGTATCGAGCACGTCATCGCCCGTCCACGTCCCGATGTGTCGCCCTCTCACTTGGCGCAAGCCTTGCGCGCCGAGTCCGTGCGCTGGGGCGAGCGCGATGACGCGCGAACCCCGCCCGAGTACCGACACACGATGGTCGTCGTGCCGTTTCTCGAAGATTTCGCCGGCAGCTTGCGTCCGATCGTGTTGCTCCTCTTCGCCGCCGTGACCTTCGTGCTCTTGATCGCGTGCGTGAACGTCGCGGGGGTGCAGTTGGTGCGGAGCATTGGTGGCGCGAATGCCAGGGCGATTCGTTCGGCGCTTGGCGCGAGCCGGTGGCACCTGCTGCGGCAAGGCATTGTCGAGAGCGCGGTGCTCGCGGCGTTCGGTGGCGCCATCGGCCTTGCCCTCGGAGTGCTGGGCATCACCGCGCTTCACGTCTGGCACATCACCGAGTACCCAATGCTCGCCGATGTGCACCTCGACGCTCACGTGCTGGCTTACACACTGGGCTTGACCACGTTAGTCGCGTGCGGTGTTGCGCTGTTGCCGGGACTCCGGATGCGGCGCATTGACAACCGAACGGCGTCGCTGGGTCGTGACCGACAGGGTATGCTCCGCGGTATCGCCGTGGTGCAGGTCGCGTTCACGCTCGTGCTCATCCTCGGATCGGGTCTCATGATTCGCAGCCTGGCCGCGATGCTGCGCGTCGATCCGGGCTTCAATACCGAGAACCTGTACACGGCTCGCATGGCGCCGATGGGACCGCGGTACGATTCGGCCTCGGCGCGCATCGCCTTCTTTGACGGCGTGATCGCCCGGCTGCGTGGCATGCCCGGGGTCACCTCGGCCGGTGCCGCGATCGGGATTCCGTTTGCGCAATTTGATGGAGCGAGTAGCGGCTTCACGATCCTCGGACTTCCACCGACGGCGGGCCTGCAGCCGCATTCGCTGATCGTTCCCGTGACGCCCGACTATTTCCGGACCGTGGGCATCACGCTCAAGGCCGGGCGCCTCTTCACCGACGCCGATCGTCGGGGTGCGCCGCGCGTCGCTGTCGTCGACGAAGCGCTCGCGCAAAAATTCCTGCGGGGCGTCGATCCGATCGGACAGCGCATCACCGGCCAGATCGGAGAGGCGACGATCGTCGGGGTCGTGGCGAGTGCGGGCTACAGCCGCCTTTGGAAGGATCCATACCCCACCTCGTACTACTCGTATGGGCAGAGCCCGCCCGATGCCATGACGGTCGTGGCTCGCACGTCGGCCGAGGTGAAAAATCCCACGGCATTGTTCGAGGCCGCAGTCGCCGGCGTCGATCCCGATATTCCAGTGTCGCACGTGGCCTCGATGCACCAGCACATCGATGCCTCGGTCGAGTCGCGGCGTGTAACGATGCTCATCATGAGCGCGTTCGCCGTGGCGTCGCTCGCGTTGGCGATTCTCGGTCTCTATGGTGTCGTCAGTTACGGGACGACCGTGCGCACGCACGAATTCGGCATTCGCATGGCGCTCGGCGCCACCGCTGGCGAGTTGCTCGGCTTGGTCATGCGGGGTGGGGTGGGGCTCGTCATGATCGGGCTCGTCATTGGCTTCACGCTTTTTTTAGCCGTGAGTCGCGTCCTCTCATCGTTTCTATTTGGCGTCGGCGCGGCCGATCCCGTGACGCTTGCTGCGTGCGGGGTCATCCTCGGCCTCAGCGCGATTGTCGCGTGCTGGTTGCCGGCTCGACGGGCGGCGGCGATTGACCCAATGGTCGCCTTGCGTGACCCAATTTGAGGACACTGTGATTTGGATCACAGAGGCTAAATCGTGTAGGGAGCACGATTTAGCTTAGGCATGGTAATGGTCCGTCGCATGCTTTTTCCTGTGGTGGCCAACAACAGGAGGAGGCCATGATCCGGAACCTTTGGACTCGCGCAATGATGCTGATGGGTGCCGTCGGAATAATCGGCGTCGCGTCAGCTGCCAGCGCCGCATCGGCCACGGCGCAACCGCCCGTCGTGGTTGTTCGACCGTATGGCTACTACCCGCCCGCGTACTACGGCCGTCCCTACCAGGACTGGCGCTATCGCGAGTGGCGCGAACACGAGTGGCGGGAGCGCGCGTGGCGGGAACACGAGTGGCGCGAACATCACGAGTGGCGTGAGCATCGCGACTGGCGCTAAGTCTTTTAGAAACTCGCCAGCCAACGTCGCATATCGGGCAATGTGGCGCGTCTCGCGGTGAATACTCTGAGCCACCGCGCTGAGCGATAGAGTTGGGTGGAGAGGGCGGGGAGGTTGATCGAGCTGGTACGTCCAGTCAGCCGGTCAACCTCCCCGCTTTTGTAGCGCACCGCGATGTTCAAGTCGAGCATCTGCGTCTTCGCCGGAAAATCAATGAGCAGTTCACCCGGATGCAGCCCGACCTCGCGCGCGAGGGCGTTCTCCGCCTCCACCACACGCGGTCGATCGGTCGCGATCCACTCGGGCTCGGCGCCGTCAAAATCGGCCGCGGGACACTCGTAGGCGCGCTTGTATAATCGGCGGCTGCGAAGCGCCCGGAGCAGCGGCGTGTCGGGCAAGACGGTCAGCAGAGTCTCGTCGGTGAGCCGCGTCAGCGTCTCAAAATCCAGATCCCCCGCATGCAACGCATCGTCCACGAGGCGCTTGTACATCGCCGTCGCGCTCCGCACCGCGTGATGCCAGTACACGTTGCGGTACATCTGGTACTTCGCGAACAACAACGACTCGATCGCCGCCAGTCCCTTTTCGAGCACGCCGATCTCTCCCTCGACGATCACCAGCGAGTGCAGCAGCCGATCGACGTCGATCTCGCCGTACGGCACACCGCACATGTGCGCGTCGCGCTTCAGGTATTCGATCTTGTCGATATCGATCGACCCGGCGACGAGTCCCTGGAGCGGCTCCTTGCTTCGCCCCTGGATGAGCGCCACCACGCGCGCCGGCGCGTCGGTCCCGAGCGCCGCGCACAAAATGTCGGCGACCTCACCCTGCATCACGAGATCGCGCGCGACGTCCTCGTGATGCGGCGCGCCGATCTCCTCGAGCGCATGCGAGAAGGGATAGTGCCCCACATCATGCAGCAACGCCGCCATCCGCGCGATCGCCGCGGCATCGGCCGGCACTGTCTCGTGCTCCTGCAGCAGCCCCAGCGTTCGTCTCGACAGGTGATAAGTCCCGAGCGCATGCTCGAACCGCGAATGCGTCGCGCCAGGATAGACGAGGAACGCGAGCCCCAGCTGCCGCACATAGCGGAGCCGCTGCATGGCGCCGGTATCCATCAACCGCGTCGCGACCGGCTCCAGGCGGATGTTATTCCAGAGCGGGTCGCGAATCGTGGTGAAACTCACATCTGATAGCTTGGTGTCGGCGACGCGGCCACCACGAACTTGATCCACATCCCGCTCGGCGCATGGCCGGGCACACCGCAGGCGATCAAGTAGTTGGCCGGCGAGGACGGCGCCGTGAAGGTCATCGTGTCCTCGCCGTTCTGCGGCGGCAGGCCGTCGGTCAGGTGCGCGGTATACGCGCGCGGGATCGCGGCCTTGTCGGGGGCGTTCGGAATCGGACGCGCGTCGGCGATGATGATCGCCGAGTGCGGGATCGCGTCCTTATTCACGACGTCGATGTTGATCTTCCAGCCCGTCGGCACCGTGATCGTCTGACTGCCGGCCGAGCCGCCGTTGAAGTTGAACCCGCCCTGCACGCTGTTGTACGCGGCGAAGACCTTGAGGTTCACGGTCTTGGTCGCCGCATCGTACGACATGAAGTCATTGACCTTCGTGTCGGGCGCTCCGAGAGCCAAGAGCGCCAGCAGGGCGAGTGCGCGCATGGATCAGCCTCGCGGACCCGCCGCGCGAACTTCCGCGAACGCGTCGGCGCCGACGGTCTCGAAGTTGGAGCGGAACATGCCGGCGAGCTTCGCGGCCGCGGCATCGTACGCCGCGCGGTCGGTCCATGCGTCGCGAGGCCGCAGCACGCTGTCGGGGACACCGGCAACGGCATTCGGCACGGCCAGACCAAACACCGGGTCCGTCGTGACCGCCGCATCGTTCAAGGAACCCGAGAGCACAGCGCGGACGATCGCTCTTGTGTGGCCCAACGAGATGCGCTTGCCAACGCCGTACGCGCCACCAGTCCATCCGGTGTTGATCAACCAGACGCGCGCCGGGTGCTTGTCGAGATACTGACCCAGGAGCTTCGAGTACGTGGTCGGCGACCACACGAGGAACACGGCACCAAAGCAGGCACTGAACGTCGCCTGCGGCTCCGTCACGCCCCGCTCGGTCCCCGCGACCTTCGCGGTGTAGCCCGACAGGAAGTAGTACATGGCCTGCTCGCGCGTGAGTCGCGCGACGGGCGGCAGCACTCCGAACGCATCGGCCGTCAGCAGGATGATGTTGCTCGGATGTCCGCCCCGGCCACTCGGCACGTGATTGCGAATGTAGGGCAGGGGATACGACGCGCGCGTGTTCTCAGTGATGGACTGGTCGGCGAACTTCACCGCTCGCGTCGTCGGATCGAGCACGACGTTCTCGAGCACGGTGCCGAACATCTGCGTGGTCCGATAGATGTCGGGCTCGCCCTCGGGCGAGAGGTTGATCACCTTCGCGTAACACCCGCCCTCGAAGTTGAACACCCCCTGATCCGACCAGCCATGTTCATCATCGCCGATCAACGAGCGCTCAGGATCGGCGGACAGCGTCGTTTTTCCCGTACCGGACAGGCCAAAAAACAAAGCAACGTCGCCTTTGGGGCCGACGTTGGCGGAGCAGTGCATCGACATCACGCCGGTTTTCGGCATTAAGTAGTTCATGACCGTGAACATCGACTTCTTGAGCTCACCCGCGTAGCGCGTCCCGCCGATCAGAATCAGACGCTGCTCGAAGTCGATGATGATAAAGGTGCCGCTACGAGTGCCGTGACGAGCAGGGTCGGCCTGGAATTCCGGCGCGTGCAGCACGCTGAAATTCGGCTCGAACGTCGGCAGATCGCTTGGCTCCGGCCGGATGAACATGTTGCGCACAAACAACGCATGCCACGCATTCGGCAACACGTAGCGCACACGCAAGCGGTGCGCTGGATCAGCGCCGATGTAGAGATCTTGAACGAAGAGATCGCTGAGGCCGTTCAGGTATTGCCGGACATCGGCCAGGAGCGCGTTGAAGTGCTCCTGGGAGATCGGTTGGTTGACCGTGCCCCAGTTCACGTCCTGCGCGGCCGCGCCGCTCTTCACGACAAATTTGTCCTTTGGCGACCGGCCCGTATGGGGCGACGTGACACCGACAAAGGGACCCATGTCGGCGAGATGTCCCTCTTTACGCTGGATCGCGTACTCCACCAAATCCGGGGGTACGTCGTTCCAATGGACTGTACCGGCCGGCGCGAGTTTTTGTGCTGCCAATCCGCGCAACGGCTCCAGTTGCATCGTCATTTCGATCCTCTATCAGGCATAGACCCCAAATCTAATATTAAACCGCCAGGTGATCCCCTGGCCGGGCCACGACCTCATACAGTACCGGCATGAGGTATACCGAGATCAGCAGCCGCGAAAACAGGCCCCCCACAATGACTAACGCGAATGGTCGCTGGGAGTCGGTCCCGACGCCATGCGCCAATGCCGCCGGCAAGAGGCCGAGTGCGGCGACGAGCGCGGTCATCATGATCGGTCGGAGCCTGAGCAGTGCCGCCTCATGGGCCGCTTCTGCGATATCCATGCCCCCCAGGCGCAGTTCATTCGCGTACGAGATATAGACCACGGCCGTTTGCACGGAGACACCGAACAACGCCAGGAATCCGATCCCGGAAGACACGGAAAACGGCGTGCCGGTAATCGCCAGCGCGAGCACGCCCCCGATCGGACCGGACAGAATGACGCCCAGCAGGGTAATCAGCGGGAATTTGAAGTTGTGATACAGCGCGAACAGCACGGCGATCATCAAGGCGAAGGTCAGCGGCAACACGATCTCGAGCTGCGTCCGGGATGCGGTATACTCTTGAAATTCACCGCCCCACACGACCTGATAACCAGCCGGTAGCGGCACGGCTTTCTGCACCCGACGCTGTGCTTCCTCGACCGCACTCGCCAGGTCTCGACCCTCGACCGAATACTGGACGCCGATATACCGCGAGTTATTCTGGCGATAGATGAACGCGGCGCCGTTCGAGACCTGAATGTTGGCCAGCTCGCGGATCGGAATCTGCTCGCCCGCCGGGGTCGCGACGAGAATGTTGCCGATCGCCTCGGGTGTCTCGCGATACTGTGGCGAGAGTCGCACGACGAGATCGAATAACTTTTCGCCCTGGACGACCTGGGTCGCCGCGCTGCCGCCGACGGCCGCCTCGATCAGACCATTGATATCGGCGACGTTGATCCCATAGCGCGCGATCTTTTGGCGATCGATGTCGACGGTGAGCGCCGGTTGGCCGAGCTCCTGGACGAGCGTCAGGTCCGTGAGACCGCGCACCTGCGTCATCTCTTTCTTGATCGCGCGGCCCAGCGTCTCGAGTGTCGCCAAATCGGTACCAAACACCTTGACGTCTAACGAGCTTTTCAACCCGGTTTCCGCTTCGTCGACGGCATCCTCGGCCGGTTGCGTGTAGTTGAAGACGATCCCCGGAAACCCCGTCAATTTTTTATTCACCGCCGCGATGAAGTCCGGCTTCGTGCGATACGGTCCTTTCCATGTCGTATACGGCGTGAGCCCGACGTAAAACTCCGCGTTGAAAAACCCCGTCGGATCCGTCCCGTCATCAGGCCGTCCATGCTCGCACGCGACGAACGTGACCTCGGGAAACGAGCGCAGGACCGCGCGAATCTGTGGCACCAGCCGCGCCGACTCATCGAACGAGATCGTATACGGCATGGTGGCGCGCACCCACAACGCCCCTTCATCCAGCTTCGGCATGAACTCGGCGCCGAGACTGAGCCACAAGGGAATGGTGAGGGCGAAGATGCCGACCGAGGCACCGATCGTGATGCGCTTGTGGCGCAGGCACCAACGCAGCCCTTCATCGTACCGTTTCAACACCCACTCAAACATCGGATTCTTTCGGTCCTGGACGCCGCGTCCCAGCACCAATAAGCACAGCAGCGGGATCAACGTCAGCGTGACGATCAACGCCCCGATCAACGCATAGATCGTCGTGTCCGCCATTGGCGAGAACAGCCGCCCCGATGGCCCGGACAACACGTAAATCGGCAGGAAGCCGGTGACGATGACCGCCACGGCATACACGATCGGTCGATCCACTTGCCTCGCCGCGCCGATGATGACTTCGCGAGCGTTGTACGACGTCCCGTGACGCGCGGCCAACTCGCGATGGATGTTCTCCACCATGACGACGGTCGCGTCCACCAGAATGCCGAAGTCGATGGCGCCGATGGAGAGCAAATTCGCGGGGATATGGCGCAGATCGAGACAGATAAACGCGAACAGCAACGACAGCGGAATCGCGACGGCGACGATCAGCCCTGATCGCACGCTGTAGAGAAAGAACACGAGCACGACGACGACGAGCACGATGCCGCGCAGCAGATTGTCCTCGACCGTCCGCGTCGTGAAGTGAATCAGCTCGCTGCGATCATAGAACGGCATGATATGGACGTCATGCGGCAGCGTCCGATTGAGCTCGGCGGTCTTCGCCTCGACCGCCTTCAGCACGGTTTGCGCCTGCTCCCCCGTGCGCATGAGCACGACGCCCTCGACCGCGTCGTTCACGGTGTCATAGCTGAACTGCCCGAGCCGTGGCGCGTTGCCAATGACCACCTGAGCCACATCCTTCACGAGCACCGGAATCCCGTCCTTCACGGCCAGGACGATGTTTCCAATGTCCTGCGGGGTGACCACGCGTCCCAGCCCGCGCACGTAGTAGAAGCTGCCGCCCTCGGAGTAAAACCCGCCGCCGGCGTTATCGTTGTTGGCGCCGAGTGCGGTCGCGACGGTCGGCACGGTCAGACCGGCGCCCGCGAGCTTCGTCGGATCGATGACGACCTGATATTGCATCGTCGGCCCGCCGAGCGCTGACAGATCGGCGACGCCGGGTACGGACTTGTACGCCTTGACGATATCCCAGTCGTCGATCGTCTTGAGCTGCATCGGCGACCGGTCGGGACTCTGCAGCACGTACCGGTAGACGAGGCCGGAGGGCGCCGAGAGCGGCGACATCGATGGCGACACGCCGCTCGGGAGCGAGGCGTCGCCGATTCGCTCGAACGCTTGCTCGCGCGCGAAGTAATTGTCGGTCCCGTCCTCGAACGTCATGATGACGTCCGAGAGGCCGTAGAGCGAAATCGACCGCACGATCTTGAGGTGCGGGATCCCGTTCATCGCGACTTCGACCGGGACCGTGATCAGGCGCTCGACCTCCTCGGTCGCGCGACCCGGCCACTGGGTGATGATCTCGACCATCGGCGGCGACAGATCGGGATACGCATCCACGGGCAGTCTCGTGAACGACCAGACGCCGACGCCGCCCAGGGCGACGAAGACGATGAGCGTCAGGAGCGGTTCGGCGAGCGCGGCGCGGACCAGCCGATTGATCATTATTGGCTCTGGGCGAATTGGATGAACAACCCGCCTTCGGTCACGACTTGATCGTTCGCCGCGAGGCCCGCGGTCACCTCATATTGATCGCCCACCCGTGATCCCAGGGTGATCGACCGCCGGTTGAATCCGCCGTCCTTCTCCTGCACGAACACGAACGGCAGATTCTCCTCGTCTCGCAACACCGCCGACACCGGAACCAGCATCCCGGTCTTGGGCCGGTCCGAGTGAATCGCGACGCGCACGTACAAATCGCGCTTCAAGATCTGGCGATGATTCTCGGCGACGATGCGCACCGCGGTCGCACGGGTCGATGTATCGACGATCGCCGCGATGTAGTCCACACGCCCGGGGAATGAGTCCGGAGACGCATCGGTGGTAATGACGGCGGATTCGCCGCGATCCACCGAGCTCAATTGCGACTCGAACACGTTCGCCATGACCCACACCGTGGACAGGTCGGCGACCGTGAAGCACTGCGTCTGCCCGGCTTGAATCACCTGTCCCGGATTGATCAGCTTCTCGACTACCACGCCCTCGATCGGGGAGCGAATCACGCCGCCGACGATCGCCGTCGGCTTCCCCTCTTCGATGTCGCGAATCGTCGAGCTGTCGACGCCGTACGCGACCATCTGCTCGATGGCCGCGTCCCGGTCGGCCGCGGCCGACGCCGAGTCGGCGACGGATTGATCGAGGTCGCTCTTCGCGATCGCGCCCGCATCGAACAACTTGTGGTTCAGCGTCGCGATGCGCGCCGTGTTCCGGAGCGCCGTCTGCGCTTTCTGGTACGTCGCGAATCCCTCGGCGAAATCCGGCGACGTGACCTTGGCCAGCGGCGTGCCCGGGTGGACATAGGTCCCGGTGTTGACCAGGATGCGCGTCACCGGTCCCGAAATCTGCGACAACACCGGCGTCGATCGGTCCCCGTTGAAGGCGACCGTGCCGGTGGTGATCACCGTGGGCCGGAACGTCGACGGCACGATAGGCAGCGTATGAATGCGCGCCTTCTGGTCCTCGGTCAGCATGAACGCCGACGAGGGCTTTTGGGGCGTCGTCGCGGCGTCGGCCGGCGCCGATCCTTTGCACGCCGTGAGACCCACGACGGCGAGCAGCGCGAGATATCTATTGTCCATGGAATTGAGAGAGTGGGGCGGCCGCCGCGCGTTCCAAGTTCGCCTGTGCTTGGTTGGCCGCGGCTAGCGCGTCGGTGTATTGGCTCTCGGCGGACACGAGATCGCGCCGCGCATCGAGGACGTCGAGCGCCGATGACCCGCCGAGCCCATAGCTCGTCGAGGCCACCTGGTACGCCGCCCGCGCCGAAGGAACGAGTTGATCGCGCAGGTAGATCGCCTGCTCGAGCGCGGTCGCGGCCGTCGCGTACGAGAATCGAACATCCTGGTCGATCGACGCGAGCTGGTCTTTGTAGGAAGCCTCGAGCTCGCGCTCATGATGGCGCGAATTTTTGATATCGCCGCCCGTGTGCTGCCAGAAGAAAACGGGCAGCGACATGGACAGGCCGTAGGAGTAGACCGGCGTCCCCTTCGCGAAGAAAAAGTTGGGCGCACCCAAGTCCCATTCGACGCCGCCGATGAGATCCGGAACCCAGAATTCCTCGGCCAGCCTCGTGGTCGCCTTGGCGCCGGCGAGTTGGGCCCTCAGTCCCTGGAGCTCCGGGCGCGCCGCCAGGGCGCTCGCTTCAATCGGTCCCAGCGCCGGCAGGGGCGGCGGCACCGCGAGTGAATCCGCGGGGGCAACCGGCAATCCGAGGTTGCGCCCGAGGAGCCGGTTGAGCGACGCGCGGGCGGTCGTGATGTCTCGCTCGTTGGCGATGAGCGCGTTTTGGTCCCCGGCCAGCCCGACTTGCGCTCGAATGACATCCAGCTTGGGCGCCGTGCCCGCGTCGAATCGCGCCTGCGTTTTTTTCAGGAAGTCCGCGGAAAGATCCCGCGTTTCCGTCAGGTCGCCATGATGACGCAGCGCCACCCGCAGCGAGTCATACGTCTGCGCGGTCGACGACGCGATCTGCTGGCGGAGCGCCGTATAGTTCGCCTCGGCCGTGCCGACGAGCGACGATCCGATCTTGTAGTTGAGCCGGATTTTGTCGGGAAACGGAACCGTGACGGTCGTGTTGATCGGGCGACCGATCCCGATGTCCGGGCTCGCCGGGTGCTGCTGGACGATTTCCGCCGTGGTCGTCGGATCAGGGATCGCCCACTGGGTGAGCTTCTGCGCGCGCGCCTCTTCGACCTGCTCGTGCGCGACGACCAGCTGCGGATTGTGCTTGAGCGCGGTATCGATCGCCTGCGCGCGCGTCAGCCGCAGGGTATCGGTCGAAGCCGTGTCAGATAATTGCGCCGATGCGGCCCGCGCGATGAGCGCGAGACCGCACAACCAAACTTTGTGGTCCATGGTTCCCCATATGACAGTGTGAATGCTGCTTCACAGAGTCAGATGGGCGGCGCTCGCGAGGCATAGGTCGCCGATGCCCCGGTCCCGACCGACCACGTCGACGTGGCGGGTGGTGGGACGATGGGTCGCCGGCTCAGCGGGGGTGTCGAGGGCCGTTCGGGCCGAGCATGGAGCAGCTGCACGACGCACGCGGGGCAGCTGGCCTCGTCGTGCGCGTGGTGCAGCTGGGTGCCGCGGGTTTCGATGTGCGATGACGCGTCGGGTCCCCGCCACGATTCGATCGTGCCGGCGAGTACCATCACCAGTTGGCCGAGGACGGCCAATACGGCGAACAGCCTCACGCGTCCCATACCCACTTTACGCTACGATTGGCGCATTGTTGGCGCCAGCCACGCTTCGCGATAGCTCATGATTCAAATTCTGCATTTCGCCCACGAACCACATGCCCGCATCGAGGACAGAAAAGATCTCCATCGTCCCCCGTGGCATAGTCAAACGGTCGTCCGCAGTCGCAGCGGTCTTTCAGTGCCTCGGTACCGCACAATAAGCAAAACCTGTCGTCCGCTTCGTAGGCGCGAAATCGGCCGCACGTCTCGCAGCGCTTGGTCACTCGCGGCGCAGTCATTTGGATTTGCCGCCACGGAGCCAGTCGAGCGGGTCGACCGCTGACCCCTGCCCACGGCGGATCTCGAAATGGAGGTGCGCCGGGAGGTCGGGGTCCGACCGGCCAACCGCTCCGATCTGGTCCCCCTTGTCGACGTGTTGACCCTTCTTCACGTCAGCCCGACTTAGCGACCCATACACCGAGTAGTCTCCGCCGCCATGCTGGACGATGACGGTGAGGCCATATGTGCCGATGACCTGGGCGACGACCACCTTACCCGACGCGACCGCCCGGACGGAGGTCCCGGTATTGGCTCCGATCCCGATGCCGTTCCATCGGGTCGTCGTGTTGTTCGGGTTCACGACCCGGCCGAACCGATATAGAATGCGACCCTCGACCGGCCAATCGAGCCGGCCCAGATCGCGAGTGGACAGCGTGCTCGCCGACGATGCCGCGGCCGACGAGCTGCTCGCGGCTTTCCGACGCGCGGTCTCGATCGAGGAGATCACCGAGCCCAGTCGCGCCTCCGACTTCGCGATCTCGGCCAACCGTTCCTCGGTCTCGGACGCCGCGCGCTTGGTCTCGGCGAGGCTGTGCGCCCGCTCGGACTCGAGCTCGCGCAGTCGCGCTTCTTCGCTGGCCTTCTCGCCGCGCGTCTCTTCGACGCTCTTCTGGAGCGAGACGAGCGACAGGCGCTGCGACGAGATACGGCCCTTCAGTGTTTCGACTCTCGCCACCAGCGCGCGGTCGCGCAGCGCGAGCAGATGCAGATACTTGTACCGGGCGATAAGTTGCGCGAACGACTCCGCCTCGAATAACACCTGAACGGTGTGCTGCGGTCCTTGCTTGTAGATCTCGACCAGCCGATGTCGGAGCATCGCGCGCTTGATCGCGAGCTCATCCTCGGCCCGAACGAGATTGCCCGTGACGGTGGTGACGTCGGCTTGGATCGTCGCCAGCTGCTTGTCGAGCGCCCGCACCGCGCGCGCCGTGACCAGCGCTTGCCGGTCGAGATTCTCGACCTCGTCGGACAGGCTGTGAACCGTGCTCTTGAGCTCGACCATGCGCCGCTCCAAATCGGCGCGCTCTTCATGCAGCGAGTCCAGTACCGCGCGGTCGGCGCGCAGGCGTTGCTCGGGTGTCGGCTGCTGGCCGGCTGCCGCGCTCGACACCAGTACTACAGCCAGGGCAGCGGCCAACCAGCGCATTAAATACGTCGCAAATGCCGCCCGACGGAAACCGCCGAGCCGGCGAGGCCGAGCAAGGCACCGGACAGCACACCGAGCGTCGCGAGGCCTGGCCCGAAGAACGAAGCCTGCACGAAGTACCGACTGATGAGCGTCGCCGCCAACCACGTGAGGAACAACGCCAGTCCGCCGCCCAGGATGCCCTTCACGAACCCTTCGATCAAAAACGGCGCGCGGACGAACCCGTCGGTCGCTCCCACCAGTCGCATGATGGAGATCTCGCGCCCGCGCGCGAGCACCGCCATCCGAATCGTGGCCCCGATGATGATCACCGCCACGGCGGCAAACGCGAGGCCGAGCACCAGGCCCACGACCGTCGCCACGGTTCTGATCTGATACAGCTTGACGACCCAG
>DASRDS010000202.1:0-3943 GCA_035652495.1 Gemmatimonadaceae bacterium
GATGCATGTCGTCGGCTCCATGCATGAGCGCAAGGCACTCATGGCGGACCTCTCGGATGCGTTCATCGCGATGCCAGGCGGCTTCGGCACGCTCGACGAATTTTGCGAGATCCTGACCTGGACCCAACTCGGCCTGCAGCAGAAGCCGATCGGCATGCTCAACGTCGACGGCTTTTTCGATCGACTGTTGGACGCCTTCGATCACGCGGTCACGGAACAATTCGTGAAGCCCAAACACCGCGACATGATCGTGACGGATCGCGAGGTCATCTCGCTGATTGATCGGATGCGTGTGCCCGGCTAGTCTCTCTCCCCATGGCATTGTCGAAGAGAGTTCCAAAAGTCCAGCCGTACCGGATCCGGAAGTCCAAGATCCAGGGGAAAGGCGGTTTCGCGACGCGCCTCATCCGCAAAGGCGCCCGTATCGCGGAGTATCTGGGCGATCGCATCTCCCATGAGGAGGGCGACCGCCGTTACGACGACGACAAGATGAAACGGCACCACACGTTTCTGTTCGTCGTCGATAAAAAAATCGTGATCGATGCGGGCAAGTTCGGGAACGACGCGCGGTTCATCAACCACTCGTGCGACCCCAACTGTGAGGCGGTCATCGAGCAGCGCCGCGTCTTCATCGAGGCACTGCGCACGATTCAGCCGGGCGAAGAGCTCACGTACGATTATTCGTACGATCGCGACGACGCGACCGGGTGGGGGAAAGAGGCCGAGGCACAGTATCCGTGTCATTGCGGGGTCGAGAACTGTCGGGGAACGATCCTCGCGCCGGCGAAGAAGAAGCGGAAGAAGAAACCGGCCGCCAAGAAGAAGAAACCGGCTTAAGTTTCGCGTTTATGCGCCGTATCCTCGCGATATCCTTGGTCGTAGCGGGCTGCGCTCACTCGCATCCGCAATCACAGCAACCCGCGCCCGAGCAGCAACCCACGCCGGCGGTCGTGAAGCGACTGCCGCCCGATACGGTCCACCCGGAAGGCCAACGGTTGCGGCTCACGGGCGCGCCGGTGATCAATCAGCAGGCGGATCCGTTCTACTCGATGAACCGGACGGATTGGCCGGGCCCGAATCTCTATCGCGATGCCTCGGGCTCACCCGGTCCGAGCTACTGGCAGCAGCGGGCCGACTACTCGATCCGCGCGACGCTGGATACGGCCGCTCAGCGCGTGAGCGGCGATGTCGTGGTGACGTACACGAACAACTCGCCGGACACGTTGCGGTTCGTGTGGATGCAGGTCGACCAAAACATTTATCGCCAGTCGAGTGAAGGAAACGCGCTGTACGCGGCCGACACTCGGACGGCCGCCGGCTCCTTCGAGGGTGGTTACACCTTCACCGAAGTCGCGGTCAATGGCACTCCGGTCACGCCGCACATCGATGACACGATGATGCGCCTGGATCTGCCAACCGCCCTGGCACCCCACGGCGCGAAGATCACCATCACGATCAAATACGCGTTCAAGGTCCCCGAGCACGGTTCGGATCGCATGGGCCGCGATGGGCCGCTGTACGAGATCGCCCAGTGGTATCCGCGCATGGTCGTCTACGATGACGTCCGTGGCTGGAACGTCGACCAGTATCTGGGTCAGGGCGAGTTCTACCTCGAATACGGCGACATTGACTACGCGGTCACCGTCCCGGCCGGATATACGGTCGCGGGCAGTGGCGTTCTCGAGAATCCGGGCGATGTCCTCTCGGCGACTGAGCGCCAGCGCCTGGCCAAGGCGATCACGTCAAAGGACGTCGTTCAGATCATCACCGAGCAAGAAGCCGCGGGCAAGCCGACGCCAGGCGAGAAGACCTGGCACTTTCGCGCGCACAACGTCCGCGATGTCGCGTGGGCCGGCGCGCCGGATTTCCGGTGGGATGCCACGAGCGTGCGAGGCGTGTTGTGTCAGGCGTACTACGAGTTCCCGAAGGCTGGCCAGGAATGGACGCAGGCCGCTGAGAACACCCAGTGGACCATCGGGACGTACTCCGAGCTCTTGTACCCGTTCCCATATCCGCAAGCGACCGCGGTCGCTGGTCCGGTCGGCGGGATGGAGTATCCGATGTTCGTGATGGACGGCTACATGAACCCGGAGCTGCCGGGCGATGTCTTCCGCACGAATGATCACGAGCACGGACATGAGTGGTTCCCGATGATCGTCGGCTCGAACGAGCGCCGGTATGCGTGGATGGACGAGGGCATCAACACGTATATCAACTCGTTCTCGCAGGAGCGCCGCTACGGCAGCGATCCGACCCAGTGGCCGCGCGGGATGAGCAACTTCTTCTCGTTCCTCGGCGACTGGTACGCCGTGAACAAGGCGGGCATCGATAACCCGCTCATGAATCGCCCCGACCACTACGCGGACCAGGACGTCCTCGGCGTGGAAGGCTATCAGAAACCAGGCGCGGTTTTGCTGAGCCTCCGCGATCATGTCGCGGGCCCCGAGTCGATGGATCGCGCGATGCGCGAGTACGTCCATCGCTGGGCGTTCAAGCATCCGACGCCGGGCGACTTCTTCCGGACCGTCGAGAACGTGGCCGGCAAGGATCTGTCGTGGTTTTGGCGCGAGTTCTTCTACACGACCGAGGTGCTCGATATCGGCATCGACTCCGTGAGTACCAGTAAGGCGGACGATGGCCGACAGATCGCGTCGATCGCGCTCCAGCGCCATACGGCGGCGGTTTTCCCAGTCGAGCTTCGGCTCTTGCTGGCCGACGGCTCGACCAAAGACGTGAAGCTGCCGGTCGACATCTGGTCGCGGGGCATGACGTTCACGGCCCAGATTCCCGTATCGGCCGAGGTCAAGGGGGCGCGTCTCTGGCCCGATCGGTCCTCGATCCCGGACATGAACCCCAAGAACGACACCTGGGGCACCCCACCGTCCGGCGACCCGCCCCATCCGGCGACATCCGGCGGTCTGGCGCCCCAGTTCTCAGCACGCTGATATTACGGCCTATGGCTTACGTTCCATTCAAGAAGGGCGGCTGGGGCTTTGCGGCGTTCATTTGCCTCCTCACGGCGGCGATGTATTTCGGGGCGTACACGATCCACAACGCGACCTATCGGTCGCCGCGTGACCCCACCACGCTTGGCGCGATCAGCCACAATCACTGAGGCAGATCAAACCAGAATGTCGTCCTGACGTTCGGTTCGGACTCGAATCCAATCTGACCGTCGTGTTGCTCGACGATCGCTTTCGAGATCGCGAGCCCGAGTCCCGTTCCTCCGCGCGCGCGATTGTCCGCGCCATCGAGCTGCTGGAATCGGCGGAACAGCTTGTCCCGGTCGGCCGCGGGGATGCCCTGACCGGGGTTCGATACCGAGAATCGCACCGTACTTGCGCTCGCCGTCACGCTGACGGTCACCGTTGAACTGGCCGGCGAAAATTTGATCGCGTTGGAGACCAGGTTCGTCAACACCTGCACAATCCTATCGCGATCCAATCTCACGATCGCCGACGTCTGAACGTTTTTCTCCAATCGGATCCCGTAGACGACCGCCATGCCGGCGATACCGTCCATGGTCGCGTTGATGATGTCTGTTGGCGCCACATCAACTAAATCCAATGACAAAACGCCGGCCTCGATCTTGTCCAGATCGAGCATGTCGTTGATCAGTCGAATCAGTCGCTCACAGTTCTCGCGAGCGACATGCACCAGATCGATCCCCTTGTCGCTCAGCGCCCCGGTCACCCCGGCCTCGAGCAACCCGAGCGCCCCACGAATAGAAGTCAGTGGGGTTCGTAATTCATGCGAGACCGTCGACACAAACTCGTTCTTCATGCGATCGAGCTTCTTCCACTCGCTCAAGTCGCGCATGATCGTCGACAAAAACCACACGCCACCCTGCGTCGATGGGTGAGCGACCAGCACCTGAGACACGGGGATATCAGCGCCGTCAGCGGCACGCACGCTAGTCTCTCCAGCCCAATGACCCTCGCGC
>DASRDS010000203.1:0-1582 GCA_035652495.1 Gemmatimonadaceae bacterium
CCGGTGCGCGTGCACCCAGTGCTCCTGACGGGGCATGCCGAGTCCGACCATCAGCACGTTGGGCTCGAATCCCGCGATGTCCGCGAGCACGGCTTTGTTGTCCGCGCTGCCCGGCGTGTGGTCGAAGTAGCCGTGGTGCACGCGGATCGCGAGCGTCGGGTGCCGCTCGCGCAGCACCTGGGCGCCCTTCTCTGCTACACCTGGCCGGCCACCGAGGTAATACACACGCCAGTTTCGTTCCGCGGCCTCGGCTATGAGGGCCGGGACCCAATCCACGTACGTCACCCGGTGCTCGCGGCGCAGCGGGAAGCCTAATGCGCGACCGAGCGGTATCAGCGGCATGCCATCGACATGCGTGATGTCCGCTTGCTCGAAGAACGCCTTCATGCGGGCATCGCGGCGCATGAGGGCTACGCTGTTCATGTTGTGGTTCGCGATCACGACATGATCGTGGGCATCGACGGCTTTCGCGATGCACGCGTTGAGGTCATCGCGCGTGTAGGCGCCGACGCGGATCCCTAAGAAAGCGTAGGGTTCCGGTCTCATAGCAATGTTTCCACGTGCGCACAAATGGCCGCTACGCGTGCATCCCAGCTGTGATGCTCGACCGCGTCCTGTCTGGCTCTCCTTCCCATGACATCGAGACAGTCTCTCGCGCTCAGCGCGGCATTCAGCGCGCTCACTAGGTCACCGATATCTTCTGGCTGGAACAAGAAACCACTTTGCCCCTCGACCAGCGCCGCTTTGGCGTCCGGCACCGCCGACGCAACGATGGGGCGGCCCATCGCCATGTACTCGTACAGCTTCAGCGGCGATCGAAACGCCGAATGACCCGAGTAGCAGACGTCTGCACCTGCGATAAGCGCTGGGACATTTTCTGGCGCTACGCGCCCTAGAAAACGTACCCGCGCGCCGATGCCGAGTCCGTTGGTTAACGCTTCCAGCGACGTTCGATCGGGTCCATCGCCGGCGATATCGACGTGCACGTCGTTCACGATCGCCGCAGCGTGCAGCAACGTGTCGAGATGCTGCCACTTCGTGAGTGAGCCTACGAACAGCACCGTGAAATCGCGTTCCTGTCGAGGCGCATTGACGCGACTTGGATCAAAGCGATACACATCGACGCCATTAGGAATCACCGCGATCTTCTCGCGCGGAACGCCCATCTCGGCGACGAGTCGGTCAGCCAACGCCTGGCTGATAGCGATCAGCGCCGTGCATGCGTGATACGCCTCGCGCTCGAGGCGGCGCGATAGTCCTGTCAGAACGACGCCGGAGCGCTCGCGGCTGGCCTCATCGGTCAGCATAGCGTTCGTCTCGAGTATCCACGGAATGCCACGCCGAACGAACGGCGTGCCGAGCGCCTGGAAGAGCGCGAACCGCTCGTACACCCAATCAACACGTGATCCGAACTCGGCCCACGCGCCGCGCGCGTTGCGGGCGCGGAGGCCGTAGCGGGCGAGGTCGGCCGCGAGGGTCCAGGCGCGGCCGCGGCGGAGCATGGCCTCGCCGTCGCGCGCCACGACGTCGGGCATGCGGTCTCCGACGATGTAGCGCGAGACCGTCCACCCGCGGCGCTCGA
>DASRDS010000204.1:0-67270 GCA_035652495.1 Gemmatimonadaceae bacterium
CCTCTTCGATCGGATCGATGTGCGGCCGTCCGCTCGGACCACGGTGCAGGTCAATGTCATCGCGGCGCGGTCCGGATTTCAGACGCCGAACACGTATGACCAGCAGGCGGCCGGACAGGATCAACGACAACGACAATGGACGTTCAACCTCGCCCCGTCCGTCACGCGGATCGTCGGCGCCCGTCTCGTCATCGAAGCCAACGGCTGGGCGAGACACGATGGCGTCGAGTACGACGCCAGCGCCAATCTCTTCGCCGACCAACCAGCCACGCTCGGACAACATCGCGAATTGACCAACGCCGGAGCGAAGATCACCGGAGCGTATGCGGTCGGCGCGCACACGATCAAAGCCGGGCTGCAGCAGAGCACCACGTGGCTATCCGAGCAGTTCCAAACCGGCCTCACCAGCGCGACGTTCAACACACCGTGTTTTTCCGTTGGTGGCGACCCCTCGTCCGACACGACGCTGCGCGATTCGAGCGACTGCGCGAGCCGCGGTCTGGTGCCGAACGCAGACTTTCTGCCCGCGCTGCTCCCCTACGACCTCACGCGCGGTGGGTCGCTGTTCCGTTTCGACGGATCCACTCGAATCACGCAGTGGGCAGGTTGGATTCAGGACTCGTGGCAGATTGGCTCGTGGAGCGCGATGGCCGGTGTGCGCGGCGACGTCTATGACGGCTTGAGCCATGCAACGGGTCTCCAGCCACGACTCGGTCTCACCTATCGCGTCGATCGCACTGATACTGTTCTGCGAGCGGGATACGGACGGATCTTCCTGACGCCGTACAACGAGAACCTCGTCCTTGCCAGTTCGACCGGCTCGGGCGGATTCGGCGGCGGCGTGCTCGGCAGCGTCGGCGGCGCACCGTTGATACCGGCGCGCCGCAACCAGTACGACGTCGGCGTCAATCAGCAGGCGTGGCACGGCATCGCGATCGACGCCGATTATTTCTGGAAGGTCACAGACGGTGCGTACGATTTCGACGTCGTGTTGAACACGCCGCTCACGTTCCCCGTGCAGTTCCGCGAGTCGAAGATCGATGGCGGCCTCGTCCGTGTCACCCTTCCCGAGATGCACGGGTTCCGGGCGTACGCGACGCTCTCACATACGAGCGCGCGGTTGTTCGGGCCGGAACTCGGCGGGTTGCGTTTCAGCGCCGGCTACGCGCCGGTCGCACGGCCCGATCATGATGAGCCCTTTCAGCAAACGACGCACCTCGAGTACCACACGCGCCGGCTGCGCGGGCTCTGGGCTGGTTTGACGTGGCGGTACGACAGCGGGCTGGTCGCGGTCAGCGTGCCGACCTATGCCGACGCGCTGCAGTTGACCGGAGACGAGCAGGCCGCGATGGGACTGTACTGCGGGAGCACGTTCGCCACGCTCACTCAACCGATTCGCAGCTGCACGGCGCCGGTGTTCGGGGCTACGCGCATTCGCATCCCGGCGCCAGGCACTGAGGACGATGACACGAATCCCCCGCGCATTGCGCCACACCACCTGTTCGATGTCGGCTCCGGGTTCGACGCGCTGACGGCCGGCCGGGTGCGGCTACGCGCGCGAGTCAGCATCGTCAATCTGTTCGACAGCGTCGCGTTATACAACTTCCTCTCGACGTTTTCGGGAACGCATTTCGTCACGCCTCGGTCGGTCCAAGCCGAATTCACGCTTCAGTTCTGACGCGCTCCGTAGCGCCGTCCATCGCGGCTAAGTGACCGCCGACTCCAGCTTGCGAACCACCCGTTTGAAAGGGCGCGCGTCGAGCGGGCACACACAGTAGCGTCTGTCACCCGGACTGGTGTGTCGCGGTCGCGGACATCATGCGCGCCACGAACTTCCCGAGATCGATCGGCACAGAGACGACCGTTCACTTCTGGCTGTTCCTCGTCCTGCTCGTCGCTCTCGTCTTCGGGCTTGTGCGATGGATGTGGCAACACTCCCGAGTGCCTTCACCCCACACGATGCTTCCGCATCAGCATGAGGACCGAAGATGACCCTCAACGCGATCACCGATGCGACGAGGTTCGAGTTGCCTGACGTGACCAAGCAGGTCGAACCGCCTGCGGACCGCCACGACGTCGAGCGCGAGTCCATCGTGAGCCGAACGGACGGGATTCGTGTGGCGGTCGTCGCGCTGACTGCCGGCCTGGTCTGGTTCCGCGTGTGGGAGCCCTTTCCTCGTGTCAGCCTGCTCGGCCTCGCCGGCACGGTCGCCGGCGGTTGGCCGATCTTTCACGAGGCGTGGACCAACCTGCTCGACCGGCGCATGACGATGGAACTGTCGATGACGATCGCGCTGGTCGCCGCGCTCCTCGTCGGCGAATTCTTCACGGCGCTCGTCATCACGATCTTCGTTCTTGGCGCGGAAATCCTGGAAGGTCTGACCGTTGGTCAGGGTCGCCGCGCGATCCGCGATCTGCTCGATCTGCTCCCGCGTACGGCCACCGTTCGACGTGGAAGCGGCAGCGTCCGAATCGCGCTTGCCATCGTCAAAGTCGGCGATGCCGTTCTTGTGTCACCCGGCGAGCGCATTCCGGTCGATGGCATCGTCCGTGGCGGCGAGTCGTACGTCGATCAATCGGCGATCACCGGCGAGTCGGTGCCGGTGGCGAAGCGGACCGGTTCGCCCGTCTTCGCCGGAACGATCAATCAATCCGGCGCGCTCGAAGTGGTCGTGGACCGCGTTGGTCGCGAGACCAGCTTCGGCAAGATCATCGAAGCCGTGGAACGTGCGGAGCGATCCCAGGCGCCGGTCCAGAAGGTTGCCGATCGATACGCCGGATATCTCGTGGTCTTCGCTCTGGCATGCGCCGCAGTCACCCTTGCGGTCACGCGGGATGCCCGGTCGACCATTTCGGTCATTATCGTGGCGGGCGCATGCGGCATTGCGGCGGGTACGCCGCTCGCGATACTCTGCGCCATCGGCCGCGCCGCACGCGCCGGCGCGATCATCAAAGGCGGACGTCACCTCGAGGCGCTGTGGGACGTGGAGGTCGTCGCGCTCGACAAGACCGGCACCGTCACGATCGGCGCACCGACCGTGGCGTCGCTGCACCCCGCCGAGGGAATCTCGAGCCGCGTGCTGCTCGAAACGGCCGCGATCGCCGAGCGCCGCTCGGAGCACCCGCTGGCCAGAGCCATCATCGCCGCAGCCGATGGAATGGGCGTCCCTCCGGTCGAGCCGACGTCCCTCACGTACTCGCCCGGCCGCGGCATCGTCGCGAGGAGCGGACTCGACGATATCCTTGTCGGTAGCTGGGCGTTCGCACAGCAGCAGGGCGTCACCGCGAGCGTGCGCGCCAAGCCGCCGCGCGCCACCACCGAGGTGGTCGTCGTTCGCGACGGGCTGTTCCTCGGCACAATCTGGATCGCCGACACCGTCCGTCCCGAAGCGCGTCAGGCCATCCGCCGCCTTCGCGAGGCCGGTCTCCGCACGGTGCTCCTGACCGGCGACGCACGGTCCGTCGCCGACGCCGTCGGCAACGAATTGCAGGTAGACGACGTCCAGGCGGAGTTGCTGCCTGACCAGAAAACCGCGCTCGTGCGCGAACTGACGACGCGCGGCCGCCGGGTGGCGATGGTGGGCGACGGCATCAACGACGCCCCGGCGCTCGTGGAGGCGACGGTCGGGCTCGCGATGGGCTCGGGGACAGACGTCGCCCGTGAAAGCGCCGACATCGTCTTGCTCGGAAACGATCTCTCCACGTTCGCCGATGTCGTTCAGCTCGCCCGACGCACGCGAAACATCATCCGCTTCAACTTCGCCGGTACCATCGCCGTCGACGCGGTCGGCGTCGCGCTGGCAGCGGCGGGTCTGTTGAACCCGCTGCTGGCGGCCTTCATACACGTGGCCTCGGAGCTGGCGTTCATCCTGAATTCCGCCCGCCTGCTGCCCCCGGCGCAGGCTCACTGACGATCGACGAGGCATGTCGCCGCGACGAGCGCGGGATGATCGGCACATCTCGCGCGGCCGCGAAATGTGCCGATGCAGAAGGTCGCGCCGTTAGAAATTCACGCCGATGCTGACCTGGTACGCTCGCGGCGTCACGAAGTGCGTGCCGCTGAACGTCGACAGGAAGTTGTACAGCGCCTCCTTGTTCGTCAGGTTGATCACGCTGAATCGCAGCTTCACCTTCGCCCGCCCGCCGCTGGCAAACAAGTTGTCGACGCCCAGTCCGAGGTCGAAGAGGTGGCGCGGCGCGACGCGCGGCGGGTTGGTCACGTCGTCTTCCGTCCCCTCCGCGGGGATGACGAGTCGTGTCGCGCCGTAGTTGCTCGTCGTGCACTGCGCGCTCGTCAACGGATTTCCGAGGGACGCCATGGCGCTGCCACAGTAAAAGCCGATCGCGGTTTGTTGATCGGCGGTCAATCCGAGCGCGTCTTCAAGGCTGCCGACCGAGCCGGCGACGAGACCCGAGTCGTATCGCCAGGACAGCGCCGCCCAGGCGCCGGTCTTCTTCTCGAAGACGTACTGCAGGTTGGTCGTCGAGTTGAAGGCCTGGTCGTGGTCGATCCGGAAGTCGCCGCCCGGCTGCTCCAGCAACACGCCACCGACGCCCGGGGGCGAGAAGATCGCGTTGGTGTGCGCCATGACGACGAACGCGCTGAACCCGCCGTGCTCGACCAGGTCGATGCGGCCGGTGAAGCCGTTGATTCGGGAGTGATCCCACGCCACCGGAAACACGATCGGCGTGTTGAACAGCACGTTGAAGTCGTAGCCGTTCTGGGTGTGCTTGTTGAAGTAGCCGAAATCGGCGACGACCCACCTGCCGAAGCCCTGCTGAATCCCGATTTCTCCCTGGTCGCGGATGCCGGGCGGCGGCGGGTTGCCGCTGCCCACCAGTGCGGCGGCGCCGCCGAAGCCGCTCGACAGCAGCAGGTTCTCGTTGTAGGGCGTTTCCATGGTGCGGCCGTACGAGGCGCGCAGCACCGTGTTGCTCCCGGGCACGGCGTACGAAATCCCCAGGCGCGGCTGCAGTTCCGTCTTCTCCGTCAGACCGTCGTAGTGATCCAGCCGCAGACCGATCTTGATCGTCGCATCGCCCGCCTTGATGTCGTCCTGCGCGTACGCGGCCTGCTGCTTGATCGTGGCCGCGCCGTTGAACACAAAAGGATGCCCACCGTTGGTCAGGTCGTAGGGTGCAAAGGTCGGATCGAAGTTGCCGTACTCGTCCTGCCACGTCGGGTCGGTGGGGTCGGTAATGCCGAGCGTGAAGTTCTCGTTCAGCTTCGTCGCGCTGACGGTGCCGCCCACCTTCACGTTGTGGGCGCCTGACGAGTACGCGACATCGACCTTCGCGCCGTAATTGGTGAGCGTGCGATCCTGCGACACGGTTGCCGGCGTATCGGCGAACGGATCGGCGCTGGGCAAATATGTGATGTGATCGTGCCGGACGAAGCCGTTCGCCGTGAACAGCGTCTTCGATCCGATCACGCGCGAATAGCCTGGCGCGATGTTGTACGTGTCGATGTTCTGGTGCTGGGTTTGCGCGATCTGATCGTAGGTGTTCGGCACGTCGAACGACGACCGGCCGTACTGCAGATTGAGGTGAATCGTGTCCGCGTCGCTCGGATGCAGATCGACGCGGTCGAAGACCGACTGATGGTCGCCGCGGTCATGTAACGCCTCGAATTCAGGTGGATCGAGATAGCGATCCGTCCGCAGGCCGCTGACGGACAGGAAATTGCCGGCCGTATGGCTGCCGACGCCGAAGTTGAAGTCGCCGCTCGGCGAGTTGAACGATCCATAGTCGAACGACGCCGATCCCGACGGCTTCGAATCGAGTCCCGACTTGGTCACGATGTGGACGACGAGACTGCTCTTGTCGCCGTACTCGGCCGGCGCGACGCCGGTGATCACTTCCATCGACTGCACGGCATCGGGCGAAATCTGGTTCGAATAGATGCGGCTTTGCTGGTCCGTCACCGGCTGGTTGTCGATCGAGAACTGCGTCTGCGCGTGGTCGCCGATCGGATGGAAGAACCCGTTCGAGTCGGCGACGACGCCGGGTGACGCGAGGGTAATGACCTGGTTCAAGCCCGCTGCCGTTTCGATGGGCATCTTGTCGATCCGCGAGGTGTCGATGTCGGTGTGGGCCGTCGGATCCCGCTCGAGGAGATCCTCGGCGTGGCCGACGACTGACACCGCCTCGGTCACGCCCAACTCCAGTTTGACGTCAACCTGGATCGGCACACCCGACCGCACGTCGATGTCGCGGTCGATGGACTTGAAGCCCTGCGCCTCGATCGTCAGGTGGTACGGGTTCGGCGGCAGATTGTGGAATACGAACTTGCCGGAGGCGTCCGTCACAGCGGTGCGCGCCAGACCCGACACGGGATTGCTGATCTTGACTTCGACCGACTGCATCACGCCGCCGCTCGGGTCGGTGATGGTCCCCTGGACGGTTCCCGCGCCGCCCAATTCCTGCGCCCGCAACAGCGGTGCAATCGAGAGAATCGCCGTGAGAAGCAGGAGACAGACTTGACGAACAGACGCACTCATAACACCTCTTTTCTCCAGAAACGGCTGAAGAAACCAGGTGCGACGCTAGCAAGGGTTCAACGTGCGCGCGAGCGAAACACCACGAACGGTCGAAATGAAAGCACGACCGCTGGACACCGTGTCATGGACGGCAACTGAGCCCCTTTTCGAGCGTCATACCATTGGTGCGCTCGGATCGGCCATTCAGCGCGTGGAGTCAACTGGTTTATCGTTTTCTATTTCCACGCGGACCGCGACAGCGTACGGTGACACGCGAACGATGAGCGAATTGCTCAACCTCGTTGGTCTGGGCGCAGGCGCCGTGCTCTACGCCATGCTGCTGGCGATGGTCCTTCGGCGCGACCGCCGGCCGGGTCTCGGCCGCCGGGTGGATCCGCTGCTGCTGACGACCGCCGTCCTCGGTCTGGTGTGGAACCTGTGCGCGCTGCCCGCCTACGAGTTGTCGCGGCTCGGCGTTCGCGCGTTTCTCGACCCGTTGGCGGTCATCGGCTTCGCCGCGCTTGGCTTCCTTCCCGCTGTCGTCGTGCTGTCGGTGCTGCGCGACGGACACGATCGGATCGAATCGAGCCCACGGTGGTTCGTCGCCGCGGCGGCGACGACCATCAGCGCGCTTGCCGCGCTCTTGCATGTCCGTGCGGCGGCCCTGGGTCTCGCCGTGCCCTCGGCGCTCGGGATGCAGTTGCTCACGTACGGGTACGTGTTTCTCGCGGTCCCGGTCGCGATCGTCACGCGACATCAACCGGGTGCGCGTCGCGCACTGTGGATCGCGGCGCTCTCGATCTTCGCGGTCTCGGCGCTGCATCTCAGTCAGGCGCATCGAGCCGATGGGGCATGGCCAATCGAGTTGCTCGGCCACCACGCGTCCGTGCCGCTCGCACTCGCCATCCTGTACCAGGACTATCCGTTCGCCCTCGCCGACCTGTTCCTGAAACGCGCGCTGACGCTCCTGGTGCTAATCACCGTGGCCTTCCTCAGCGTCACCGGCTTCCACAGCGCGGCGATGACCGGATCGGTCGGCGGCCCTCGGGAAGTCGGCAGCCTCGTGATTCTCTGGGTCGCAACGGCCGTCTCGTTCCCGCGGCTTCAAGCGGCGATCGGATGGTTCGTTGACGCCGTCGTGCTCCACCGTCCCGACTACGACACGGTCATCACGCGGATCGCTCGCCGTTCCCGGGAGGAAGTCGAGGTGACATCACTGCTCGATCGCGCCTGCGAGCAGCTCGCGCCTGCGCTGAGCGCCCAAACGGTTGGCTGGGACGAGATTCCCGGCGACGCGAGCCCGCCTCGTGTTGAGCCGACGAGGCTCTCCGCGTCGATTGTCATTCCGGCGACGGAAACGCCGCAATATGTGCTCCGCGTCGGCGACTTGACGGGCGGACGTCGGCTGCTGTCCGGCGACCATGCAGCGTTGCAGTCGATCGCGGCGATCCTGGGCCGGCGGATCGACGCGATCCGCCTCACGCACGAGCGGCATGCGCGTCAGATGCGGGAACAGGAGATGTCCAAGCTCGCGACCGAGGCCGAGTTGCGGGCGTTGCGCTCGCAGATCAACCCGCACTTCCTGTTCAATGCACTGACCACGATCGGGTATCTGATTCAGACGGCCCCCGATCGCGCGCTCGAGACGCTGATGCGGCTCACGTCGCTGCTCCGCGGTGTCTTGCGATCGGACGGCGAGTTCACCACGCTCGGCGCCGAGCTCGCGCTGATCGAGTCGTACCTCGACATCGAGCGAGTGCGCTTCGAGCAACGGCTCGTCGTTCACATCGACGTGCCGCCCGCCGTGAGACATCTGCAGGTGCCGCCGCTGCTCCTGCAGCCAATCGTCGAAAACGCCGTGAAACACGGCCTCGCGCCGAAGGTCGACGGCGGCAGCGTCGAGATCGTCGCGCGCGTGGACACCATCGGGCGCCGTTCCGTGCTGACCGTAACGGTCCGCGACACCGGCATGGGCGCCACCCAGGCCGAGCTGAAGCGGGGACGCGCTCAGGGCGTGGGTCTCGACAACATCGAGAGGCGACTGGCCGCCTGCTACGGCGCCTCCGCCGCGTTGTCCATCGTCACGGCGCGCGGCCACGGCACCACGGTCGAAATCCGGATCCCGGCGAATGGGGAAACAAACGGGCGTGTCCTCCCGATCGCAAAGGGTCGCCATATCTCATGACGGCGCGCCTGCGCGTGGTCATCGCGGACGACGAGCGGCCGGCTCGCTCATTCCTCGCCGCCCTGCTCCGCTCGTTCGACGACGTGGTGATCGTCGCCGAGGCAACGACCGGCAAAGAGGCTGTCCAAGCCATCGAACGGGAGCATCCGGATCTCGCGCTGTTGGATCTGCACATGCCGGAGCTCGACGGAATCGGCGTCGTGCGAATGCTCAAGAAATCCGCGATGCCGCTGATCGCGTTCGTCACCGCGTACGACGAGTACGCCGTGCGCGCGTTCGAGGTCAACGCCATCGACTACCTGCTGAAGCCCGTCGAGAAGGCGCGGCTGCGCGAAGCGATCAATCGCGCGCAGGAGCGAATCGAGCACTCCGAGATCGCGGCAGAACAGAGCGAGCGCCTGCGCACCGCGGTCGTGGCGTACGAGTCGACCAATTCGGCGCCCGCGCTCGAGCGTATTCCGGTCCGAAAGCGCGACGAAGTACTGCTCGTGCCGGTCTCACAGATCGCGTCCATCGTGGCCGATGGCCAATTGCTGTACCTCACGACCGTCAAGGGCGAAAGGCATTCGATTACGTATCGGCTGAAAGATCTCGAGTTGCGCCTCGCGCCGGGCCAATTCGTCCGCCTCGGGCGCGGTACGCTCGCCAACGTCGACTGCATCGTGAAGATCAACTCGATGCCCGGCGGCACGCATGTCGCCGTCCTGACGAACGGACAAAAGCTGCAAGTCAGCCGGCTTCAGTCACGAGTGATCCGCGATCGGCTGCTGAAGCTGTAGCTGGTTACTTCGCGAGCAGAATGCCGATCGCGATGCCGACGCCGCGGTGCTGCCCCCCATCCTTCCACGTGATGTCGTATCCCGGCTCGACGTACCACCCGATGGTGCGCCTCGGCCAGAACATGAGATCGAGCACCGCCTCGACACCCCAGAAGGTGCCGGCGTCCGGACCGGACGCATGAACGATCTCGGGCCCGGCCCCGATCATCACCTCGAATGTCCGCGACGGCTGCCACGGCTTCTTGAACAGCACATCGATAGGCGTCTCCACGGCGCTCCCGGTGGCCAATGCGGTCGCACCGACCTCCAGTTCGAGCCAGTGCTCGATAGGCGTGACCTCGAACGCGACGGTGGCACCCTGGTGCAGCGCCTCGCCTTTCTCCCAGTCACCGGCCGCCCCAATCTCGAACACGATCGAATGATCCTCGGCCTCCTGCGCCGACGCGACGGCCGCGTCGCACACGATGGCGAGCGATACGATCAGGCACACGCGTAGGCTGCTCTGCACACTGCCTCCTTGAACGATGAACCGAGAATGGCGCAGTGAGTGGCGACTACAACGAACGCGGCGGGCGATCGAAGGACGGAGGATCTCCGGCGAGGCAGACAAGCCGTGGGACCACGGGCGCGAGCACGACCCGAGCGCGATGCCGCACGGACGTGACGTCGCGGGCGAGGAAGAACGCGTTCAAACACAGGCCGCACGCGGCCGTCGATCCGCCTGTGTCAGCGCCCGTCCACGACGCGTCGGAGTGGACCGGATTGCTGCAGCCATCCGGACATGCGACGACGTCCATCGCCGGAAGCACGGCGACGAGCGCGACGAGGAGGACCGCCAAGGCGGTTCGCATCTACTGTGGCGGCGTGGCTAGCGTCTTCGGCTGGAGCAACTGCTTGATCTGACGAACGGCATAGTCGACTTTCATCTCGAACAGCCGCTTGCCCAGCTCCGCGGATGACTTTCGGGCATCGCCGGTAATCCCATTATTGATCGTGCGCACGGGACGTTGTCCCTCCGCGGGAACCGGATCGCCGACCGCGGTTGGAACCAACTCCTTACGAACCCACCGCTGCGATCCTTCGAGATAGAGCATCTCCGACGTATCCGGGATGCCGGCGTGCGCGCTATTCGGATACCCGTGTTCCGCCAGCCACTTGTCGAAGTCGCCGTTGGCCTTGCCGTAGACCTCGTCGCAGAACACGACGCGAATGCCCTGCGAGGCGTATTTCGCGTCGAGCTTTTTTGCGACCTCGCCCAGTTCCCGTTGACCACCGCCGTGGTCGCCCATCAACACGACGTTTCTGAATCCGCTCGTAATCAACTGCTCGGCAATCCGTTCGTTGACCGCGGCGAAGAGCTCCGGCGTCAGGCCGATCGTCCCCGGCAGGTCGGCACTCGCGTTGTTGGGCGAAAACGGCAACACCGGCGCGGCGATGGCGTTTCCGAGCTTCAGGGCGATCGCGCGCACGGTCGCGCGGGCCATCAGCGTGTGGCCGCCGTTGACGTTCTGCGGTCCGCGCTGCTCGGTTCCGCCGTTGTACACCAGCGCCGTCGTGCGCCCGGACGCCAGCGCCGCTTTCACCTCCGGCCACGTCATCATCTCGAAATCGATCAGCGGCGGCGTCGCCGCGCGCATCTGAACGGTGGGCGAGACGTTCGGCGAGCGTTGAGCCGAGGCGCCGGCTGCACAGAAGAAGACGACCGGCGCGACTGCGAGCAGGCTTCGAACCATGATTCACCTCGAGAAACGGCGCTCGCAGGCACGGAGCACGACGCGCGCCGCGCGGCTCAGGAGCTGCTGCTCCGCCTCGAACCAGAACTGCGTGCGCGGACCTGGCGGGCAGCCGCGGCGGTAGTACAACTCCTGCGCCCGGCGCGCGATCTGTTCATATGTTGGGAACGGATTGGTCCGGCCCCACAACTGTGTCGGTGCAGACACGCGTCCTCCTCGTCCTGCGCGGTCGACGTTAACCAACGATGGTGTGCGCGTGCGAGCGCAACATGACGAGCTGCCGGAATCGAGCATCGACCGAGCGGCTGGCCACAACGAATAGCCGCAGCTCTTTCGTTGCGGCCGACCTCTCGTTCGAAACGACTTGCGACGACGTGTTCCCCTCTAGCCTCGGACACAAATGCAGGGAATGCTCGCCGCCGTTTTCGCAATCGCCCTCGCCGTGTCACAACCGACCGGCCCTGGCGCCGCGGTCCGCACGATTGCACGCGGTGGCGACAGCCGCATGACCACTCACCGCGAGCTGGTGATCCGAACGGCGGGCTGGTGGCAGTTCATCTGGCACGAGCACAGTGGCTCGTACGAGCCACCCGACATCGACTTCTCCCGCCAGATGGTGCTTGCGGTCTTCGGCGGCCTGTCGCCTGCCGGCACGACGATCGAGATCACCAACGTTGTCCAGGGCCGCCGGGAGACGACCGTGCGCTATCGCGAGGTGGTTCCGACGACGCGGATCGCTGACGGTCCACGCTCGGCGCCGTTTCACATCGTGGTCGTGCCGGCCAGCCTCGGCACGGTCACCTTCGTGAAGGTCACGGCTTCTTGACGAGCTGGAGATCGACGGCCTTCGGATCGGCGCCCATCAACAGCTTGTCGATCTTCGGCAGCACCTCCTCCATCGTCTCGAGATAGAGGCGCGCCGCGGTGTCGCGCGGCGCCTTGCGGTATTCCTCGGCGACGTCAGCGAAGCGCGCGCCGTCGCCCCGGGCCATGTCCACGATCTGCGTGTTGTACGCGAGCGCCTCCTGCCCCTTCTGCGCGGCTTCGCCGCGCGCCACGGGCACAACGCCGTTCGCGTACGTTTCCGCTTCCCGCACAATCCGATCGCCGTCTTCGCGTGCCGCCGCGACGAGCCGAAAGGCCTCGACCACTTCGGCGGGCGGAACGATCGCATCGAGAATCACGCTGAGGATGGTGACGCCGCAGTCGAAGCGGCCCACCGAGGCCTCGGCGACTTGCTGCACCCGCTCCTGCACGGCAACCTTCTCCGTCGTCAGGAGATCGTCCACTCCGCGGCTGGCGACCACCTGCGCGAGCGCGCCGCGCGTGGCGTTCGCCACGACGTCGTTCACGTCGGCCGTGCGAAACAGGAACGCCGCCGGGTCGCTGATCGCGAACTGGACGACGACGCGGATGTTGAGGACATTGCGATCGCCGGTGAGGAATTGCGACCCGCTGACCGGTTGAGCAGGATCGAATCCGACGGTCAACCGTTTCGTCTCGCGGACGCGGAGCTTGTAGACGGTCGCGATCGGCGCCGGCCACGTCCAGTGCACGCCTGACGGCACCCGGCTCGCGACGACGCGTCCCAGCCGGACCACGACGGCCTGCTGATCGGCCGACACGGCGTACGCGCCAGACGCGAGATAGGTCGCCAGCGCGCCGATCGCGGCGAGACGCCAATCGAGACGACGGAGCACATGCGCGCGTGGCGTCGTTTCCGGCGTGGTCGCCGGCTCGCGCACGTCAACGAGCATCGGGCGCCTTTCCCTGCGTCAACAATTTCAGCAGTTCCGAATCGCCGGACAGAATGATCGATGTCTTCTCGTTAAGGATCTTCTTGTACGACTCGAGGGTGCGCAGGAATTTGTAGAACTGCGGGTTCTTGCCGTACGCCTGGCCATAGATCCGCGCGGCATCGGCATCGCCCTGGCCCTTCAGCGTTTCGGCCTCGCGATACGCCTCCGCGAGCAGCTGTGTGCGCTGACGGTCGGCTTCGGCGCGAATGCGAAGCGCCTGCTCCTCGCCCTGCGCGCGATATTCCTTGGCGATGCGATCCCGTTCCGCGCGCATGCGCGCATAGACCGCGTACTTGTTCTGCTCGGGAAAATTGATCCGTTTCAATTGGAGGTCGACGACGGCCACGCCGAACCGCCGTTCGGTTTCGACCGTCGCGCCGGCGCGGACCTGGTCGGCCAGCGCCTGCACGTGCGCCCGGCCGGGTTCGATTGACAACAGATCCGAGAGATCGATGCGGCCGATCGCCGCCGCCAGCGTCGCCCAGACGAGATCGTGGAGGCGCATCTCGGCGCCGGTCGCGTCGCCGACCGTCTGCAAAAACTTGTTCGAATCGACGATGCGCCAGCACACGGCGGAACCGATGACGAGGTTTTTCTTGTCGCGCGTCAGGAACTCGGACGAACCGGGGTCGTAGACCATCAGGCGCTTGTCGAAT
This sequence comes from Gemmatimonadaceae bacterium, assembly GCA_035652495.1. Taxonomy (GTDB): domain Bacteria; phylum Gemmatimonadota; class Gemmatimonadetes; order Gemmatimonadales; family Gemmatimonadaceae; genus DASRDS01. Next base: position 13,632 of record DASRDS010000204.1, read on the forward strand.
CGCAGCACCGACTCGACAGGAAACTTGAAGTGGAGACCGGCCTCGGTGACGGTGCGTGTCGGCCGGCCGAAGAGCGTCACGATCGCGGTGTCCGTTTCCGCGACCGTGAAGGTCGACAGCCACACCACGAGCGTGGCGGCGACCAGCACGACGGTTTTCGCATAGCGGCGGCCGAGGGTGATCATTCAGCGTTCCTCTTCGTCGTAGGCACTGGCTGGCGGCTTGCCGCCGATGAACTTCAGGAGATCGGCGTCTCCGACGAACACGAGCGTCCGGCGGCCGCCCCGATGTTCGTCCGTGATCGTGATCCGCTTGCCGGACAGAACGGCGTCGACGGTTTCCATCTGCAGGCGAAACATCGTCAACGGCAGATTGACGATGCCGGCGAGGCGGGCGGCGAAACGGGCGGCGTCGCCGTCGGCCTGCGCGACGCGCGACGCCCGATAGCCGGCGGCCTGTTCGAGCTGCGCCTGCGCGCCGCCGCGCGCCAGCGGAATCGCTTCCTTCGCGTAGGCGTCGGATTCGTTGACGCGCATCACGCGCTCCTCTTCCGCGCTCGCGACGTCACGGAACGCTTCGACCACTTCGACCGGCGGATGCACGTCGGCGAGATGGATGCCGACGAGATCGACGCCGGCGCCGACCGACGTGAGTCGAGCGCGCACGCCGTCGGCCCACGCCTCCTCGAGACGATGGCGATCGGTGGTCAGCAGGCGGTCGAGCGAATAGCCGGCCGCGAGGTTGCGCAGCACGCCCTCGGCCATCATGCGTACGACGGCGTCACCGTCACGGACGTTGAACAGATAGCGGGCGGGGTCGGCGATCTCGAAGTGCACCACCGCGTACAGCTCCGACATGTTCTCGTCGCCGGTCAGCACGAGATTTTCGTCGGCGACCTGCTGGACGTCCCCGTCGCCATGCGTCGTGTTCCACTCGAGATCGATCGGCCCGGCACTCCGACGCGCCGGCGATCGGAAGCCGAGTTCGAGGACGCGGATGCGCCGAGGCGCGAGGCGCGTGACCGACTCGATCGGCCACGGCGCGCGGAGGTGCAGTCCGGGCTGGAGGCGCGCATCGACGAGGCGACCGAATCGCAGGACCGCCCCGGTCTCCGCCGGGCCGATGACGACCACGCCGGTCGAGAGCCAGACGAGCGCGGCCGCCCCGGCGGCGCTTCGCGCGATCGCGCGCCAGTGGCGGAACAGCATCTGTCGAAGCGTCGCGTCGAGGAGTGCCCACCGCTCGCGCGCCCACATCACCAGACGCTGTCCCCATTGTTCCCACGTCTTCGGATCGCGGACGCGGTGCTCCACGATCAGGCTGACCGAACTGAGGATGACCGCCAGCGATACGAACTGATGCAGCAGCGCCGATCCGGCCGGCGTCAGCACACCGGCGGCGGCGGCGAGAATCGCGGCGACGTTGACGCCGAGGGCGAACGCCACGATGTTGAATCGCACGCGCTTGACCGTCTTGCGAGCGAACGCGATCGCTTCGGGGATCGCATCGAGGCGAGGCTCGAGGACGACGACCTGTGCCGCTTCGGCGGAGAGATCGGCGGCGCCGCGGCCGAAGGCCGCGCCGACGTGAGCCGCCGCCAGCGACGGAGCATCGTTGATGCCGTCGCCCACCATCAGGACGCGCGTACCGTCCGCGCCGAGCGCGCGAATTCGCTCGAGCTTCCGCTCCGGCAGTTGTTCGGCGGCAACGAATTCCGGCTCGATACCGACGTCGCCCGCCACCGCCTGGGCGACAGCCTGCTCGTCACCCGTCAGCAGGTAGATGTTCTTGATGCCGAGTTGCCGGATCGCCTGAATCGCGCGCGCGGCGTCGGGACGGGGCTGATCGTGCAACGCGATCACGCCGGCGGCCGCGCCATCCACGAGCACGACGAGATGAGTGTCGCCGGCACGGCCGCAGCGGCCCCGGAGCGAATCGACGTCGGCGGTCGCGGCCGGCGCTGTCTGCGCCGCGAACGCGGCACTGCCCACGGCAATCGTGCGCGATGCGATGCGGCCGGTGACGCCGAGACCCGGGCGCTGCGCAAACGTCTCGGCCCCCGACAGCGGCAGTTGCCGGCGCGCCGCCTCGGCGACGATCGCGCGGCCGAACGCGTGCTCCGACCGCTGCTCGATCGACGCGGCGAGCCGCAGGATCTCGTCGGGCCCGAACGTTGGGGACGCCGCCACGTCGGTGACCGACGGATGTCCGGCCGTGAGCGTGCCGGTCTTGTCGAAGACGACGGCGGTCACCTGGCTGAGCGATTCGAGCGCGTCGCCCCCTTTCACGAGGACGCCTTCCCGTGCCAGGCGCGCCAGCGCCGCCGCGAACGCCGCCGGCGCGGCATACACGAGCGCGCACGAGCAGGCGACGAGCAGCACCGCCGCCGATCGAAGTGCCTGTCCGGTCAGCAGGTACACCAGCAGCGCGCTGAGCAGGATTGCCGGAAGGAACCACTGGGCGAGACGATCCGCGCCGCGCACGACGGACGCACGCCGGAGGCGCGCGTCGCGGACGAGACGGCCGATGCGGGCGAGCGTCGTGTCCTCACCGATCCGTTCCGGCCGGATGTCGATCGCGCCGTGTTGCACGATCGTCCCGCTGAAGACGCGCGCGCCGGCCGACTTGGCCGCCGGCGTCGATTCGCCGGTGACGAGCGCCTGGTCGACGGACGCGTCACCGTCGATCACCACGCCGTCGACCGGGATGCGCTCGCCGCTGCGCACGATCACCCGATCGCTGAGGCGGATCTCGGTCGCGGCGACAGCGAACTCGCGGCCGTCGCGAACGACGGCGGCGTGATCGGGCTGGAGCGACATCAGCCCGGCGATCGCGCGATCCGCTCGATGCATCGCCCAGTGCTCGAGCGCATCGCCCGCGAGCACGATCAGGATGACTTCGGCCGCCGCCAGGAACTCGCCGGCGAGCGCCGCGATCAGCGCGGCGACGCCGATCGTCACGTCGTAGGTGATGCGACGCGCCACGAAGGCCGAGCGCACGCGTCGCGCAAGCGGATACGCTCCCACCGCCGCGACGATCAGCGCCGTGTTGACGCCCACGATGCTCGTCACCCACCCAAGCGCGTTCAGCAGCAGCGTGACGACGGCCCCCGCGAGAAGGAGCGCACGCGCACGGCGCGTCCGCGGCCACGCGAGCGTGTGATCGTGCAGGTGCGCGGTGTTCGCCGTCATCGGCGTTCACTCCACTCCGCTTAGTCGCGCGAGAACACAACTTTCCAATGGAGGCGACGAATCGACCACTCAATGGTTGAAACCGTCACACGGGCGGATCCCGCAAGACGCGCGCTGCCAGATGCGCATACTTCTGGGTCGTGACCGATCCTCTTCTGCGCGTCGAGCATCTCTCGTTGCATGTCGGGGCGACTCCGATCGTCCGCGATGTGACCTTCTCCGTCGCCGCCGGGGAGTCGCTGGCGATCATCGGCCCGAACGGCGCGGGCAAGACGCTGTTGTTCCGGGCGCTGATCGGCGCCGTGCCCTTCGAGGGCACGATTCGGTGGAAGGCGGGCATCCGAATCGGCTACGTTCCCCAGAAGCTGGATCTCACGCGCGACGTGCCGATCACCGGCTTTGACTTTCTCCGCGCCAAACCGGGCGCGAGCACGATCGGTGGCACCGGCCTCGCCGCCATCCTCGCGGACGTGGGTCTCCCCACCGCGATCGCGCACCTGTCGATCGGCTCGATCTCGGGCGGTCAGTTTCAGCGGCTCCTCGTCGCCTTCGCGCTCGTCGACCACCCCGACGTCCTGCTGCTCGACGAGCCGACCGCCGGCGTCGACGAGCCGGGGCAAGAGCGGCTGAACGAACTCGTCGCCCGGCTGCAGTGCGAACGCAACATGACGGTGCTGCTGATCTCGCACGACCTGTCGGTCGTGTTCAGGCACGCGACGCAAGTGCTGTGTCTGGGCCGCGAACACGTCTGCGTCGGCGCGCCGCGCACGGTGCTGACATCCGAACGGCTCAGCGCGATCTACGGCGAGGAGGTCGCGTTGCACGTGCACGACACCGGAGAGGGGACGGCATGTCGGTGGCAACGCTGATTCTCGCGGCGGCCGTGGCCATGGCCGCCGGCCTCGTTGGCTGTTTTGCCGTGATGCGACGGATGGCGCTCGCCGGCGACGCCCTGTCGCACGTCGCGCTGCCGGGCATCGGCGTCGCCCTCGCCCTCCACGTGCACCCGCTCCTCGGCGCAACGGCGATGCTGTTCTTCGGCGGTCTCGTCGTGTGGGCATTCGAGGAGCGCTCGCGACTGGCCACCGAGACGTTGATCGGTGTCGTCTTTTCGGCCGCGCTCGCCATCGGCAGCATGACGACGTCGGGCGAGGACTTGATCGAGGCGCTGTTCGGCGGCGAAGCCGGGCAACCCTCATCGGTCGAAACCACATTCGTCCTGCTCGCCGCGTTGGCGGTCACGTGGTTCGTTGTGGCGAGGAAGCGTGCGCTCGTCGTGGCGCTCGTCTCCCCCGACATCGCACGCACCGTCGGCATCAACGTTCGGCTGCTGAATCTTCTGTATCTACAGATGTTCGCGCTGACGATCGCGCTCGGCCTGCGCTATCTCGGCGTGCTGCTGATGGGATCGCTCATCATCGTGCCGGCGGCGACGGCGAAGCAGCTATCGCGGAACCTGTCGCAGATGCTGGCCATTGCGGCGGCGATGGCTGTCGCTGTGACGCTCGGCGGCTCTGCCGTCGCCTCCTGGACGCACCGGCCAACGGGTCCGTGCATCGTCACGCTCGCTGCGACGTGCTTCTTTCTGACGTTTGTGCGGCACCAGGAGTCGGCGTGACGCAGACGTGCCTTACCGTCACCAACGATGAAGTCGTGGCAGCCGTTTGACGGTGAAGATCGACCGTCCAATGGAATTCGCACGCCACACCGACGTCCTCGCGGTGAGATGACGCGATCCGATGGACCCCACTCGCGACTCGCGTCCAGCGAAGACGTGTCGCGGACCACGCAAGCGCGTCCGCCCGATCAAAATGCGCGACAACGGCTCGTGGGAACTCTGGGTGCTCATCGGGTGGCTCGCGTTCCTCGTCCTGGTGGTCCTGCCGTGGATGATCCGGCACAGCCAATGACCGCTCGCTCCGATCGATTCGTGGACCTTGCAATCCTGTGGGCAGATGGCGACCTGTCGTGCCAACTCGCGGTCGACGGAACGCGGTATCGCATTTCTGTCGTACGCGATGGGACAACCGTCGCGTGCGAGGTGTGCGCCAGCGCCGCTCGTGCGCTGATGGTGGGAGCCACCTGGCAGTCGACACATCGACCGAGCGTCAGAGCGACAGTTCGCGCATCGCTCGGCTCCTGAGCACAATCGAGGCTCACTCGAAGCGGAGCGCCTCGACCGGGTCCATCGCCGACGCGCGATTCGCGGGATACAAACCGAACACCAGCCCGACGCCCGTGGCAAACGTCACGGCGATCGCGATCGCCTTTGGGGAGATCAGCATGGGCCAGCCGAGACTGTCGGTCAGAACCCGTGCCGCGATGACGCCGAGGGCGAGACCGGCCGCGCCGCCGAGCAGTCCGATGACGAGCGCCTCCACCAGGAACTGGAGGCGGACGTGCCGCTGCCTGGCGCCAATCGCCATCCGCAATCCGATCTCGCGGGTCCGTTCGCTCACGGACACCAGCATGATGTTCATGACCCCGACGCCGCCGACCAGCAGCGACACGAGCGCCACCGCCGACACCATCAGACCCGACGTGCGCGCCGCCTCTTCGCGGACGCGAATGGCGTCGTCGTCCGTGCGGAGGTCGAAGTCGTCCTCCATGCCGGCCACGCGACGATGACGGTCGCGCAGCAGCGCGGTCAGATGCTCGCGCGCGAGCGGCAGCAGCTCCGCCGAAACAGCGGAACACATGATGTCCTCGATAAACGTGGTCCGTCGAAAAAAGACGATGGCGGTGGTGTACGGCAGGATGATGAAGTCGTCCTGGTCCTGTCCGACCGAGGACTGCCCCTTCGGCTTCAGCACGCCGACAACGGTGAACGGCACCGACCCGAGACGCACCGATTGTCCGACCGGATTCTCGTCGCCGAAGACTTCATCGGCGACGACTCGTCCCAGGAGGCAGACTTTCGAGCGCTGCTGCACGTCGACATCGGTGAAGACGTCGCCGTCCTCGACCGGCCACTTTCGCACCTGGACGTAGTCGGCCGTGACTCCGCGATAAGTGGTGCGCCAGTTGCGGTTTCCGTGAATGATCTGAATCGGCGAATCGACCTGCGGTGTGCACCGTGAAATCTCCGGTACCTCCTGCGGGATCGCGGCGCTGTCTTCGGCCGTGAGCGTCGCCGCGATGCCGCCCGCGCGGTCGCGCACGCCGCCGGCGCGCTTGACACTGGCCTGCACCCACAGCAGGTTGTCGCCGAGCGCGACCAGATCCTCGTGGATCGCCGCGGCGCTCCCCTCGCCCAACGCGACGGTGCACAACGTGGCGCCGATCCCAATGGCGACCCCGAGAATCGCGAGCGTGCTGCGCAGACGATGGCGCAGCACTGCCGCGAAGGCGACGCGAATGAGAACCAGATCCGACACGCGCCGCGAGCGTAGCGAATCTCCGGAACGCCGACGACGGCGACGGCACGAACGGTCATGCGGCTCGCATCAACATCCGGATGCGCCGAACGAACGGCGCGACGTGAGGTCGGCGATAGCCGATTCGGGCGGACGCGTCGCGGACCGCGGCGCAATCGGGCGGACGGAATGGATTTCCGGAACCGGTCAGGTCACCGCCTGTGCTGATTCGTCCGCGTCGCGCCGTGCTCCGGCACGTGGCTCGAGTGCTGCCACATCCATGGAATGAAGAGGAATATGAGCACGCTAATGAGCACGACGAATGCCCAGAAATAGCCCGTCGTGTGCTTGTACCACTTCAGGCGCCGCAACCGTTTCCGTGACCCCCGAAAAATCTTGTCGGCGGATCTCGTCTGATTGGGACCGCCGGCGCTCATCGGTATCGCCACGCGAACACCGGCGGAAGATATTCAGTTCCGTTGATCGCGTCGCCGCGTTTTGAACGAGTGGTCGGTCGATCTGAACAGAAGGGCGCCGCAGCAAACTGGATAGCCGGAGCTCGCGCGAGTCGCGCGTCACTCCCCGGCGCGAATCGAATCGACGCGAATCGTCTTCGTCTTCGCGTCCAGTGTGCCGGTGACTGTCACCTTCTTGCCCGCGAACCGTTCGGGCAGCCGCTGATCGCTCAACTTGTACACGTTTCTGCCGTCGAACAGCACGAATCCGACGCCGTGATCTTCGACGCAGGCTTTGACGCACGCTTCGTCGGTCGGACCCATCTGCATCTGCGAGTGGTCGGCGTTCGAGCACATCTCGTCCGTGATCGTGCCGGCAAAAGACCGCTCATCCGGCATGGCAGACAGCGCCGACAGAGCGACGATGCAACACATGAAGGCTCTCATCAGGAATACCTTTCGCTGCGCAGAATCCTACTTCTATTCGATGACCGCGATTGAATAACCCGTTTGACAGCCGCAAAGTCCGGGACTATCGTGGAACCCTGATGAGGCGTGTGCGTCGCACCCTGTCCGCGCTGACGACCGTCTGGGTCTGCTGCCACGCAGCTGGCGTGATCGCGGCGCCGCTCGCCGTGTGCGTCGACGAGCTTCACCAGTCGGCCGACACCGACTGCACGTGCGCCCACGGTGGCGATCACGGCACCTGCCCGATGCACCACTCAGCGCCGGCCAAGTCCTCGTCAAAGTCGAACTGCGCGTGCAAGAGCACCGCCGATCCGCACGCGGCCACCGTCGTCGCGATCGTTGGACCGATCGCCGTCATGGTCCAGCGCGCCGAGTTCGACGAACCATTGTGTGTCTCGACGCTCACCGCCAGTTCGGCGCGCCACCTTCAGAGCGCGCCCCTCGCACCCGACGGTCCTCCGCCCCGCGCCTAGAGTCCTTTCCGTTTCGTAACCCGCACCCGCTGGCGTTCGGTGACGTGCATCGAGCGCGAGCGCAGATGTTCCGGCTGGTTTCAGCGCTCGCCGTCGCTCGGCGCGCTCGCCAGCATTTTCAGGTCAATCTCGGGATTGCGAGGTCTTATGAAGGTCGGGCTCTTTGTCGCCGCGACCGTGACCCTCCAGGATGACAACGCGCCAAGTCGACGCGTGGCCACGCTGCGGCGCATTTCGCTCGACAGTGGTTGCGAAGTCGCCGGCGGCGATGGAGCGTCGGCGTCGAATGGTGAATCGTCCGCCTCACGGTGACCGAAATCGCCGTCACGATCGTCGTCTACGCGCTGACGCTGACGCTGGTCGGCGCGTCAACGGTGCGCTCGGCGTTGCTGCGTCGGGCCGACCGCGCCGGCGATCCGCTGATCGTCGAGCGGCTGCGAGGCATCGAGGCGACGGCGTGGCTCGCACTGGTGCTGGCCCTCGCCGTTCGCGCCTGGGCCCATACCGCGACGGTCTTCGGTCCGGCCGACTCGATGTCGGTGGACGCGCTGAAGACGATCGCGTTGGTCAGCCGCTGGGGCGAGGCGTGGCGGTGGCAGATGATGGCCGCTCTCGTGGGCGCCGCAGCGATCTGCGCGATTCGCGGCCGCGCGGCCGGCATCGTCGGCGCCTGCGCGACGCTGGCGTTGGTCGTTGCGCTCGCACGCGGCGGTCACACGGAAGGGATGCCGACGCGAATGGTGGTCCAGACGGTGCACATCCTCGGTGGTGGCGCGTGGCTCGGCACGCTCGGCGTCGTTGCAGCCATCAGCGGAGACCGCACGGACGATCGAGCGCGTCTGCTGAGAGCGTTCTTTCCGCTGGCGCTTGCCGGGGTTGCGACATTGGCGGCGACGGGCGTCGTCGCGGCATACACATACGTCGGTGCCATTTCGAACCTGTGGACGACCAGTTACGGCCGGACGCTAGTGGCGAAACTGTCGCTCGTGGCGGGGGCCCTCGGATGTGGATACGTCAACTGGCGATCGTTGCGAAGACCGCGCGCGGAACCCATCGCGCCGGCGCTTCGCTGGGAACTGATGCTCGCAGCGGCGATCGTGATCGCCACTGGTATCCTGACCGAACTCGCACATCCGTAAATGAGGAGGGAGCATGACGCGCACGATCTCGAGAGTCTTCTTCGCGTTCACACTCGTCGTGATGGGCCTGTCCGCCTACGTCCTGGCGCACACGAAGCTCGAGAAGAGCGAGCCGGCCGCCGGCGCCACGCTGACGCAGGCCCCGAAACAGATCCAACTCTGGTTCAACGAGAAGATCGATCCCGCCGTGAGCAAGCTCGATCTGACGGGCGCGTCGGGTAAAGTCGCGCTGAGCGGCATGCACGTCATGAGTGGCAAGGAGCTGATGGCGGCTGTTTCGGGCGCGGTACCGCCCGGCACCTACACCGTCGCCTGGCAGACCGCCGGCGACGATGGGCACGTCGTCAAGGGCGACTTCACGTTCACGGTCAAGGCGACGACACATTGATGACCAGGCCATCGCTCGTCGCTTCCGTACTGCTGGCTGTCGCGTGCGTCGGATTCGGGATCGCGAGCCCGTCCGCGCAGCAGGCGCCGCGCACGTACCAGTTCCACGGCACGGTCGAAGCCGTAGATCCCGCGGCACGGACCGTCACCGTCAACGGCGAGAACGTCGTCGGCTGGATGTCAGCGATGACGATGGTGTACCGCCTCGACAAGCCGGAAACGATCGGTCAGCTGAAGGCTGGCCAACGTATCACGGCGACCGTGCACGATGGCGACTTCACGACGCTGTACGACGTCCGCATCGTCGGGACGAAGGCGGCCGAGCCGGCCGTCGATCTGCCGCCGCTGTCGTACGTCTGCCCCTCGCCTGGCGAGGAGGCGTACGTCGACGACAAGCCCGGCAAGTGTCCCAAGTCCGGCGCGGCGCTCGTGCCGCGCCGGCTCGTCACCGCCTACTCGTGTCTGAAGGTGCAGCTCGTCATTCGGGAGGCTCCAGGCACGTGTCCGATCGACCACACGCCGCTCGTGCCGATCACGGCGGCGCTGTACTTCACCTGCGCGGCCGATAAGAAGGTGCACGAGCTCACGCCGGGGACGTGCGCGGACGGCAGCGCGCGCATCAAGGCGTACGATCGCGTCCCGCACGGCGATCACAATCCGCGGCACGGTGGTCTGTTGTTCATGGCCTCGGACCAGTGGCATCACCTCGAAGGAACCTTCGTGGCGCCTGACGTCTTTCGGGTGTACTTCTACGACGACATGACACGGCCGATGTCGCCGGCAGGAATGACGGCGAGCGTGTCGCGGGCGGATGCCAACGGTACGCCCGTCGGATCCGCGCAGCCGCTCTCGGCGGGCGCCGATCCGAGCACCCTGGAAGTGCGCATCGCCGGCGCGACGCCGCCGCTGAATCTCAAGCTTCGCGTGGCGTTCAAGGCCGGCGATGCCGCCCAGGCATTTGACTTCACCTTTCCGGCGTACTCGAAGGAACGATGAGCCGCTGCGCTTACGCGTCCATCGCCGTCATGACCGCGATCCTCGCCTGGACGGCGTGCGGGCGAGCGCCGGAGACGACGCGGTTCGCGCTGCCGCTGGGACCGGGGCCGGAGATCCGATTCGCCACCCACGGCGCCGTCGCATCGCGACCGGGCGTCGCTGCGCGCGGCCGGACGGTGGCGCTGGCGTGGTTCGCCAACTATGCCGGTACGACGGCGCTGTTCGTCACGACGAGCGACGACGGCGGCGGGACATTTAGACCGACCATTCGCGTCGTGACCTCGCCGGCGATCGATGCCGGCGAACCACCGCGCCTGCTGTTCGAACGCCCGGGCGAGACGCCGCGGCTTGTCGTCCGTTGGATCGAGCGCACCCGAAATGGCGCTGCCGTACGCTCGGCGCTGTCGACGAACGGCGGCGCCACGTTCGATCGCGACGCCGCCGATGCCGTGCGCCTGGTCTATACCGGCCCATCGGTCGACGACCCCGAGATTCCCGAGCGCGTGATCGCGGAGATCGACCGACCAGACGCCGCGAACTGGCGCGGCGTCGTCGACGCCGACGGGACGCTCGTCCTGGCCTGGGACGAGTCGAACGGCGCGGATCGCCGCATCGCCCTGCAGCGTGTCGTCTTCAGCAACGACGGCGCGTTCACGCGGTTGCCGACGACGCCGGTGACTGCTTGGGGCGCGAACGCTCGGCCGGCGATCGCGACGACGACGGGCGGCGTGATCGTGGCGTGGGTGGACGACCGAGCGGGCCGCTCGACGATTGCGCTGCGGCCCGTCGGCCTCGAGACGTTGTGCGCCGACCCCAAGGCCGCCGCGCCAGCGCCGCTGACCTTCGAGTGGGCACCGTGGCCGTCACACACGACGACGACGCATCGTCATCATGACTAACACGATCGGCCGCCGCCTGCGTGTCGTTGTCGCGGCCGTCTGGATCGGCTACCGCGTGGCCGCGCTCGTCGCCGCGCCCGCGATCGTCTGGATCGACGCGGCGGGCGCCACGGTCGAGTGCCACTGCACGCATGGCGCCGATGCGACCTGTCCCATGCATCACCAGCCGGCGGGCGGCACGCGCGTCTGTGCGATGCAGGCCGCCGGCGACTGGGCGACAGCGGCCGTCGAATCGATGCTCGGCCTGGCGGCGCCGCACGCGCAGCACGTCACGATCGACGCTGTACGATGTGGCGATCGGATTCACATCGCCGTCGTCACTCCGCTCCCGCTCCTCTCCGTTCCGCCCGATCATCCGCCTCCACGCGCGTAGCGCTTACCGGTAGTGCAGGCCTTCAAGCCTGCCCGACAGATTCATTCGGTTTCAAAGGTTCGGGAGGAGTGTGCCCATGAGCCGCATGGGACTTCGTCCGGCGATCGGCATCGGCATCGCGATCGCCGCGATCGGATGCAGCAGTCCGGCGCCGACCGCGGCCGTGGGTCGCGAGCTGTACGCGTCGAACGGCTGCGCGAGCTGTCACGGCGCAAACGGGCACGGCGACGGACCGGTCGCGAAGACGCTGGTGCCGCCGCCGCGCGACTTTCGCGACGCGTCGGCGTTCAAGAACGGCACCGACGTGGCCGCGATCGCGACGACGCTGGAAAGCGGGTTGTCGAGCAATGGCGGCAGCATGCCGTCGTTCCGCCACCTGACGCGCGACGAACGCGCGTCGCTGGCGTTGTATGTCATTTCCCTGCGGACGACGCAGGCATCGAAGGAGCAGCCATGAAACGTTTACTGCAGTGGACGATCACGAGCGCGTGTCTTGCGGCAGCTGCTATCTGCATCGCGCACGCGCAGACGCAGACCGTCACCGCCCACGATGCGTGGACGCGCGAGCCCGCGCCCTCGCGCGACATCACCGCCGTGTTCGTCGTGCTCGAAAACACAGGCCAGGCCGCGCGCGCGGTCGTGTCGGCCACGTGCGACGCCGCGGACAAAGCGGAACTCCACGAGATGAAGAACGAGAACGGCATGATGCGCATGTCGCCCGTCAAGTCGATTCCGTTGCCGGCCGGCAAGACCGAGCTCAAGCCCGGCGGGCTGCACATCATGCTCTTCGGTCTGAAGCAGCGACCCGCCGTCGGCGATCATCTCAACGTTACGCTGACGCTGGACGACGGATCCAAGGTGCCGCTATCGGCGGTCGTGCGCAAACAGGAGTCGATGCAATGACGCCCTGGCGCCGCGCCCGTCTCGTCTTCGCGTTCGCGACGGCCGCCGCCGTCGCCGCCGCGTGCTCGTCGTCCGCTCCGCCGCCGATCGATTCGATCGGCGGCGACTTCTCGCTCACCGATCACAATGGCGGCCGGTTCGAGCTCTCGTCTCTCAGACACAAGGCCGTTCTCATCTTCTTCGGCTACACGTACTGCCCGGATGCGTGCCCGACGACGCTGTCCAAGCTGGGATCGGTCTACCGGCGACTGGGCGATGACGCGAAGCGCGTCAAGACGCTCTATGTCTCGGTCGATCCCGAGCGCGACACGCCGGCCGTGCTCAAAGCCGATCTGGCGAACTTCAGCGTCGACGCGCTGGGGCTCACGGGCACGAAAGCGCAGATCGACCGGGTCGTCGCGATGTACGGGGCGGCGTACCGCATCGAGCCGACGCCGGAGTCCGCGGCGAAGTACACGGTCTCGCACACGACGACGCTCTACTTGCTCGACGGCCGAGGGCAGACGCGGATCCGCTTCCGGTACGAGGCGGGTGTCGACGAGATCGTCAAAGGCATTCGCTCGGTCCTCGCCAGCCGCGACGCGGACATCTCATGATGCGCGCGCTGATCCTCGCGGCCGCCTTCCTCGCCGCCGCCGGTACGAAGTCGGCGATCCCGCGGACCGCTGACGGACATCCCGACCTGCAGGGCACGTGGGACAACGCGACGGTGACGCCGCTCGAGCGTCCGAAGGAATTCGCGGACAAGCCGTACTTCACCGAAGCCGAGGCCGCGGATTTCGTCGCCCATGGCCTCGACCGCTTCATCGCCGCACGGGGCGAGGTGGAGCTCAAGGTCAACGGCGAAATCAACGGCATCTGGTCCGGGCCGGCGCGTGTCGGCCCGAGCCTGCGGACGTCGATTGTCACCGATCCGCCGGACGGACGGCTGCCGCCGCTGACGCCGGAGACGCAGGCGCGCATGCAGGCGCGCATGGCCGAGCGGCGCGCGCATCCGTTCGACAACCCGGAGGATCTCACGCTCGGCGAACGCTGCCTGATGTGGGGCGCCGGGCCGCCGATGATGCCTGTGCCGCAGAACAGCAACCTGCAGATTGTGCAAACGCGCGATGCGATTGTCTTCGAGACCGAGATGGTTCACGAAGCGCGCATCGTGCCGTTCGACGGACGTCCGCATCTGCCGGCGGCGATCCGGCAGATGACCGGCGATTCACGCGGACACTGGGAGGGTGACGCACTCCTCGTCGAGACGACGAACTTCACGGCGAAGACGGAGCTGCGCGGAACGACTGCGGAGCGTCATGTCGTGGAGCGATTTACGATGACGGACGCCGACACCATTCAGTACCAGTTCACGGTGGACGATCGGCCGCATTCGCACGTCCGTGGACCGGGGAGGTGTATCTCGTGCGGACGCAGGATCGGATCTTCGAGTATGCGTGCCACGAAGCGAACTACTCGATGGCGCTGATCCTCCAGGGGGCTCGCGCGGAAGACAAGCGATGAACCGCGTGACGCCGTGCTCCTCGCCGATGACGAGACCCTGCTCGAGATCGTCAGGGATCGTGTGGATCGAGGCGCAGGACTACGACGTGCGGATCCATTCGGCGGCGGGGCGGGCGGTCTCTCGTGTCATTCGAACGGGTACTTCGGAGGCAGGATGTTGTTCAGGCGCAGGTAGACTTCGCACTGTCCGCGCGTGTGGGCCATGTGGGCGAAACCGCCTTCGAACGCCTCGTAGCCTGTCTCCTCGATATTCGCGAACTTGACGGTCCGACTGAGCTGTTCTTCGGTCGCCGCCTTCAGCGCCGTGATCACGAACGCTTCGGAGGCGTGAAGATACGCGAGAATTTGCGCCTTGTCGGTGGTGCCCCTCGGCAGCGGCTCCGGTCCTTTCAGTCCCGTGACGAGCGCCGCCATCCCGATGTTGAACACGCCGATGTGCGTGGCCAACCCGCCGTAGTTGCGCTCCGTCGGTTTGGCCGTCGACGGCGGGATGTACGCGAACGCGTCGGCGGGCATCGCATCCACCACGGTGTAGGTGAACGCATAGGAGCTCGCCCAATGCTTGAGGGCATTGGCCTTCCAGTCGTAGTTGGCCGCCCTCACCGGGAAGGCCGCGATCGCGCACAGCGCGAGCGTGACGAGAATGATTCTTCGCATAGACTCACACTGTATAGTCGCCGTTGGTCGAACGCAATCGATCGCGGAAAAGGAGCGACACATGCCGGTACCCGATCGGCGGAGTTTTCTCGCTGCAATGTCCGGGCTCGCAGTGCTGCCCGCGCTGGCGACCGCTGGCGAACTCGACCAGGCGCAGGCGCCGCAAACGTGGGACCTGTCCTGGCTGGATTCGTTCAAAGGCAAACACAAGCAGCTCTTTGACATGGGCGGCGCGGACGTGAATGGCGACTCGACGCTGCGCATGCCGTCGAACTACCTGGCGTTGGCGAAGGAAGTGCTGAAGATGGAGCCGCCCGACGTCAACGTCGCGATCGGCATCCAGCAGACGGCGTTCCCCTTTCTCGCGAGCGACGCGTTGTGGCCGAAACTCAAGATCGGCGAGCTGTGGAAGATCAAGGATCCCCGGACAGGTCAGCCGGCGCAGCGCAATATCTTCCTCGGGCAAGCGGGCGGCGCTCCGACGAACACGATCCTCTCGCTGCAGGAGCGCGGCGCCATCTTCTGGCAGTGCAACATGGCGTTGTTCGGCGTCGCGGGGATGATCGCACAGGCGGTCAATCGGCCAATGCCCGAGGTGCGCGCCGAGCTCATCGCCGGGTTCGTCCCAGGCGTGAAGCTCGTGCCGGCGCACACGCTGCTCGTCGGCCTTGTGCAGGAGCGCGGGTTCACGTACCAGCGCGTCTGAGAGCGGGCGCCGGGCGTCAGGACGACGGTTGGCGATCTGATAGACCTCGCGCGAGCGTGCACTCGCGGTCCGTCATCTCGACGCCTTCCATCGGCTGGTGCTTTGCGCATCAACCAGAAGGAGACGATCGCGGTCAGTCCAAATGCCGCCGCCAGGGCAGTCAGGGCGCGGTCGAGCGGCGCCGTGTCGCGCAGCCACGGCCACACCGAAAGCGTCGTTCCCGCGACGCCGAAACCGAGCAGCGCAGTCGAGATCACGAGGAATCCGAAGTGATACCAGAGCGCCACCGAGAGGACACGGGGCAGCGACAGTTCGAGCAACAGTGTTGTTCCCGCCCAGCACAGCAGTCCGGCGAGACGACGATTCCCGGCGTCGACGAACGTTCGGTAATGCCAACCATGTCCTGTCCAAGGACATGACGAGACAGATGCTCACCGCCGGCATGGGTCATTGGGGATTGGGACTTGAGATCGGAGGGCCTGATGCCAACCTGTACTTTTCGCACGGGGGCGACAATGCAGGCTTCCACAACAACTTTCTTCTCTACGAGAAGAGCGGCAACGGGTTCGTTGTAATGACCAAATGGGACAACGGCAACTTGCTCGCCGACGAGATCATGCATAGCGTCGCCAATGAACACAGCTGGGCCGATTTCCGGCCGACCGTGCGTGCCTCGATCCATGTCGATCCGAAGATCCTTGCAACCTACGCGGGTTCCTATGAATCGAAAGACTTCAAACAGGTTGTCACCGTCGAGAACGGACAACTGATGGGGCTGGCCTATGGACAGCCCTTTCCGCTCTACGCCGAAAGCGAAACCAGGTTCTTCTTTACCGTCATTCCCGGCGATTTCGACTTCGTTCAAGACGAGCACGGTAACGTGACCTCGTTGGTGCTGCACCAGAATGGCCACGACTGGAGGGCGACGAAAAAAATAGCTGCCTGGAAAACTCGTCGCACCTTTCGCGCCCTTCCTTGGCGTCGTCGGCATGTCCGGCTTCGAGCCCACAGCGCGAATCTTCAGTGGCTCAGGGATAGACCATCTTCGAGCAGAATCGAATCGTTCCGGATCCAGTCACACTTTTGGCCGGTCAGGAATCCTCATCAAATAGCTCCGCGAAGCCAACGAGCTCCCCGGCCTCGCGACCGCCAGGCCAATCGACTGCCCGCGCCCATCGACGCGACGATCGTTCGGCTGAAGCGCGAGTACCCGGGCTAGGGCGCGCCCAAGATCCGCGAGAGGCTGCGGCAGCAGATCGCGTCGGTCCAGCTCCTGCGATCGGCGAGCGGATCTGGCTCGTCACCTTCATGCGCGACGATTTGGGCTACTTCGACGACGAGGTGGGACGGGTCGAGCCGATCGAGAATCCCTTCGGCTCGAAAGTGTTACCTATGTGCTCGGAATAATCCGTCACCCATGTGACCGGAACATACCTCTGGGGATTGGCTCCTCAGGTTGGACTCGAACCAACAACCCTCCGGTTAACAGGGCTATTCAGGTCGGGAGGAACACCAACTCCTCCCAATTCGAACCAATGTTTATAGGGTGTTCCCCCTTTGATGTGCGGGGGGGGGTTTGGCGCCTGTCTTCAAGAGTCCACGGACAAAACACGGACAAATTCTGATTCTGGAACCGAACGGGTTCTCCTCCAGCGACGAGGCGTTTCAAAAACTTACTGGCATGACCCGGAGAGAAGCACGAACGATGTGATCGTTCCGGTCGCGACAAACCTCAAGTTGCTGTTCGGTGGTACGTTTGGACCTGTCGTCCGAGATACGCCGACGTTGCCGTCCAACTCGAAGACGACCGAGCCAGAGGTAACCATAAAGTCTTCGCGGAGCGCGTTGCTGCCCAGCGCAATTGATGAGAAATCGACGGTGGGAACATCGGGAACCGGGAAAGCGGCCGTAGCACTCTGCCAGTTCTCCTTACACGCACCACTTCCGAGCAAGACATCGCCGTTGAACAGGCGGCACGACATCGCGGGCACGTCGGGCGACAGCGGAAATGGCAGGAACGGCACCTCGGTGTCTAGAAAATCCGTGTCGGTGGTAGGCGGCACGGAGAAGTTCATCCTAAGCGTCTGACCCGCATTCAGTATCAGTGAACTCCTCATCGATAACGCGGAGCACCCAGTGCTCGAAGGTTGCAATGACGTGGTGTGACTGCAAGCGGCCTCGCATACGGCTAACAACAAGAGGACAGCGTGGCGATCTCGCAAAAACGCCACTATGCGCCTCACTAGCGCCCTCGTCGCCTTCACGCGACGGATTCTATCGAAACCCGTTCACCCGATTGAATTACAACGTTGAGCATTTTTCTTCGATTTGTCCTCAAAACGGCCGGTTGCCAACCGGACGTGCGACTGTAAGCTATTGAATCAGAGCACCCTGCGAACGGCTGTCCGCGAATTGTCCGTGTCGTTGAAGTCCCCTCCAGGCAGCTCGTTCTGAGCGTGCGCCACTTCCGGCTCAACCGACTCGAAGGGACTCGATTTCAACTTGCCCCTTGCGCGGGATCGCGCATGTCGGGTCGGCGGATTTTCGATTTGGGTCCCATCCATGCTTTGAGGCGGAGACGTGCGTGTCGGTGCGAGAGGGACCCGCCGGGAAGAGACTGGTCACCGAATGAGCCATGCACCGATGACGCCGATTACGCCGAGAACGCAGGCCGTCAGATACACCCACCCGATTGGCCGTCGATACTTGGGCGGCACAGCCATGATCGTCATGCGGGGCAGTCTACCAGCGTGTGCAGCGCAGTCAAGCGTGACCATCGAAACTCGACTCGTAGGCTTGCAGAAAACCGGTCAGAGTCCCTTCGGTGGGCCCCCAAGTTAGCTGCGCCTCCGTCTGGGCATGCGCGGAATCTCGCATGTGTCGCAATTTGCACGATTTCGATGGCGCCTTTGTCACCCAGGGCCGAGCTTTGCACCCTCGCGGCGTTCTATCTCAGAAGACATCAGCTCGATAATCGTTTTCGCTAGCGCAATGAGTTCAAGCAGGCGTGTTCGTGTGAGAGTGCTATCTTTCTCGAATCGATGCACGATTCCGTGGCGGAATGAGATCAACTCCTCAAGTGCGTTACTCAGCACTGGAAGTCGTCTGCTGACTCGGCGTCGTTGCTTGATCAGTCCACGAAAGTTAATCTGAAAGTTTGACTCGAATGCTTTATGGATGCTGTCAATGTTCTGAAAGCTGAACCAAGACGCGGCAATTTGCGGCAACGTGACAGTCCTCCTGACCAAATCAACGGCTTCTTCGAATGACACTTTGCGATTATCGCCGACCTTCAGCAACGCTTTTTCGTTATAAGCGAGCAGGATTTGGAACGAGTTACTAAAAAGTGTTCAAGCGATGCGACGACGAACGGCACAAGTGCGTTGTAAAGAAGGCGGCTTCCACCAGAGGCGGCGAACCGTCTCCAATAGCTCTAGATCGACATTAGTCTCAGTTACCCTGCCTACTCTTGTTGAGACACTCTGAATCTGTTCTTCTGGAATCGTGTGCTCAAGCGCTTCTAGATCCGCAATTACACGATCTCTGAGCGCGTAGAGCCCTCGTGTCACTGCCGTGCTCAGCGGCCGGTTGATGGGAATGTAGCGATTCCTTCCGAAATGGTCATTCTCGAAAAACCCACCGAAAGCACGTTTCAGAGTGCGAACGGTTTCGTTTTGGTGCTCTTTGTCAAAGGTGCTCGCCCACATGGACGTTCGAAGTCGAATAGCCCAGTCGCTAGACGTGCCCGACTCTCGCTTTCCCTCATCGTCGAGAGGATAGGCGGAGCCATCAATCCCTGATGCGGATCGAAAGTCCCTCGAATCCCACCATGAGTAGTGCCTCGTGCCAGTTGGACCGGGATGAAACGGATTGTTCGCTACGCGAACGTATCCGCCAGCCAGCAGAGCATCCTCGATCTTCCCAATCGTTCCGGCCTCCGGAAACGAGAACGTCTCGATACTCATGGAAAGGCTTCATTCCCAAAAGAACAACATCGGCCGGGCGTCGTGTCGCACGGCTCGCGGAACCACGCTCCACCGGAAGCGCAGACGGAATCGTAGACCGTCAGCGCGTTGCGAAATCCTGCCACAGTTCCTTCACCGACGCCATCGCCTCAATCCCGGTCGTGAAGGGGTGGTGATCATCTCCGAGCCGTCAGAGCGGATCTCGACTTCGACGCCACCGGGAGCGAACCGGATCACGCATTCGAGGATGCGTCCGCTTGCGCCTGTCATCCGCCACAGCACGGTGTCGTTGTCCTGCACCACTAACGGATCCTACGTCGTTCAGGCGGCGTTTCGGCGGATGCGGCTGAAGACGCATTGAGCTTCAGAACGGTTGTCGGACTGTCTGGCGAGGCTTCATCGGTGAACGGCGAGCGTCGGTGGAACAGGGCCAGTCCTGAGGCTAGGCAGCACAGCGCAAACGCAATCGCACCCTGCCACTTGCGCCACCACACCTGCGGATCGCTATAGAGCCAGTCCCATCGATGGAATGTCGTCACGAGCATTACGAAGCCCGCCGCGCCAATCACCCGGACAAATCGAGGCTGTCGCGTCCACATCAGTGCAACGCGGAGGTTAGCGCGGTGTCGTTGCCCCTGTCTAGGGAGCGTTGTTCACAACTGAGCGGGGTCTGTCCGGGCGGATTCGGGTGAAAGTGTGCGGGGATATCCAGCGTTGTCGGAGGCCGATTAATCCTCGAATCCGGCCTGTCGGTCGGCCCGTTTCGAGTTGGAGTGCCCAGGGGACGTTGTTCTGATGGGGTGGGCGGTCAGTGAGCATTTGATTCTGAAGTCGGTTAGATCCCCATGCAGCCGCCTTCGCTCGCCTTCCGAACGCTCAGCCTCGGATACAATCACGCGATGGCTAAACACTCCTCCCACATCCTCGAACTGGCTCGGAAAGGTGCTGAAGCTCGGCTCCGAGAACTGGTTGACGAGGCCAGAAAGCTGGTTAGCTCGTTTCCGCACCTGCGGGATTCGTTCGACGCAGACGAACTGCCGATCAAGTTTAGGTTGCGATCAGCGGCAGAGAGACCGGAACGGCGGGCGGTGCGACGGCGGGCCAAATGGAGCGCAGCGCAGCGCAAGGCGGTCTCAGCGCGGATGAAGAAGTATTGGGCTGCACGACGAAGAGCAAAGCGATAAACGGGAGAAGGAGTGGGCTGACGTAACAGTGGCCAAGCAGGATGCTTTTAGGCTATAGCGTCTACCTCGTTCTGACGTTGATCCTCGGAGCGTTCTGGTGGTCAGCGTTTCGAGGCCCCTTTTCTTTCTTCCTCATTATTTGGGCCACCGTGACGATTCCTCCGGGTCTCGGTGCAGCGGCCCTGTTGATACCAGCGTTCGGCTCAGGGCATTTGCAGACTCGCCCCCAACGGGTGCTGCTCTTTAACGTCGTCGCACTGGTGCTTCTCGCCTTGTGGTTTTGGACCTTCAAGTCAAGCTTTGACGGTCCCTGAAGAGGGGCTCAATCGGATCTTGTAAGCCGTCACCGCTGGCGGAACCGCTGGAAGAACTGGGCTAACGAAAGGCCTAGAGCGTTGGCGAGCTGGCCGAAAGGTGGACGGCCGCGCGTCTCTGATCGCGCGTGTCTCATCGGCGTTCTGTTTGTCCTTCGCAGCGGCGTTCCCTGGCAGATGCTTCCACCGGAACTCGGCTGCGGCTCGGGGATGACGTGCTGGCGCCGCCTGCGCGACTGGCAACGAGCGGGCGTGTGGGATCTCATTCACTTCGCGCTGCTGGATTGGCTCGCTCGACACGATCAGATTGATTGGTTGCGAGCGGTCGCGGACAGTTGTTTGTAGACGCACCAAGACGCCGCCGTTTGTCGTGCGCGTAGGTCGCCATGTGCGATTCAGCTCCCATGGGATTGAGCGGTTCATTCGCAATCGCATGAGAGCGAAGTGAGCGAACTGAATGAAACACCGGCATGAGTCTGGCACCTCTGTAGGGTTTCTCTTCTAGCATGGAGGTCTGAGACGATGAACGATGCTGCAAGATCACGCTCAGCGACGAAAACGGTGCGTGGAATGGGGAGAACGCTTCTAAGAGGCGACGTATGGTGGATCTCCTACTACTTCAACGGAAAGGAGGTTCGGGAGAGCTCGAAATCTCGCAACGAGACGAACGCCAGACGGCTGCTCAAGAAGCGGCTCCAGGAAATCCACGGCAATCGGTTTACTGGGCCACAGGAGGAGAAGCTTTCGGTTCACGAACTCCTGGATGCGCTGATTACTCATCTGGAGACAAAAGGAGCGAAGACCGTGCAGCGGCTCAAGTCGCATCTCACGCCGCTGCGGGAGAAGTTCACGCTCACGCGGGCAATCAACGTGACCACGGCGGCTGTTGAAAGCTATGTGGCAGAGCGGCTGAAGCTCGGAAAGGCACGAGCGACGGTCAATCGTGAAATCGGGGCACTGAAACAGGCGCTGAACCTCGCTCGGAAGCAGGCGCGACTGACTCGTGTGCCCTACATCCCGATGCTGCGCGAGGAAATGCCCGACAAGGGTTCTTCGAGCACGCCGATTTTGAGACGCTAGCGACAGCACTGCCTGAGCCGATCAACGAGATCGCTCGGTTCGCATTTCTGACTGGGTGGCGAAAGGGTGAGATTCCGCCGCTACGCTGGAATGCGGTGGACCGTCAGGCGAGAGAGGTCCGGCTCCGCACCTCCAAGAACGGCCAGGGCCGCGTGCTGCCGTTGACAGGTGATCTGTGGGATCTGATCAACGCCGTTGGAATGCTCGCACGATCCAGAAGAAGGACGGCACAACGAAGTTGTCGGAGTTCGTGTTTCATCGCAACGGCCGACAGGTCGTGGAGTTCCGTCGGGAGTGGAAGGCAGCATGCAAGTCAGCTCACCTGACCGGCCGCATCTTCCACGACTTCAGGCGCACGGCAGTTCGGAACATGATCCGGGCTGGCGTTCCGCAGTCGGTGGCGATGAGCATCAGCGGGCACAAGACCGTCTCGATGTTCAATCGCTATAACATCACGAGCGCGGCGGACAAGCTGGAGGCACTGCGGCGGACGGCGGAACATCTATCAGCGCAGCCGAAGCAGAAGCAAGGAGGCGAGGTGTTCGAAATGCCCGAGCAGGAGAAGGCGTCTCGATGAGAACACGGACAAAACACGGACAGTCCTGCCAGAAACCGTAGACTCCCCTTCACAACTGGCCGATTTTCTTAAGGAAATTGGCTCACCGTACTGGACGATTTTCGCAACTGGCTCGTCCGCTGCGGCTGAAAGCGCCGTCCCCGATTCTCGAGAGATTTCGCTGTTTCGCCAATCAACCGACCCGACCCGCGTCCCCATCAAGGGACTCAGGGCTGATGACACGCACGACAGAGCGGCTGCTTGAACAATTCGAAACGCTTCCGGACCAGGAACGCTCCGAACTCACGGTCGAGCCAACGCGTCGTCGTCCCGCCCTCATTCATCAGCGTCCCGGTCGAAGATCAAGGTCGAGCGCTCGTCACGCTGGTTCCGGCCGATCGACGACTATCACTCCATCGCCGGGCCCGAGGGGCGTCACACAGAGGTGTTCGCGCTCGTTCGCAATCACCGCGATGGTGCACTCTCGCTCGAGTGAAGAGCGACGAAACCCGAAGCAGAGACCGCCGGTGGCACCAATGCCATCGCCGTCGTGATCGCCGCAACTCCATCGTGCAGACTAAGCGACGCCTGTTCTCATCTTCACGTCACCAGCGGCCGTCCGCCGCGTGGCCTCCGCGTACTGAATGACGACCTTGATGTCATCGGGCGCTCGTTCGAGCGCCTGGTGGAAATGCTCCGGCTTCTCACGGCGCGTGATCAGGCGTTGCAGCCGGCCGCTGATCACACGAAGCAGTGCTGCACGATTTACCGCGCGGGCGACGGCAGGCCGGGCGCCGCCCGCATCTGCTCAGCCAGCGGCGATCCGATCGGTCTTGTCCGAACCTGGTCCAAGTCGGCGAGCTGCACGACTTGCGAGGGCAGCGCGATGGCCGTTCCGGCACGCTCGACGAGACCCATGATGGCCATCAACAGTTCCTGCTGCGTTTCGAGAAAGCGGTCCCAATCCTCGGCCAGGACGTACGCAAAGACTTCGATCTCGAGCGAGAACGGACCGAAGCGCTTGAAACGCACGCGGATCGGTTCGCGCGGGTCGATCGTGGGGTGAGCCGCCAGGTGGCTTCGAATGCCGTCGAGCACGGCGTGCATCTGCTCCGACGTCGTCTCGTAACCAAGGCCCACGACGTGATGGAACCAGAACTTGTCGCGGGACGACAAGGTCTCGATATTCGCGGTCGCGATCTGGCTGTTGGGGACGCTGACGATGGTGCGATCGAGCGTACGGATCCGGGTCGATCGCAAACCGATGGAAGCCACGGTGCCCTCCGTATCGCCTAGCTTCAGGGAATCGCCGACACTGACGGCCTTGTCGAAGATGATCGAGAGGCCCCCGATGACGTTCTCCAGCGTCTTCTGCGCGGCAAGGGCGACCGCGATGCCGCCGATCCCCAGGCCAGCCAGTACGGCGGTCGGGGCGATGCCGAAGTAGTTCAGCGTCAGCAGGCCGCCGAGGGCGAGGACGACGACGTCGGTCGCCTGTCGAAGGAGGCGCAGGAGCGCCGTCATCTCCGGATGGCCCGACGTCCGCGACCGCTTCAGGCAGTAGCGTTCGCCCACGGTCGTCAGCACCAGCACCACCCACACGCACGAGACGATCGTGAACATCGCGATCACGATGGTCCAGAACTGCCGCTCGATCAGCGGCAGGTCGAGCGCCGTCACGAGCCAGCGAAGGACGCCCGCGAGAATCAGCAGCCGGACGAACCCTGGAAAGATCTGGCGAGCGGAGCCCCGCGTCGGCGATCGCCAGAACGTGGCGAAGTGTCCCATCAACCGGCCCAAGAGGCCGATCAGCCAATAGGACAGCGGCACGAGCAGCGTGAGCACAATCCACGCGAATAATCGAACGCCTCCAATCCGCACCGTCATCACGCGCGGAATGAAGGGATCCACGGACACGAGATTCACTTCGTCGGCCACGTCGGGAATCGCCTGCAGGGTCTGACGCGAGAACAACCAGATGCGCCCGGCCGGGCCGCGGTTCACGCGTTCGACAATGACGTCGAGCGGACCGTTGGCCGTGCTGATGGTCCCGACAACGTCCTGATCAGGTTTCAACGGATTGGCGAGACCGCCTTCCGGCCGATCGCTCACCTCGGTCAGGCGGGCCGGAAGACGGCTGTCGAGGACCATGTAGAGTTGCTGCGCCAGCTTCGCGGCGGCAGCCCCGCGGAGGTTGGTGTTCAAGTACACCGAGGCTGCCTCGGCGTTGTTCTGGCGGAACACACGTATGAAGCCGACCACGGTCCCTCGCGGCGATTCGCGGCCAAGCGGGTCTGTCGCCGGCTCAGTCTGCGCTCCGCCGGGCGTGGCCGGCGCGCTCGTTGGGGGCTGCGCGTTCAGCACACCGGGCAGAAGCGCGATCAGGGCACATGCCAATCGCAACGCCGACCACAGGCACATCCGTCGAGGTTCCGACATGCGCATGCACGACATGCCCCAGCCTCCGTCACCTACACGGGTTCGCGTAAGGCGGTGACTCCAACAGCGGGTCACCACCTTCCGATTCGGTGTTCGTCACACCTGTTTGGCGCCGGGCGCGCCATCGCCGATCGCCAGCGGCGCCCACAGCACGACCACCGACCGCGGTGCCACGTGATAGACACGATCAGCATGAGCCGGTGCATCCTGCCATGGCACGATGTCGTGCGGCGAATCGAGGGACGTGTCGATCCACCGCCGCCACGCGTTGTCGCCGTCGGCCGCCGGCAGCTCGAACTCGAGCGGCTTCCAGTAAGCGTTCATGATCAGGTGCATCCCGAGGCCAGCCCGCGGGAGCTCGGCGCCGAACGCGAGGCTGTGCGAGTGCGGACTCCAGTCCGGCCTCAACAGATTGACACCATGCCACGCGGTCGTCGCCTGCCGCAGCAGATCGGTGAGGCTGACGCGTTGCTGCTCCGCCGTCACATCGCGCATGACACGGCGCGCGTTGAGGAGCTTCGTGAAGCGATGGACGTCGCCGTGCGTCTTCAGTAGTGTCCAATCGAACCAGGTCGTCTCGTCGTCCTGGCAGTAGGCGTTGTTGTTGCCGCCCTGTGTCCGGCGAACCTCGTCGCCCATCAGGAGCATCGGCATGCCGAGCGAGAGCATCGTCAGCGTCAGGAAGTTCTTCACCTGACGACTGCGGAGCTTCTCGATCGTGGCGTCGTTGGTCGGCCCCTCGACACCGCAGTTCCAGCTCCGGTTGTCGTCGGAGCCGTCACGGTTGCCTTCGCCGTTCGCCTCGTTGTGCTTCTGGTTGTATGAGACGAGATCGTTCATCGTGAAACCGTCGTGGCAGGTGACGAAGTTCACACTGGCTTCCATCTCGCGCTGCTTGTGGCCGTACACCTCGGGGCTGCCGAGCAGCCGATCGGCCAGCTTCGCGATCGTACCCTCCTCGCCGCGGAGGAAGCTCCGAACGTCGTCACGAAAACGGCCGTTCCACTCCTTCCACGCGTCGCCGATGAAGCTGCCCACCTGATACAGGCCGGCCGCATCCCACGCCTCGGCGATGAGCTTCGTGCCAGCCAGCACGGGATCGCTTTCGATGTCCCACAACACCGGCGGATTCGGAATCGGGGATCCGCTCAGATCACGCGACAGCACCGACGCGAGATCGAATCGGAACCCGTCCACGTGCATCTCCTGCACCCAGTACCGCAGGCTGTCCACGATGAGCCGCCGGACCGCAGGATGATTGGCGTTCAACGTGTTGCCGCACCCGGTGTAGTCCGCGTGCCGCCCATGCGGCCCCTCGAGGGTGTAGTAGGCCCTGTCTTCGAAGCCTTTGAAACAGAGCGTCGGCCCGTCGTCATTGCCTTCGGCCGTGTGGTTGAACACCACGTCGAGAATCACTTCGATGCCGGCTTTGTGCAGCGCTTTGACCATGTCGCGGAACTCTTCCACCGGACCGAGCGGCTCCTGGCGCGAGCTGTACGCCTGATGCGGCGCGAAGAACGACACCGGCTGGTAGCCCCAGTAGTTCACGTGACCGGTGGGACAGGCCAGCGCGTCGAACTGGAACACGGGCAGGAGCTCGACGGCGGTGATGCCGAGTTCCCGCAGGTACGGAATCTTCTGGATCACCCCGGCGTAGGTTCCGCGCGTCGCCTCGGGCACTCCCGAATTGGGGTGCCTCGTGAAACCCCGTACGTGCATCTCGTACACGATCGTCTGGGACGAAGGCCGATGCAGCGGACGGTCACCCTCCCAATCGTACGAGGTCGGGTCGACGACGACGCTCTTCATTGCCGTCGCTGCGTTGTCACCTTTCCCTTGTGCAGCCGCCGGGTTGTAGGTGACGGGGACCATGACCGCGCGCCCGTACGGATCCAGAAGGACCTTGCTCGGATCGAACCGATTGCCCTTCGACGGTTCGAACGGACCGTCGGCTCGATAGGCGTAGATCTGTCCGGCCTTGAGACCGGGCACGAAGACGTGCCAGGAGTGATACGTGCGATTGTTGACAGGGTCGAGGCGAATGATCCGTGCCGGCGTCGGATTGTCGACGCGGTCGAACAGGACCAAGTCGATTCCCGTGGCGTGCTTCGACAGCACGCTGAAGTTCACCCCGCCGGCTGTGACTGTCGCTCCGAGGGGCGCACTGGCACCCACGGAGATCTCGAAGGCAGCTCCGCGCTGCGCAACGGTGGAACGTTCAGAGGAGCTGGAGGGTTTCATCTTCTTCTCTCCTGGTCGATTGCGAGAGCCCACCATCGCTTACGTCGTCCGCACGCCGTGAGCGAACCCGGCCTGCTTGCCTGACTGGAGAGCCCGTTCGGCGTCCAGCACGCCGTACAACTGGATGAGTTTGGCCACGAGCCCGGTCCATCCGGTCTGATGGCTGGCGCCGAGGCCGGCGCCGTTGTCGCCGTGGAAGTACTCGTAGAACAAGATGTGGTCGCGCCAGTGCGGATCGGTCTGGAACTTCTCGGTACCGCCGTAGACCGGCCGCCGGCCGTGTGCGTCGCGTGTGAAGATCCGTGTAAGCCGGGCGGCGATTTCCTGGCTCACTTCGAAGAGGTTCATCTGCTTCCCCGACCCGGTGGGGCATTCGATGGTGAAGTTGTCGCCGTAGTACAGATAGAAGTTCAGGAGCGCTCTGATCAACATCACGTTGACCGGCATCCAGATGGGACCGCGCCAGTTGGAGTTGCCGCCGAACATCCCGGTGTTCGATTCGGCGGGCAGATAGTCCACGCGGTATTCCTGGCCTCCGGCATGGAAGATGTACGGGTGCCGCTCGTGGAACTTGGAGAGCGCGCGGATGCCGTAGGGACTCAGGAACTCGTTCTCGTCGAGCATCTTCGTGAGGATCCGGCGCAGCCGCTCCGGCGTGAGCAGCGCGATCACACCGCGATCGTTCACGCCGAGATGCCCCGGGCCCGTCGGATGCATCGTCGCCGATAGTTCGGGCATCCGGCGCAGCCGCTCCTGGATCCCGGCCATCGTTCGCGGGACACGCTCCCGCTGCCACTTCTCGATCACCGTGGTGGCGCACAGCGGGAGGAGGCCCACCATCGAGCGGACCTTGAGCCGCCGGGCGCTGCCGTCGGGGAGCCGGAGCAGGTCGTAGTAGAAGCCGTCCTCTTCGTCCCACATGCCGTTCACGCCGGGCCGGTTCATCGCCGCGGCGATGTAGTAGAAGTGCTCCGCGAACTTGAACACCATGTCTTGGTAGGTGGGGTCGTGCGCGGCGAGCTCAATCGCGAGCTCCAACATGTTCTGGCTGAAGAGCGCCATCCACGCCGTGCCGTCCGCCTGTTCGAGATGGCCGCCCGTGGGCAGCGGGGCGCTGCGATCGAAGACGCCGATGTTGTCGAGGCCGAGGAAGCCGCCCTCGAAGACGTTCTTGCCGAAGCGGTCCTTGCGATTGACCCACCAGGTGAAGTTCAGCAGCAGCTTGTTGAAGGTCGACTTGAGGAAGTCCACATCCGCTTCGCCGCGCAGCGCTTGCTCGGTGCGATGGAGGAACAGCGTCGCAAAGGCGTGAACCGGGGGGTTGACGTCGCTGAAGTTCCATTCGTACGCGGGCATCTGGCCGTTGGGATGCATGTACGCGGCGCGGAGCATCAGTTTCATCTGCTCCTTGGCGAAATCCGGGTCCACGATCGAGAGCGGGAGCGTGTGGAAGGCGAGGTCCCAGGCCGCGTACCAGGGGTACTCCCACTTGTCGGGCATCGAGATGATGTCCCGGTTCAGCATGTGGTACCACTCCGAGTTCCGGGCCATTCGATAACCGTGATGGAGGGGATTGGAGTGGTGCTCGTCCAGCCAGTTGTCGCCGTCGAAGAAGAAGAACTGCTTGCTCCACAGCATGCCGGCGATCGCTTGACGCATCACGCTGGCCGCGTCTTGACTCACGGATGGCGGCGTCACCGACTGGTAGAATTCGTCCGCCTCACGAAGCCTGACCGCGAAGGTGTCGTCGAACGACGTTCCGAACGCCTGACCCTTCTGGTCGAGGGCACTGCTCGAGAGCCGCAGGCGAATCACGCGCGTCTCGCCGGCGCCGATCGTGACGTAGTAGTGCGCGGCAACCTTGGTGCCCTGCTTGTCTGGATTCACGACGTCCTGACGGCCCTGCACCACGCAGTCGTTGATGCCGTCCTTGACGTAGGGGCTCTCGTTCTTGGTGCCGAACAGCCGCGCGTGGTTGGTTTCGTTCTCGGTGAAGAGCAGCGGCACGTCCCCTTCGCACGACAGGACGAAGGTCCCGAACAGGGAATGCGCCGCGGCCGCCACCGTGACGCCGGAGGGTGCCTCGATCTGTTCGATCTGCGGCTTCTCGGGAGCCCTGTTCGATTCCGCAATCCACTTCGACCAGTCGTTGCGGAACCACAGCGTCGGCAGCAGGTGCAGATCGGCCGCGTCCGGTCCGCGGTTGGCCGCTGTGATGCGCACGAGAATGTCTTCGGCGGCGCCCTTGGCGTACTCCACGAAGACGTCGAAATAGCGGTCGTCGTGGAAGACGCCCGTGTCGAGGAGCTCGTACTCCATGTCGTCGCGCGTGCGCCGGCGGTTCGTCTCGATCAAGTCGGCGTAGGGATAGGCGGCCTGCGGGTATTTGTAGAGGTACTTCATGTACGAGTGCGTCGGCGTGCTATCGAGGTAGAAGTAGTACTCCTTCACGTCCTCGCCGTGGTTGCCTTCGCTGTTGGTCAACCCGAAGAGCCGCTCCTTGAGAATCGGGTCCTTGCCGTTCCAGAGGGCCAGACTGAAGCAGAGTCGCTGCTGGTCGTCGGAAATGCCCGCGATGCCGTCCTCGCCCCAGCGGTAGGCGCGCGAGCGGGCATGATCATGCGTGAAGAAATTCCAGGCGTCACCGCTCGGGCTGTAGTCCTCGCGCACGGTGCCCCACTGGCGTTCGCTGAGGTACGGTCCCCACTTCTTCCACGCGATGGTGCCTGTCCGCGCTTCTTCGAGCCGACGTTGTTCAGCGGTCACCATAGATCCCTCTCTGGTCCACTTGAAAAGCCGTGCGCCGCGGGACGTTGCGCCGGACGAACGGACATACGTTCACCCAGTACAAGGATAGAAAGACATGCCCGCAGGCACTATGCAGTTTCGGCACGGAATGCGTCGGTCGATTCGTCGCGTCGCGCCTGCGGCGCATTTATGGAAGGACTACCGGAGGCGGATGAAGGAAGCGCTCGGATCCCGCTGCGGAACGGCAGGATCCGCCTGGACGTCATCGGCGTGAACCGCACCGCATCGGCAATCCGCGAGCAGCTTCAGGCTCGTGCGCACGACTCCGGAAAACAAGAAGCCAACGCACAAATGCCGTTCGAGATCGAGAACGAGGCCGATATTTCGTGGGAGGATTCAAGGACTGGCGTCTACGACAACCAGGAAGGCCGTGTGATGTTCATGGAGACGCGACGTAACGAGAAGATCCAAACAAGACCGGCGGGCTCACGATGGAAACGGTTATGAACGGCTTGAACAGCTCGGTATCGTCCTTCAGAACCGCCGTCATCACGCGCGCGAAGGCTTTGTCGTGCTCGATCCGAGCGTTCTGCTTGTTGGAGTTCTGCTTGGCGTTCTGGTGTTACGCGAAATCCGCACGACCAAGCGAAATTGGTCAAGACGCTGCTATCGAACCGCACGTTCGACCGCGGAAGTCTCACGCCCACATACGTTAAGCCGTTCGATCTCTTCGTTGGTGGTGCGAAAACTGGGGATTGGCTCCTCAGGTTGGACTCGAACCAACAACCCTCCGGTTAACAGCTTAACCTCGGTCTTCGGCTCGGCGGCTTTTCGTGGGTTTGCTGGGGCAAGACGATGCTGTTACCCGGTGGGCGGCGCCAAATTGATCACAGATTGATCACACCGGCGAAGCGGCGGGGTCGTCGTAGGCACGGCGTAACGGTTCCGCTACAGCTCGGCAGCGGACGCGCTCCTTGGCCGGCCATCCGGACATCGGGTGCGTCCAATCTCTTGTCAGGACGCCCTGAACCCCGATGCCGCCCGACGCCTGGAAGCAACGGCAAGCAGTCCAAGTGTCACCCGAGCTTGCGCAGCGCGGAGCGCGGGTCGGTGTCGATGCGGTGCTGACGGTCGACGAAGTCGCCGAGCTCCTGAAGGTCACAAGGAGCTGGGTGTACGAGCACACCCGCACGAGAGGAACACCCAAGAGCGAGCGTCTGCCGCACATCAAGTTGGGGAAGTACGTCCGCTTCGAGCCGGCGGCGCTTCGAGCGTTTGTCGAACGCAAGCGAGGGTTAAACGACTGGCGCTGAAATTGTTCTCGATTGTTCATGGATTTGAGTTTGGGCTTCCGACGCGCTAGCGACCGTCACAGGATCTCGTTGATTCCTCGTGCCTCGGAGCTCGGTTCGCGTGGCGTGTCGGAAGTCCAAGGCTTCGCTGACCTGCCCCCAAAATCCGCTACACGGATAGTGTGAGGGCCTCGGGTTTTGGGTTTTCGTTTTCCTCGTCAGGGCGAGCCGGCGCCAGCCGGCGAGCCCCCTCAGTGATCCTGGCAAACTGCTCCGGCGTGGCCCCGTTGAGCGAGCTGTGCGGCCGGACGGTGTTGTAATCGACGCGCCAGCGTTCGATCACCTCCTTCGCATCGACGAGATTCACAAACCAGTGCTCGTTGAGGCACTCGTCGCGAAACTTCCCGTTGAAGCTTTCGACGTACGCGTTCTCGATCGGCTTGCCGGGCCGAATGAAGCGCAGCGTCACGCCGTGCGCGTAGGCCCAGGCGTCGAGCGTGCGCCCGGCAAACTCCGGCCCGTTGTCGACGACGATCGTCTGCGGCAGGCCCATCGCCGCGTGCAGTCGATCGAGGACCCGTGCGACGCGCAGGCCGGGCAGCGAGCGGTCGACTTCAATCGCGACGCACTCGCGTGTGAAATCGTCGACGATGTTCAGCGTGCGAAAGCCGCGGCCGTCGGCCAGCGTGTCCACCGTGAAATCCATCGACCATCGTTCGCGTCGTTGACTCGGGACCGGCAGCGGCGCGCGCTCGGCGCGGGTCAGCCGCTTCCGCCTTCGACGCCGCACCTGCAGGCCGGCCGCGCGGTAGATGCGATGCACGCGCTTGTGGTTCACGACCAGACCTTCACGCTCGAGCAGAATGTGCAACCGGCGGTAGCCGAAGCGTGCTCGCGCTGCAGCGTGCGCCTGCAACCGCGCCAGCACGTGCACGTTCGTCGCGCTCATGCGCCGCTCGTACCGCCAGGTCGCCGTGCTGAGCCCGACGAGCCGACACGACCGCCGTAGACTCGTCCCGCGCGTCCGCAGCCACCCCACCGCCTCGCGCCGAGCGATAGGGCCTACCACTTTTTTGCGACGACCGCCTTGAGCGCCTAGATGTCGAGCGTCTGCTCGGCGACGATGTGTTTCAGCCGACGGTTCTCGTCCTCGACTTGCTTCAGGCGCTGCAGCTCACTGAGCTCCATCCCGCCGTACTTTGCCTTCCAGCGGTAGTACGTCTGCTCGGTGATGCCGTGCACCCGACACAGGTCCGCGACCTTGCGTCCGGCCTCGCCCTCTTTGACGATCGCCAGGATCTGCTCGTCGGTGAACTTGCTCCGTTTCATCGGTCCTCCTCGAACGGAGGGCCTCATTCTATGGCGTGGTGGATTTCGGGGGGCAGGTCAGCGTCCGATGCCGACGCGCGCCGACTTCATACGAAATCGCCATCGTGTACACGATTCGAGGACGGCTCCTGCGCATCGCGATAACTTCTTCGTCAGTCATCGATGGCGGATGAGCATTACGTTCGCAACACCAGAGCCGCCTAAGACCCACACCGTCGCTCGAGTTCTGTTACATGATCTCGCGTCGCACTTCGTCCCGCCGATTTAAAACATGATTCGCTACGATTGGTGCCAGATTTGAGGTTCACGGAGTTGTGTCAAACGTCGAAGCGCTGTCCCACTTCATCTTGGTCGAGTACCGCTCAGCCTTCCGACGAAACATGTCACGCACGTCACCTCCGATCGATGTGCGCCACTGTCCGCACGTTCCGCGCCGGAAGAACTGGCCGGTACCAGACAACCTCATTTCCGCGAATGGATCCAGTTTTGACTCGATCGCCCTCAACGCGGAGAGAGTCGTGTTAGCGCATATCTCATCGCATCGCTCGCGGTCGATATCCGTCTCGCAGAATCTGGAGATTCTGCCTAGCTCTGTTGCAGGATCCGCAAGCAAACTCTCATAAGACACGACCAGCAAGCGCAGTGACGACCGATTGTCTACCCAGGTGTAGAGGTGTTCGAACCAATCGCCTGGATCAACTCCGCCTTTAATAAAGGCTGTCGCAAACTCGTCGATACTCGCACGAAACGTCGGATCTCTGCGGTGTTGGTGAAAGTAGGACACTGCGACATCCAGTCCATGCCGAACGACGTATATGTACTTACCTGGCCCCTTCGGAGTGTTCCGGTAATGGAGATGAGTCTTGAATAATCTCGTTCCGGCGATATCATCAATGCTGCCTGACGGTTCCAGAGACGACAGCTTGGACTCGATGAAATGCACGCGAGTGCCGATATGTGTGAGCCCTTCGAGAGCTTCGCCAGTGCAGAGCTGAAACACAAGGGCTGACATCCATGTAAGCCCAGACTTAGGATATCCAACAATGAACAGATCGTTTAAAGCTCCACGATAGGCAGCGTTGTGCCGCTGCCATCTCGCATTCCAAGACGCCTGGTGACACCGCCGTGCCAGGCGGTTTGCACCAATGGCCACCGCGCGCAGCGATCGCAGCTTCAAGGCATATGCATTCATCGATTATCCTTTTGCGTCTGCCGGCGCCGCTATACACGCACCCTCCAGAGTACCTCGGCGTGGTGGCTGCCATGGGCTCGCGCCACGCTGCCGACGAGCGAACTACGTTCAGCCAGCAACCGCTTTATTCGAATCCTCGTGACGCTCGGGAACTCTCGCGCCACCACGTACCGCCACGAGGTCAACGCCCATTCGAGGCCACATTTCCTGAACCTAGGCACCACCGCAAGTCCGATGTGTCTTAGAACGTCTGGTTTTAACGGATCCCACACGAATTCGCTGCACCCAACGGTGGCGCCCGTCGTATCACAGGCGACAATCGCAATGCGCTGGATCCCCAATGCCCTAAATCGGCCTTCTTCGCTTCGGATCTCGTGACTAAAATTGAGCAGGACCGGAGCCACTTGCCGCTGCCGATAGCCGGCAAGGATACTGGCGCGGCAGTGCGCTATACCAGGCAACAGGCGTTCCGGGTACTCGCCGCTCACGATCTGGATAGTCACTCCGTCCATCTGCGTTCTCGATTCGTCACTCGTGTCTCGTACTTGTGACAAATCGATTTCGGAGACGATCGAGGTTCGTACCGCGGCCCAGCCCTGAGCCGAGACAAGGGCCTGGCCGCCAGGGCAATCTGACATCGTGGTGGTTTGGATACTCTTAATTCCGAGTGCGGCCAAGTGGTCGAGCATCGCCTGGAACACTCGGCCGCCGATGCCCTGGCGGCGGTACGCAAGTCTCACGAAGATCGCCGTATCGCATGGTTCCAGTCGCGATCGAGGGATTGCAGCTCTACCACCGCCAGCTACGCCATCCGGCGTACGTGCAACCCACAACAGCAATGCGCGGCTCGGCGAGCTATGAGGCAATCGCCGAGCGCAAATAGCGGGATCAGGGACGGCCGCGGTCGGCCACTGCTCCTGGTATAGCTCGCTCTCGAACTCTCCATGGTGAAGCCGCTCATCGGAATACTCGTCCAATAAGTCGATCTGCAATTGAGCCATTACCAGCAACCTTAGACCGCACAAGTGTTGTGCGATGCGTGGCTAATTCACTGACGCCGCGCGTACGGGCCGGTATAAAGCAGCCTCAATGTCTTTCTCTCCACTTGCAGGCTTCTTGCCCACCCACAATCCTTCGACAGTGCCTGTTCTATCGACGGCGATCAAGGTCGGCGTGGCCGACACCTTTATTTCACTCTCTATCGTATAAGAGACAACCTGGTCTACGACGAGGTGATTATCGTGGAGGTATGCTTCTGTCACGCTAGGAGAGTCGATGCTTACGGCGACAAGTTTTAGTTGACCCGATCGATGCGCCTGACTGTCGGCGATCCGTCGGTAGAACTCCATGCTCTCGGTGCAGAAGTGGCATGTGCTCCTGACAAACATCAGCAACGTACGACCGCTATCACTATATTGCACAGCCTCCAGATGCGGAGCAGATTCGCCCGCCTTGTACGATGACACCACATTGCCCGAAGCGGCTGGAGACCATTGGCGCTTGATCTGCGGCCCTAGCCACACCGCCATCATCACTGCCACTAACAGCAACATAGCGTTACCCAGAGCATCGAATACGCGTTTCATGTGCGGCCCCCTTCGTTACATTTCGACTAGCGCGTAACGCGACAAATACGCGCTCCATGAAGGCTCACGTTGGCGAGTCGGCTGCCTGTCGGCAGACCTCCGATCGATACGGCGAACCGACTGGATCGCCGTATCGCTGGTGTGCAACCGTCAGTACTTGCAATCGCCGTAGCAGTACACGAAATTGCAGCCGCCACCAATGTAGCAGCCGTTCGAATCATAGTTGCAGTAAACGCTGTTGACGTACGCCTCGCAGCTACCTCCGAATCCGGAGAACTCCTCACAGAAATACGCCCACGAGGTAATACAGTTCTGGGTATCGATCGCGCAGTTGTCAGGCCCGCAATCCATGGCCTGTACCGGAGTAGTCGCAGGCTTACCAAGTAAGGTACCAGCGGCCATTACGCCTAACGCCGACAATTTAGAGCGCGTCGTCATCATTCGTTCCCTCCGTTATAGGGTCGATATGACCCGATGCGTGAATGTGCGCCGACGCTCCTGGTGTGTCAACAGGTCGGTACCGCACTTGTACCAAGTTTCCATGTGCACGTCTCCCGTATGGTTTCTGTTCAGCACTAGGATGATTATGTAAGCCATTGAGTCGAGACGTGCGAATTGGCATGAGCCAACTTTCTGACCGGTATTCGTTAGATCTTGTGCCTGTAGCGGACACCGGCTCTGTATAAGGAGCATTGTGGCAGTGAGCCCTTACAGCCTTTTGATAGGGCACGTGCATTGCCTCATCCGCAGCCACATTCGAGTCTCACTCCCCACTCGAGCGTTTCGTCGCCTTGGGACTCTCCGAGGTCGGTCTGGCAGACTAGATATGGGGGTTCGAGTGAAGCGCCACCACATTCACTTCGCTGTAAGTTCAGACGACCATGACTTTCTTTCGCGTACAGCTCGCGATAGAGATGAGACCGTAGCTGCATTCATGCGTCGCATTATTCGCCAGATCCGCCGGAATGCCGAGGCGCGTGGCGGCGGTGACACTCGTGCGGATGGCTCTCTGGCGTTTGCACCCTTGCGGCCGCGTCCGGAGAATACCGCTCGCAATTCACGTTGACTGTGACTGAAAGGAGTTGGCTGTGACGCGTTATTGTTCGATAGTCGCGGTGCTCGTACTGTCCAGCGGGCTCATAGCAGCAAACCAGGATGACGCTCTCTCTGCGGCTCAACACGCTACGGCATTGCCGACCGTCCGGGCCCGCCTTCAGACGCTTAGTCTGAGCGGTCGATGGGAGAAATCGATCGGCGCTTTGCGCGTGACGGGGACCTTCCGCGTCGACTGGCAGTTTCCCGACAAGTTTGTTCGCAGTGAGGTCCAATCAGTCTCCGGAAGTACGGCGGCGCTGATCAACAGACGATTTGGATTCAACGGGACGTCCTTGATTAACAGTATCGAAGTCGGCGGAAACGATTCCTCAACAAGCGACAAACGATTGCGCGATACGGACGCACTTGTCCATGCGGCGTATTCCGAATGCACACGTTGGCTCGTTGGCCAAATCGCGATTTCGTGCAGCGGCCTCATGGCGCCGTTTGCACCTGCGGGCCTTGCTCACTTCACTGACGGCGAGGCGGAGATGGTCTCGTCCATTCTTCCAGACAAGACGAAGACCGACGTGTTCTTGGACACCATATCTCATACGCCGATGCTCGTGCGGTGGAAAGGTGCTCCGGTGCGAATTACTGGACGCGGCGTTACGGACCCGGCCTCGAGGCCAGGACGCGGGCAGCGAACTGAGCCAGACGTGGACCATCAACTGCGATTTGCCGAACGGCGAGACGTTGACGGCGTTTCCATCGCTACCCGTGTGATCCACACAGTAGATGGTGCCGTCTACGAAGACTTTCAAGTGGATGACGCGCGCGTCAATCAATCCCTGTCACATCGTCTGTTTGAGTCATCGCGCGACTAGGCCGGCAACATATGTGTCTAGACGTCGTGCTCGTTGCATTCCTATCGTCGTTAATGATGGTGCAGGCGTCTACGAGTCAGACGCCGACGGCGGCGACGGTGACACTGACCGTGGTCGTCATCGATCCGCAATCTGCGCGTGTGCCAGGCGCTTACATCAATGTTCGCTCACGAGACCGGCGAGTACCGGCTCGGGACATAAATGGCACGACATCAGGTGCGGGCACGGTCCAATTCGAAGGCATACTACCCGGGCACTACATCATCGATGCGAGCCACGAGGGATTTCGAACGGAAGAATCGCAAGTCCGAGTGGACGCTCAACACTCCACACTGACGATTACGTTATCCATTCAAGAGTTGTCTGCGGAGGTTACCGTTGCCGCCGCAACTGAACGCGCGACGAATCCGCAGAGGGACTCGGCGCTCGCGATCTTCCTGACGCAAGAGGAGATCGATGCGCTACCGGATGATCCTGCGGAAATGGAGCAGGTGTTGAAGCTTTTGGCCCCTCCTGGCGCGGTGATCCGCGTCGATGGGTTCATGAACAGCCAATTGCCACCGAAATCCCAGATCCGTTCAATTCGCATACCACGGATGGACCAGCTTCTTGCGGAATTTCACGGCTCGGCACAAGGAATCGCGATCATAGACGTCGTCACTAGGCCGGGCCTAGGTCCGCTGAGGGCGTTCGCCGATTTTGGCGGTCACGGCGCCGCATTCGAAGCAGCCGATCCGATCGCTGGAGTGTCTGGCCCGTCGCGGGCGCAACACGCATCCGGGTCGATAGGTGGCACGCTGAAACGAGAAAAGATGTCCGCATTCGTAAGCGAGCAGATATTTGACGAAAGCACGCCCGTGAGCATTTCAACGATCTCTTCTGTGGGAGCAGTGACGACGCAGGTGGTCATGCGCCCGACACTTAACAGTCGGACCTTGATTCAATCCGATGTTGCCATGGGGGCCGACACTCTGCTTCGTGCGAGCTACGCGTTAAACATGTTCGATGTTGAGAACCAAGGTGTCGGAGGATACGACCTACCTTCGCGGGCGTACTCCACAGCGACACACGAGGACGTCGTTCGGCTCGCTATGAAAGGCACCGTAAGAAATAGATCGTATAACGACTTCAGATTTGAGGCCATGCGATCAACAGAATTGGATGCGTCGGCCGTGGAGGGACCGACGTTTCGTGTGCTCGGTGCGTTCACTCAGGGAGGGGCTCAACGCGATGGCGAAACACGCTCGACAACGCTTTCGATCGCGGACGACTTCGACATTGCATTCGGGCGCCATGCATTTCGAGTTGGCATTGCGAGTGATGCCACCCAATACAACAGTTCGGTGATCCAGAATACGTTTGGCACGTACACTTATGGATCGATTGCCGATTACCTTAACCATACTCCGTTGAGCTATTCGCAGGTTCTAGGAGCGCAAGGCTTCACTTATAGCTATGTCACCGCTGCTGGCTACATTCAGGACGAGCTCGGTGTTACGCCGAATATACACGCGAATATCGGTGTTCGTCTTGAGCATGAACGAGAAGTGCGGCCAACGATCAACGTACAACCGAGGGTTGTGTTCGTTTGGTCAGAGCCGAACGGCAGGACGGCGATCAGGACCGGGGTGGGGCTGGCCCGAGACTGGATCTCATCGCGCGTATTCAATCAGGCGGCGTTATTCGCCAGCGGGCGAGCGCGCGAGATTGACGTCATAGACCCACCGGACCCGTTCGTGCCGACCGGCGCGGGAAGCCCCCTCGATGTTTACCTAATCGATCCAAATGTCTCTTCGCCACGGGTTCTGATAGGCCTCATTTCGATCGAACGACGGTTGGGTCCGCGTACTCGTGTTTCCGCGACCTTTACTCGTCGTACGACCACTGAGCTCCTTCGCGGAATCAACGCGAACGCACCCGGCCCTGAGGGCCGACCAGACCCTCAGTACGCCAACGTGATCATCGCCGTCGCTGATGCGGCCGCCAGGAGCACTGTCCTATCGCTAAGTCTCGACGTGACGGCACACGGTCGGCTCGGCGCGATCACACGCGTTACGTACACCTTCGATTCGAGCACAGCCAATACCACTGGAGCATTTGACGTCCCGCCAACCGGCAACCTCAGCACAGAATGGGGACCAAGCGGACCGAGGCATCGGGTGATCGCGACCTCGTTTGTACGGCCGACAGGGAAACTTAGCGTAATCGGGAGCGTTAGAGTTCAGTCACCATCGTTCTTCAACATCACAACCGGCTTTGACGACAATCATGACGGTATTTTTAACGACCGACCGGTGGGAACGCCGCGCAACGCCGGGCTCACGCCCTGGCAGTTCGACGTAGGGTTGACCGCCTCCTATTCGCTACTGTCTGGCTCGAGCGAGCGAAAGGCGAGTACCAAAGATGTGTCTGGCCGCACAGGAAGGCGTGTCGGCCTGCACGCGTACGGTCGAATCCAGAATCTTACAAATCGTGCGAACTACGTCGGGTTCGTCGGGGTACTTAGGTCTCCAATCTTCGGCCAGCCGACCGCTGCGACGAGTCCCTTTCGCTTAGATCTCGGAGTCCGGCTTGCACTATAGGAGGTGAAATGTGAACGGTCCAGTGACGGCTCAGGACATGACATTCGCCATTGACCGCGTTCTTCGCCAGAACGGTCCAGGCTTGGAACGCATCGTTCGCGAGGTAGTCGCCGCGTCCTTGGGTCTCTCGGAAGAGGAGGTCGTCTCGAGCGCTTTGTTAACAGAGAACCTTGGAGCGACATCGATTGAGTGGCTCGATATCGTATTTCGACTTGAAGTCGCGTGTGACGTCAGACTGTCGCTGATCAAGTTCGTAGACACGGTATGTGGCTATCGGGCGACGGACCACGACTCTTCCCCCGATTCAGCATTGATGCGCGTAACGACTGTCTTTCCCGAGATGACGTGGGACGATTCCTCGCAAATGTCACCGGCGGCGATCATCGAGCGAATGACAATACGTGATCTGGTTCGTGCGGTGGCGTGGCACATCGCGCAGGTGGCACCAACCGCCTTCTAGGGTGAACATGAGACAGATCTCTGTCACAGCGGTTTCAGTCGTGTGTGGCCCAACGGCGTCAATAGAGGCGTCAGTGCTTAGTGCGTGGGGTGTTCGCACTGAAGTCATCGGTTGTGACGTGGCTACGCGGTACGCTGCCCGGAACCGTCATGTTCGCATTCTAAGTCGCTCGGCTGAGCTCGTTTTGAATGCAGCCATGGCGGCTTGGAACGAGGCGGACACTCAATCACGTGCGCAGGGGCGTCGAGTCGCGATCGTTCTCGGCGTCGAGCCAGAGGACGGCGCGGTTGTCGCCGTAGACAGTAACCAACTCGCATCCCTCGAACCGCTTCATCGGTTTCGTCACCTACCAAATGTTCCGACGGCCGCCCTCGCGATGGAACTCGGGGCGACTGGCGCGGCATTAACGTTTGTCAACGGAAGGGTATCCGGTCTCCAGGCGATCGCGGAAGGCCGCAGGCTCATCGATTGTCACGACGCGGACATCGTGATATGCGGTGCTGTTGATGGACGAGGCGAGCGAGTGCGTCAGAGACACGAATGTCCACATCACCGCACTGTAGGCGATTGTGCAGCAGCTGTGATCCTCGAGGCAACCGACTTCGCTGTGGAAAGACGTGCGTTGCCAGTGCAACTTGTAAATAGTATCCATCCGTCGACGGACGA
Organism: Gemmatimonadaceae bacterium; assembly: GCA_035652495.1. Classification (GTDB taxonomy): domain Bacteria; phylum Gemmatimonadota; class Gemmatimonadetes; order Gemmatimonadales; family Gemmatimonadaceae; genus DASRDS01. Next base: position 54,697 of record DASRDS010000204.1, read on the forward strand.
TCCGCCCGTCGCCATTGTTCGGGACGGCTGGGCATCTTGTTGCGACTGCATCGCGGCGGCGGCGGCATTCGGATGGTCATTGGGTCGGGCGACAGTGTTCGGCAGTATCAGCCGCAATCTTCATGGCCTTGGCGTCGTGGCGGCGCTCGCAGGTTGCGGTGTCGTCGCGGCGTTCATGCGCAATTTACAGTCGGCTAGCGACAGGGTCTGCGGACATCCGCAATCGTGTGCGCTGATCGTTTCGCGCAACTGTGAAGGTCGCCCTATAGCCATCGCGCTACGTAGGGCCGCACAATGAACTGTTCTCGTGCTGTCATCACGGGCATGAGTGCGTTGTGCGCGCTCGGTGACACGGAACAGATGGCGGCTGGCCTGCGAGCGTCGGTATGCGGAATCGGGCCTTTGACGATCTGCGACCCGGTCTTCGGCACGGACACGGCCGCCGAGATACGTGGCTGGAACTCAAGCCTTCACGATCGCATTGGAACACTTGTTGAGCATCTTTCCAAGGGGGCCGTAAACCACTCGGGCATTGCTCAAAGCAATTCTCGGCTGGCGATAGTTGTCGCCCTCGGTCGGCAGTTCCCCATCTCCACGAACGGTAGCCCGAGGTTTACATTCTGGGAGCCAGGCCAGCGAGTTGCTGATGCACTCGGTTCTGTAGGCGAGGTCTTCACCGTTTATGATGCGTGTGCGTCAGGAAATGACGTGATCGGTATTGGGCTTCGACTTATCAGGACTGGCGAGTACGATGCGGTTCTCTGCTGCGCCGCCGACTCACAGATCGCGCCGCAACCGATCGCTGAGTTCAGAAAACTGAGCGTTCTGTCGGTACGAGACCCGGAGGGGTTACCACATCCCCGGCCGTTCGATCGGCGTCGCAACGGCTTTGTCCTCGGAGAGGGGGGCGCTGCTTTTGTAGTCGAGGACGCTGGGCACGCGAATCGTCGCGGTGCAGTCATCCTAGCGGAGGTGTCCGGCTACGGTGCTGCTTGTGATGCCTTCACACTTACTCGCGGTCATCCCGATTGCCGAGGTATCATTGAATCGATGAGCCGCGCACTTAAGGACGCCCAAATCACCTCAGCGAGTATCGATTACATCAATGCACACGGGACCGGCACGGTCGTGAATGACGCCGCCGAGGCCGAGGCTATCAGGAAAGTGTTCGGACATACAGTCCGCCACCTACCCGTTAGCTCTACGAAAGCTGCAACAGGACATCTACTCGCCGGCGCCGCTGCCTTGGAATTGGCGATCTGTGTGCTGGCACTGCGAGACCAATTCGTACCAGCGACCTTGAATCACGTCGACGCCGATCCAGACTGTGGCATAGATTTCGTACCTGGTGAGGCCCGCGATGCGAGGCTCACATATGCCATGTCTAACGCTTTTGGCTTCGGCGGTCATAACGCAAGCGTCATTCTTGCCCGATGCTGAACTCAGGGACCAGATAAAACAATGAAGCTTTTATTCATCTGTGTCATCCTCGTCATCGCGTCGACATCCTCTGATTTGGATACACCACTTGCAACCTTTCACATTCCCATCCAAGTCGACGACTGCGCCCTCGGGCGCTCATTAGCCGACCTCTCGCTCCTCGCTCACTTCGCCTACGTCGTCGAGCGCGCCCCTGGCTCATGCGACAGGCGTGACAACATCGGAACAGTGATAGAAGCAGTTGCACAGACTGCGCGTCAACTGCTAGACGCTCTTATGGCGCTAAATCCACAATATGAATGGCGAGAGATCGGTGACGTCATCGTGGTTCGCCCAAAAGATGAATGGACGCGGAAGTCACACTTTCTCAACAGGAGCGTTTCTCCGTTCGAGGCAACAACCGAGCACCTCGGCCGAGCATTTGAGATGATTTCACAGCCGTTCACGCCGCGTGGCTTTCGCGATCGAGATCGATGGCTTGTCGATTCTCGACGCGATCTCCCCACGGCTACGATCCGTTTCTCCGGTGGTACGCTGCTAGGAGCGCTCGTCGCCGTCGTTGCCGATCGACCGGATTTGTCCTGGACAATCAGCTATTGTGGGTCGGGACCATCAACCGAGAATGCGATGGTGAGTATCAGGTCGTCGTTTCGAAATATGAGCGGCTCGCGAACGGACATCTCAATACCATTAACTGATTCAAGCGGACTTCCGCCACAATGCGACCCAGCCCGCTAGTCGTCAGGCCAAGGTTAGACAACGGATCGCGAACAGCCTGAGCCTTAGATAGACCTCGCAGTCGTGGACGGTCGAGGTCATTGTTTTTCTTGGACAACACAGTTGTAGACCGGCTTACATCGGCAGTGCGCACAGGTCAATCCGGTCGACAAGACGGTGCGTGACGTCGCTACGTAGGCCAGAGTGCTACAAAGCGCTCAGACGCGGCTCGTCATTCTCGTCATTGAAGCGCTTGCGTTAGTGCAAACAAGGTTGCCTCGGCACAGTCCGCTTTTGGTCTATGCCGGTGTTTGTGATCAGCTTGTTGGCTGCGTCTGTATGGCATCAAAGAAACATTCCATTCGTCAGACGGCTCGCCAACACTTGGCACCCGTCAAGTCGGTGAGTCATGCAAAACCGTTGGCACTGTCGTCCACAGCGCGTCGTAGTCAACATGCTTGCTAGAATCGCCGAAACGCCACCAAGTATGGATTGTGTCTTCGGGTCAAAAAGTGATTGACAATTACTTGTATCATGCGCTCGGAACACAGCTAATCGTCGATGTCGAGACAAGCGATCCAGCGGTAGCCGTTATGCATCTGCGGCAACCACTCCGTAGGCAGGCATTGTAGCCTCCGTCCGTGTGACACCACGCGTTGGCGAGCAATCTTACGGTTGCCTATTAGAGAGGCGGCAAAGGTGTTAGCGTCGGTCCAGAGTGGGATCGGAATTGCGGCGGTCCGCATCGGCGGATTCTTGCGGACTGCCCCGACGGCGCCACGATACGACACATGTCATCGTCGCCGCGTACGGCGCGCGCCAGACGGCGGTCGCGACTCTCGTTCCCCTCCAGTCGCGTGTACTTCGGCTCTTCTTGGTTGCGAAGGAGCCGACAGACACACGTCTCTGAGCGAGGAGACCACGATCGCGAACCCCACTACCGACCACTGCTACCAACAAGGTCACCCGAACGACAAGGGCAACCCTCCCAGAAAGACTGCTGACGCCGAACTGCGCATCGGAGCGGCGGAGTAGCGCGGGCCGAAACGTGACGCCGCGCGTGGGTACATCGTTATCGGCGAGCGTTGCAGCTTTGCGTCGCTGCTGTTGCCGTTGGTCTCCACGCGCACTTGCTCTGGTCGCTCAGCCCGTGTCGCGCGAACGTCCCCCCAGCGCTGGGCGGTCACTGAGAGCGGTTTCTACCGAAGCCGCTTCGCTATCAATTCATTTGAATTCGATAAAGAGGCACCGAATTGCAGGACCTGTCTCTTGTCATTGGGTGCGATTACGGCCGAGGAGGGGCGCTGGTCGTCCTAAGAAACGCGAGAATTGTGTAGGAGGACAGGATGAGAGAGTTATTCGTCGCGACGCTCGCAGCCGCATGCTGCGGTGGAGTCGGGTATGCAGCTGCCAGCTCAACGGCGGATGTGAGCGTGGCAAGTTTCTCACTTCCCACAGCACTTCCGCCGTGCGGTATCGCCACGGCGGTCGTTCGTCTTGTCCGGGCAACAGACGTGCCAATCGCAATCGAAAGGACGTCGCGATGCCAGGGCGAGAATAGCTTTCCGCGGCTGGACGTCACGGCCGCAACGCGGTTCTCGCGAGTGCCTCTTCGGACTGTTCTCGATGTGCTCGTTGCACTCGACCCGTCATACGCGTGGGCTGAGAAGAACGGCGCCATCAGCGTACGGCCCATTAGTGCGGTCCACGACATGAGCAATGTGCTCAACTCTTCTATCCCTGCGGTGTCCCTAAAGCAAACGACGGCTGCGGCCGTACTTAGCCACCTCCTCGCCGTTCCCGTGAACGGGGAAGTCGACCAAAACGTGTTTGACTTCTCTTTTGCCGGAGGAACACTCGCGGACGCTCTGGATATCCTCATGCGAGCTGATCACGTTGTGTGGGATGCCGGCTTGATCATCCATCCAGACGCTCGCGCCGCGGACGGCGACCCGAGCTTGATGGTATCGCTTCGTACGCTTCACGGGGGTGGAATTTCGGTCGCGACCCCTGTTCGACGATTGATCACCCCAACGCAGATGCCACGTCCATAGGAGATAGGCCTGTCGAGACGGCCGTGTCGGTTCGCTCTTCCGACACGACCGTCTCTGGCCACTAATCGTCCCGTTTGGCCGCTCGCCCTCAACTGCTCAAGCAAGGTGGCGACTTTTCCGCTCCCGGTGAGTCCGTTGTCGTCTTCTTGCCCCGCGCTGCGCGGTTCGGACCACAGGTGGCGTACCATTGCGTCCGCACGGAACGTCCGCCGCACGTGCTGACACACATCGGACAAGCCGACAACAACTTGAAGCGTACCGGGTTTGTCGGAGGGCCTATTCCGAAAGAGGATGTGGGCCATGCACGACCGAGCAAGTATTCTTCTGAAGTCCGCGAGCGCTTCGTCCGGCTGGCGCAGGAGCACACGGTGGAGCAGGTCTCGCATTGGGCCGCGGTCGCGGCCATCGCTCCGAAGGCAGGCTGTACCGTTGAGACGCTCCGGCGGTGGGTGCGCCAGGCCGAGCGAGACGCCGGCCAGCGCGGCGGCCTGACCACCGACGAGCGCGCGGAGCTGAAACGACTGCAAGGCGAGTCGTGGAGCTGAAACCGCGAACGAGATTCTCAAGAAGGCGGCGGCGTTTTTCGCCCAGGCGGAGCTCGACCGCCGCGGGAAGTAGTGGTGGGCTTCATCAATGACCACCGCGAGACGTATGGGGGTCGAGTCGAGCTGCCGCGTCGTGCCGATCGCCCCATCGACCTATTACCGGCATCGGGCCCGCCAGCTCGATCCGACGACCTGGCTGCGACTGCCTCTGCGAACCCTCGGGTGCTTACCGGGATTTCGTGTTGCCTTTTCCTTGCCCTTTGCTGACACTCAAACGCGGATCGGCGCGGCAAACGCCGGCATCAGATTGATTCTTTTGATCGTCGACCGAACACGATTTTTCCGAGGTCAATGCGCGATCCGTCGACTCGATGCAATCGCTCGCAATACGCGGCAAGGCGGTCGTTTTTCGTCTGTTAACCGGAGGGTTGTTGGTTCGAGTCCAGCCTGAGGAGCCAATTGTTCAAGGTATGTTCCGGTCACATGGGTGACGGTTTATTCCGAGCACATAGGTAACACTTTCGAGCCGAAGGGATTCTCGATCGGCTCGACTCGTCTCACCTCGTCGTCGAAGTAGCCCAAATCGTAGTCCATGAAGGTCACGAGCCAGACGTGCTCGCCGACCTGCGTCACGCCGACGTTCTGGCCGGCGAAGACGTGACTCAGATTGATCTTGCGGCCGTGGAAGCAGATTCGGCCGCAGTGCGTGACGGTGACCTGTAGCGTGGACGGCAGAAGGAAGGGCAATGTGCCGATCATTAGCGATGTCTCCGATCGGCACGTACCGCACCCCAGGATCGAAGCTGCGTGATGAACGTCCTGGGTACCCGATCTTCGAGGTCGATCTCGACACAACCGATCCAGCGAGACCTCACCTAAACCCTGCGCTGCGACGACTGTTGGCACTCTACCGAGGTGCGTTAGCGACTCGGCTGAAAAAGCTAGTTATCGCCGTCGCACCTGCGTCTCCGATGTGCCGCCACGCCAGCCAATCGTTCGCGGACGCTGTGACCGTCATGTTCTGAACCAGAGGCTCGGCTCGACTTGCCGTTAATAGCGCAATTCCTATGGGGCGCACACGAGTGTGCCTCCACTGCCTAAACGCCAGCTTACGAAATCTTGCGACCTCGAGAAACGTGCGGCAGGGACTCGTTTGTCTGGACACCATGTTCGAGCGGTAACTGCGGCTCAGCTACTCGCCGTAGCCACGCCGGTGCATTGCGAAGAACAATTCGAAGCAACTCGCCGGGTTCGATCTTTCGAAGACCTTCCGCATGTAGCCGCGACCCATAAGCCATAGAACTGGCCGCAGTCCTGCGCAGAACGACGAACAAGCGCTCGACGAGTTCTGGCCTCGTCTTCAGCAACTTCGCGAGCGCCGGACGCGGGTACATCAAAAGATAAGAATTTGTTGCGATGGCGTCGGATCTATTCCAGAGAAACCGTAGCGGAGGTGCATCCCCATGCCCTCGGCCCATGTACGTGCAGACAAACAATGGAATGCCCCGGCGATCCTGTCGGTACCAGGGGTTCCTCTCTCTGGCCAAAGTACCGTGCGACACTCCTTTGGACTTTCCCGCATCGAGGTACTCCATCAGTTTCGGGTACCGTTTCTTGATCTCACCCTCAGGTAGATCGCAATCGATTACGCATAACTGCGGGCACACACGAGGGTATCCATCTCGCTGGCGTTCAATAACATCATCACGCAGCGTTTTGACCTTTGGCAAAATGGGTCGCAGCGCCTCTTTAGGTATGCCAAGTCGAGACGCCAACGAGCGCTCGAGGATGAAGAAATCGTTTGCGCCGGTCGCAATTCCGCGAGACACAAAGAACAAATCACCGAGCCGAACGACTTCCGAGTCTTCGCTGTCGGAGACTCTCGGAATGGTCCACCTGGTGTCCGACGCGAGTTCATCAACGGAGACAGTCTGGGTAAACTCTGGACGGCTGAGAGTTCCTCCCGACGTCATCGTTACCATGTCACCCGAGGTCGGCGATGTATTTTGAAACAAGACAACCGCGGGCAGCACTCTCGCATTCTCGAACTGTTGGGCCGCATAGTCGAATCTGTGCACCCGCACCAGTCTGACCCGATGCGTGAGGTAGCGCCGCACTGCTTTTCCGTATGTCGTCTGCATGAATTCCGAAGGGATCAACCACGCGGCGACCGCGCCATCAGCCATCCATTGATGGCTTAACAACATAAAATACACATAGAGACCGGCCCGAGCATCAATACGGGTTCCCATCATCACGGACGCTCGTTCGCGCAACTCCATCTTGTACTTTGGTTCAATCGCCTGGTGTCTGAGATAAGGCGGATTTGCCAAGATCAAGTTCCGCGGCGGCAGTCTCTCCATGTGCAGGTAGTCGCCGAACATTACGTCCATACCACGATGAGACCACCGCCAGCGCGCCGCCTCTACCTGCCTCGGACTGATATCAATACCGATGGACGACGATAGCCGGTCTTGGGGAACTAGCTGAAGTAGGGCACCATAAAACGCACCTGTTCCAACAGCGGGATCGCCGAAGTCAATCTTCTTCGCGTGGCCGTCGAGCAATTTGACCGCGGTATCAGCTATCTCTCGCGCCAACTCCGGAGGGGTCAGATGCACTTCAGGTTCCGTCAGCGTACCTGCCGCATTACCCGCACCGCTTGGACCAACTCGAACTTCGGATCGACCGACGCGGTCGTAGTTACGCACAGACTCGTGCAGGTGAGCGCATAATAGCTCGCACAGTTCCAATCTGCGCTGTTTCGGCAGTTCAACTAACCAGTTCCAGTCAAGCTTCTCGTTGGTAGCTTGAAAGAACGTTTGGCGAAGTAATTCGCTGAATTCACGCGGCCGAGTCGGTCGCTTCTTCCTAGCCGACTTGACAGGAATATGCGTCAACATCGTTCCGTCTGGCAGCGGGACCCTGAAATGCCAGTCGAAAGCCTGAATCCGCGTGAGCAGTTGCTCGCTGAACTCAGCCGACAATCCGTCGTACAGAGTGATGTGGAACTCACTGGCTGGATAGTCGGGCTTGTGTTCCAAAAGGACCAAGTCATCGGCGCGGCACCGGATGTACACGGTTCGGTGCGGTCTACCGTTCCTGTCACTAAGAAACGAGCCAGGCTCGATAAGATCGATGTGGTTGACAGGGGTATTGAGGTATTCGTGTGGAATCGACAGTTTCGAAAAGTATCTCACGGTCACGTGCGGCTTAGACCCAGAACCCGGCTCACACACTTTTCGCACGAGTTCCAAGTGTGGTCCAACGACCGTGTCGGTGATGTACAGTACTGAAACGCTGGCCACTTATACCACCAACTGCCTCAGTAGGCGGAGCTCTGAATCCGTCTCGTCGATGATACGGAGCAACTCGAACATTGCATCACCGTACTCGTTAGCTTGCGTGAACATCTGTCGCCGCTGAGCCTTGTCTTTGAAGTGTGCCTCCAGCTCGGATGTTGGTAAGCCGGTCAACTCAAGAAACGCAGAGTATTTCTCCAAAAGGTAGCCCACTGCGTTTGATGCAGCAGGTACTCGTGATGGTATGCCTTCTAGTCTTTGCCTCGGAGTTAAACGCGTGAGCGAAATCACTTGTTCTTGACTTACCGGCGCCGGCAGACTACCGAGCGCAGCTATGGTCGCGAAACATGTCGTCATGCGACTATATTTGAGCTTGAAATTTCTTACCTTTTGCTTGATCTTACGAATCTCGTCACCTGTCCTCAAGTTACGTTTGTTTTCGTAATTCAAGAGAAGCGTCTTCCAGTAGCGGCAAATGTCATTCAACAAGAACGTGGCCTGAAAATTACTGGGATGATCCGGGAAATCCTTAAAATATGAGTCGATGATTTCGCGGATTATTGAGTCATATGTGTTATGTCCGTACAAACACGAGCTCTCCAGCAAAAGAAGCATTCGAGCCGTGAAATAATTCATCTGGTCGTCTGTCGGCCCACCTAGGTGTTTCAGTATTTCGTTCGAATGGAGGAAAACGAGATACTCGCAGTCATTTGAGAATTGAGGGAATCCTAGTCCCTCAACAATGTCGATGATCTTACCGAAAATGTTCAGCTCGCGAGTCCGTGGATTAGCGAGTGCAGACTTGTCACCAGAGACTAAGAAGAACATGTCAATGTCGGAGTGCTGACTGGCTTCGAGACGACCGTAGGATCCGGCGCTAAATATCGTCAGTTCGGGAAAATCCTTGAGGCCAGGCAAATCCGCGAAAGCCCGCCTCAACTGATCAAGTCGGTCTTGCGAAAATCTCACACGGGCGTCCGCTGTTGTCGACATGTCCTAGTTCCGCGCCAGGGATGACGATGGCACGTCAGCTGACATTTTACTCGAACTGTCGACGTGAGCGCCGAGACCATCTGGACCAACGGATGTCCTTTGCGTGCAATCATTTGACGGATGGCCTGAAACATCGACGTGCGGCTTGCTGAATTGGGTGTTTAGCAGGTGCTACGATTCATACGGAGAACGAATTGGCAGATAGATTCCAAGTCCTCTCATTGGATGGCGGCGGCGCGAGAGGGTTATTCGCAGCCGCAGTGCTGGCTGCCGTCGAACGGGACCTGAATATCAAGCTCGTAGATCACTTCGACCTAATCGCCGGGACGTCGACAGGTGGCATTATTGCCATTGGTCTCGGCCTCGGCTTGACACCGCGCGAAATGGTCGAATTCTATGTCAAGCATTCGCCGCAAGTGTTTCGCAACCGGCTTTATACGAGGTCATTTCAGCAATGGATTTATCGGAAATACTCCGCGCATCCACTTGAGTCCGCGCTGAAGGAGATGTTTGGAGAGCGACCCTTTGGCGAGAGCACTAAGCGGTTGGTGATTCCCAGCTATGATCTGGGAACCGATGACGTGTACGTATTTCGCACAGCTCATGACGAACGCTTCAAGCGTGACTACAAGTCACCGGCGTGGCATGTCGCAATGGCGACATCTGCTGCACCAACATATTTTCCGTCTTTCAGGCGTATCGACCGTCTTCGGTTGATTGATGGCGGAATCTGGGCTAACAACCCGGCGATGGTTGGATTGGTCGAGTCATTCGGTACGCTGAAATCGGACCTGAGCCACATTCACATCTTAAGTATCGGCACTTACGAGAGCATCTCACACCGGCGTCGCCTGTTGAATAATGGAGGCAGACTGGTTTGGGCACGGACCGTACCAGACGTCATTCTGAAGGCCGGAAGCGTTGGAATCAACAATCAAGTCCGATTTCTGATAGGGGATAGGTTTGTCCGACTCAATCCAAAGGTTGCGGCGAACGAGGTCTCGCTTGACGAGGCGGACAGTGCCGACGATCTCATCGGTCGAGCTAGTTATTACAGTCGGCGAAACATGCCAGAAATCTCATCGCGCTTCATGCAGCACCGCGCTGCCACTTTCATTCCGGTTTACAAACCCTAGAAATTGCGGCACCTTGCAATCGCACTTATGGATTATTCGGGTCCGACTCAATTCAACCGCTTAAGCCCCAGGCGTCGTGACGGTCGTCTGAATCAGCGGACAGCACTACGGGATCTCGCCTCAAGTCACATTTCGGTACTCTGACCGTCTAGGGGTGAACTAGGAGGTCACAGCCTGCGCGGTTCCCACGCAGATCCATTCAGGGGTGACGTGTCATCGATAACTGCCGGTGCGCCGGCACCGCGTCTCGGCAAAACGGCGCCGGCGCGCTAACTGCCGACCCTGCGCCGCGGCGCCGCGTCCAGGGCGCCCCGAGCGCAGTCGAGGGACGCCGCGTCAGCGGGCCTGCCCCTGGACGCGGCGAGCCCGGCGCCACAGAATCTCGTGCGCGACGGCGCCCACGAAGCGGCGACACGGATGAGCGAGAAATAAGAGACGAGCGGCACCCCGTTCGATGCAGCAGCCCAATCAGAAAAACGACGGCAGAGACCTTCCGCCCGGCAACACGGCCAAGCCCCCACCAGTCTCATTTATTTGTTCGCGTTCTTCAGCGCAGCGTATGTCGTCGTCTCCTCACTGGTCATGCACCGATCGCACAGTTCTCGGCTGCGCTTGAATGCGCGCAGCGCGTCGTCCTCGTGGCCTTCCTTGGCGAATGCGTACCCGAGCATCGCGTGCAGTCGGCCATCGTTCGGTAGCTCTCTTAGGGCAATCTGCAGCTGACGCTCGGCGTCGGCCCAGTGTCCTGTTTCTAACAGCAAGCTCGCCAGCGCGACTTGCGCATCGGAGGAGTCCGGAGCCAGATCCACTGCCGTCCGATACGCTGCGAGTGCCCCCGCTCGATTCGGCCGTGAAGAACACGGCGTTTCCAGACATCTCCTCGCCGGATTGAGTCGATCGTCTGACTACGTTGCCGGCTTCATCTCGCTCTTCACAGATCACGCCAGCGCACCACACCAGTCGACGGTCGCTCTGCAGGACCCCGTCCTCACGTTCGACGAGGCGCACGCGGCGTCTCAAGCCGTCGTAGAGATACTCGGAGCGGTGCGTCCCGACATTCACCGCGACGAGCTGATTGCGGGCGTCCCACTCGAAGCTGCGGCTGCCGTCGGTCGTGAGATTGCCATTCGCGTCAATGGGAGCACTTACGTGTGGCTTTGCAGTCGATAGTGTCTTACGGGACGGGTCGTTTGACTCAGCCGTTGCGGCGTCGATCATCCTTGTGGGTGCACCATGCGTGCGCCGACCGTAATACTCGCGGTGCATGTCGCAGTGCGAGAGCCATTCTTCACCGATCCCTGCAGTGAGTACGTACCGCCTTGAGCATAAGAATGCCGTACGGCCTTCTCGATGCGGTACTTCGAAGGTCGACCAGAGACGATACTCGGTCGAGGACGCGATTCGTTTCCCGACCGACCGTCGCCGAGGCTCCAGGAGATGTCGATGCTATCGCCGTCTGGTGGACCGAAATCTTCCACTTCAATGTGGAATTCGATGTCCAAAGCAGTCGCGCCTGACCACGCCGTGCAGTGAGGAGCTAACAAGCGAACACTTTCCTTTGCGTCTAGACGCTGGTTGTCGCGATCTCCAGGGATTGGAAACACGCACGCCTGAGCGCTCGCAAAGGCCAGCAGTGCTGCCATGATGATGACACCAATCTTCATCCAACTCTCCATACGGCAACGTCTTTTGCCCAGTCTGCCTTGTCATCTCAATCCCGTTAACTGCACTGGATCAACGCACCACCCGGCGACGGATGCTCGTAACAGACCTCCTCTACGCGGCGTTCTGCCGTACCGCACCAGGTTCATCGTCGTCATCTGCGGGACTGAAGATACTTGGCTGCGACTAAAGGGCCGAGCACGAACAAACGCTCGGTCCAGAATCGCCTCTCGTCTGACGAGAGTGAGTTCGACAACAGCACATGTGCTACGGCGATGATGGTTCCCGTCACGGCCACGAAACCACAGCCCAATAACGCGGGAACAAACAACTCCGAATTATCCCAAAACGCTCGCGGGAAGAAGAACCCAGTGAGCGCACAAAAGCCGCCCCCAGCCATCGAAATGTGGATGGCCAATCCAGTCCACCACACGAGAGACGCTCGGCGACCTACCACGGGACGACTCTGCAATCTGCCCGTCCTATACCGACCCCGATTGAAGGACCCCACCCGAACGAATCTTGACCAGCGCTTCCAATGGGATAGGAAACGACGGTATCTGAAGTGTGAAATTCATGAAGGTCCTCCGGCCGACAGACTCCGGTTACAGCAGCGCCTTTGATCTGAACGCTGAAGTCGATTCCGGCTGTGAAAACGGCTCCCCAAACCGCACAGTACACGTTCGCCATTCGGCCCACGGTGGGTTTGCCGCTACACCGAAGGC
>DASRDS010000205.1:0-11467 GCA_035652495.1 Gemmatimonadaceae bacterium
GTCGTCGTGATCGATGAGAACCTGGCTCGACACTCGTTCGGCGGCGCTGACGCGGCGATCGGCAAGCGTCTCTGGGTGCCCGCGCTCGGCACCGACCCGGTGCGCATCGTGGGCGTCGTCGGTCATGTGCGGCATTGGGGACTATCCGGAGACGATACGTCGCCGGTGCGCGATCAGATATACGCCGCATTCGCTCAATTACCCGATGGGATCCTCCCGACGTATTCGTCGTTCATGTCGCTCGCCATCCGGACGAACGCGGCGCCCACGAGCGTCATCGAACCCCTGCAACAGGCGCTTCGTGGCGCCGCCGGTGACCAGGCTCTGTACGACGTTCATACCATGCCCCAACTCGTGAGCGCATCGCTCGATCGCGAACGGTTTCTCATGCTGCTCTTTGGGACATTCGCCGGTCTCGCGCTGCTGCTGGCCGGCATCGGCATCTACGGCGTCCTCGCGTACCTCACGAACCAACGCGTGCCGGAAATCGGCGTCCGCATGGCGCTCGGCGCGACCGCGGGCGATGTCATTCGTTTCGTCTTCCGCGAGAGCGTCGGGATGATCCTCGCCGGCGCTGTCCTGGGGCTGGCGGCGGCGTTGGGGGCCGAGCGGGTGGTCGAGCGCCTGGTGGCGGGGGCCAGGCCGAACGAGACCCTGACCGTCGTGCTGATGCTGGCTATCCTCATGACAGCGGCCCTCTTCGCGACCTTGCTCCCCGCCCGATCGGCGAGTCGGATCGACCCCATCAGAGCTTTACGCAGGGAGTAACTCGCTTCAGTTTAGGCCCCATGCTGATGGCCCTCCTTCTCGCCGCGCATACGCTCGCCGGCGACTCGACGAAGAAAACCGCTCCGGAAACAAGCCTCCCGATCCTGCCGACCCGGCACACGAAATTCACGACTGACGAAGGGACGTGGGTGTCCCTCGACGTGTCGCCGGACGGCAAGTCGATCGTCTTCGATCTCGTCGGCGACCTGTACACGGTCCCGATCACCGGCGGTACGGCCACGCGCATCACGTCGGGCATGGGATTCGACGGACAGCCCCGGTTCTCGCCCGATGGCAAAACGGTCGTCTACGTTACCGACCGGACGGGCTACGAGAACTTGTGGCTGGTCGACGCCGACGGGCACAACCCGCGCGAGCTGACGAGCGACAAGGACGCCCAGTACGTCTCGCCGGTCTGGACGCCCGACGGCCAGTATCTCGTCGTCTCGCGCAACAAGACCGGGATCCTGGGCAGCAAGTACGATCTCGTCCTGCTGAACGCCTCCGGCGGCAAGGGCATCGTGCTGACACAGCCGCCGCAGGGGGGTCCGCCCCCGTCGCGCGGCAACCCCCCGCCGTACGACAACTACTTGGGCGCGGCGTTCGGCAAAGATCCGCGCTACATCTATGCGTCCGTGAAGCGCGGGCGCTTCCAGTACAACCAGATGCTGACGGACGCCTGGCAGGTGGCGGTCTACGATCGCCTGACGGGCAAGACGTTCGATCGGACGACGAACATCGGTGGCGGCATGCGACCCGCCTTGAGCCGCGATGGCCGCTGGCTGGCGTTCGCCTCCCGGCGCGACGGCATCACCGGCCTCAAACTGCGCGACCTGGAATCGGGCGACGAAGTCTGGCTGGTCGATCACATCACGCGCGACGATATGGAGTCGCGATACACGCGCGACATCCTGCCCGGCTACTCGTTCACGCCAGACTCGAAGGCGATCGTCATCGCGTACGGCGGCAAGATCTGGAAGGTCGACGTCGCGACCAAGGCGGCGACCCCGATTCCGTTTACGGCCGATGTCGACATCGAGATGGGGCCGCTGGTCAAGTTCCAGTATCCGATCGACGACACGTCGCTCACCGTGCGTCAGATCCGCGAGGCCCGTCCCTCGCCCGACGGCAAGAAGCTCGCGTTCACGGCGCTCGATCGGCTCTGGGTCGTCGACAATGGCTGCGCGACCTGCAAGCCGCGCCGCGTCACGGATTTCACGACGGGCGAGTACTCGCCGACGTGGTCACCCGACGGCAAGTCGCTCGCCTTCGTGACGTGGACGGAAGATGGCGGCGATATCTGGCGCGTCCGCACGGACGAGGCAAAGGCCAAGCCCGAAAAGCTCTCGCGTCATCCCGCGTTCTATGAGAATCTGGCGTACGATGCGACGGGCCACCGGCTGGTCGTCGTGCGCGGTCCGCGCCAGCAGCGCACCGAGCGCGCGAACGAGTTCGAGGGCCCGGGGCCGCAGGTGATCGAGCTGGTGTGGCTGCCGGCGAGCGGCGGCGAGCAGACTCTCATCACGCCGCTCAACAACTACGGTCAGCCGCATTTCACGCGCGATACCACGCGGGTCTTCTTTTATGATCCCGCCGAGGGCCTCGTCTCCGTCCGCTGGGATGGCACGGATCGCCGCGTGCACCTCAAGGTCACCGGCTACGTCGAGAAGGGGTTCGACCTGGAGGACAATGCGCGGCAGGTGACGCAGGCCGAGCCGCAACCGCAGCCCAACCCGGCCGACGACATCATCATCTCGCCCGACTCGAGCCAGGCGGTCGTCTCGGTGAACCGGAAGGTCTACCTGGTCGCCGTTCCGCAAGCGGGCGGTCAGACGCCGACGGTGTCGGTGCAAAGCGCGGAAGAGGCGCCGCTTCCGATTCGACGCTTCACGCGCGTGGGCGGCGACTTCCTCGGCTGGATGCCCGACGGCAAGACCGCGTACTGGTCGCTCGGTCGCTCGTTCTTCACGTGGGATCTCGCCGCGGCGACGACCGCGATCAAGGACTCGATAGCCCGCGCCAAAGCCGACACGGGGAAGAAGGGCGCCGACACGGCATCCATGCCGCACTACGCGTACTACGCCAAGCGGTTCGACATCACGATGGTCGTGCCGCGGGATCGCCCGACGGGCACCGTCGTCCTGTCAGGAGCGCGGATCATCACGATGAAGGGCGACGAGATTATCCCTGAGGGTGATATCGTCGTCACCAACAATCGCATCGCGGCCGTCGGCGCGAGCGGCAGCGTGAGCGTGCCGGCCAATGCGAAGAAGATCGATGTGCACGGGAAGACGATCATCCCCGGCTACATCGACGTTCACTCGCACATGTGGCCGACCTGGGGCGTGCACAAGACCCAGGTCTATGAGTATCTCGCCAACCTCGCGTATGGCGTCACGACGACGCGCGATCCGCAGACGAGCACGACCGACGTGCTGACGTATGGGGATCTCGTCGAGACCGGCGAGCTCATTGGCCCGCGCATCTTCACGACCGGCCCGGGCGTCTTCTGGACCGACGAGGTCTCGAGCCAGGCCGACGCGCGTGAGGTGCTGACGCGCTACTCGGACTTCTATCAGACGCACACGCTGAAGCAGTACATGGTCGGCGACCGGATGCAGCGCCAGTGGACGTTGATCGCCGCGCGCGAGCAGAACATCACGCCGACGCTCGAGGGCGGTCTCGACTTCCGCAAGAACCTGACGGAGGCGATCGACGGCTACGCGGGCAGCGAGCATGCGTACGCGATCATGCCACTCTACAAGGACGTTGTGCAGCTCGTGGCGTCGAGCGGCATCACGTACACGCCGACGCTGCTCGTCGAGTACGGCGGGCCGTGGGCCGAAAACTACTGGTACGAGCATTACAACGTGCATGACGATGTGAAGCTTCGGCACTTCACGCCCCACGACGAGGTCGACCGCCGCACGCTGCGCCGCCCCGGCTGGTTCGCCGACAGCCAGTACAGCTTCCCGAACGTGGCCGCGCAGGCCGCGAAGATCGTCGCCGCCGGCGGCCGGGTTGGACTCGGCGGCCACGGTCAGCTCCAAGGCCTCGGCGATCACTTCGAGCTCTGGTCGATCGCGAGCGGCGGCATGCCGGCGCACGATGTGCTGCGAGTCGGGACGATCTTCGGCGCTCAGGCGATCGGGGTCGACAAGGACTTGGGCTCGCTCGAGCCGGGGAAGCTCGCCGATCTCCAGGTGCTCGACAAGAATCCGCTCGATGACATCAAGAACACGAACACCATTCTGTATGTCATGAAGAACGGGCGGCTCTACGAGGGGGCCACGCTGAAGGAGATCTATCCGCGCGAGAAAGAGCTGGCGCCCGTGTACTGGTGGAGACCCGCCGAGCAGTAGGCCTCTAGAAGACCGGAGGCACCAGTCGCCAGGTCGAACGGCGATAGGCCTCGTAGTCCGTCGGAAAAGTCCGGCTCAGGATCTCCTCCTCGAGCCGGGTTTTTCTTATGTAGGCCACGAAGAGAATGACGACGCCGAGGAGGGCGTGGTACTGGCCCGAGGCGATCGCCGTGCCCACGAACATCCCGAGCATCGCGGTATAGATCGGGTGCCGCACCCACCGATACGGGCCGGTGCGCACGAGCTCGTGTCCCTCACCGATGCGCACCTCGGCCGCCCAGTTGCGCCCAAGGTGCCATCGCGCCCAAAAGGCGAACAACAGAAACGCGCACTGCACGATGACGCCGATGACGACCGCCGGACGGAACGACTCGGGGAGAAAAAAGCCGGTGAGCCCCGGCGCCTGCACGAACAGCAGCATCAACGCCGCAATCAACGCCGTTTGATGGATATACGTCGAGCCCCATGACTCCGACCGCTGGCTCGGCGCCGAGTTCCGTCCGGCGATGCTCCAGATGATGAAGAAGGCCGCCCAGAGGATGAGCGATATCCGGGTTCGCTGCGTCTCGATCGTGGCCGAAGACGTTGCGACGGCGGCGCCGATAATCCCTGAGAAGATAACGATCGGGATGAGCGCCAGCATGCGCCCGATCTTCGCTCGTGTCATAGCGCGTGTCCGAGGACCATGAATCCCGCGACATACGCGAGGCCGATCACCGCGCAGGTGTTCGCGAGATTGATCGAGTAGCCTCGCGCGCCTTTCAGCATCAGGAGGGGCGCCGACGGCGCGTAGCAGAGCGGCCACCGGGCGATCTTCGCCTGATCGAGCAAGTCCGGCATGATCACGGGCCTCGCACGGAGCGCCAACCGCGCCAGCTGCTTGCGCTTGATCTCCACGACGATCGTGGCGACGATCGCGAACACGAACCAGACCACGAAGGGCGCCGGCCAGACGAGCACCTGCATCGTCAGGACTCCGCGCCACCAGTCGAGCGTGGCGAGGTAGTACTTGCGCTTGGCCTCCTGAACGGCCATGTGCTCCTCCGCCTGCTCGCGTGGCACGGGCCGCCGCCAGGCGACGATCAGGTGCTTCACGTACACGAGGCCCACGTGCAGATAGAGCAGAATCGCCAGCGGCTTCCAGTGCTCGCGGCCCCAGATGAGCGCCGACACGGTTGTGACGATCAGCGCGAGCTCGAGCTTCCAGTTCACGTACTGGCGCAACCGACGCGGGGTGAGCGAGAGCATGACCGCGGCCACCGGTTCATCGAGTGCAAACTTCCGCGCCTGACGCTCGGCCAGGTCGACTGAGATCAGGTGGTTGATATGGATGAACACGCCGAGTACAGCCACCAATCCGTTCAGCCAGACGAATCGACCCGACATGATGATCCAGGTGGCGATCGGGATATCAACCGCGAATGGCATCATCATGCGCATCCAATAGTGATGCAGCAGGCGCCGGCCCGCGCCATCGTAGAAATCCGGTGGCACGTGAACATCGAAAAACCATTCGCGTCCGCGCAGCAACGGCTGGCGTCCGCGGCGAATGCAGCCGTTGATGCGAACCAACCAGAAGAGCGCATACAGCACGAGTGAGCCACGCACGGGATCCATCATTTGAGCTCCCGCGCCACGAGCGCCAAGATCTTGCGCGTTGAAAATCCAGCGAGCACGAGATCCGTGAGCGCCGCGCGCAGCTGGCGGATCAGCTCATCGGGACTATGCTCGGTTGTCGTGCGAGACGCGACCACGGCGCCGGAGCCGTGCTTGATGACGATGAGCCCCTCATCCTGCAGCGTGCGATACGCCGTCGCGATCGTATTGAGGTTGACGCCGAGGTCGGCCGCGACCTGACGCACCGGCGGCAGCGGTGCACCCTCGGCGAGCTTGCCGCGCGCGATCAGCTCTTTGATGCCATCGGCGACCTGGGTATAAATCGGCCGCGGGTCGTTCGTGTCGATGGTGAGCAACATGAGGGAGCGAGTGTATAGTGTATAGATACGCCATACACTCGCTCCCGTCAAGCACTGTCGCGCAGCACTTAGCCGAGTGACGCCACCAGCACGTCGAGCTGATCCATTGCCTCGCGCATCCCGTGCTCCATCCCCGACGCGAGCACGCCATCGCGCACCTGCTTCGATGGATAGACGCCGCGGTGCACCAGACGAGTCTTCCCGTCTCTCTCCTCGAACGTGACGGTAACCACCACCGCGCCGGCCGCGCGCATGGGCTCGAACACTTCCTCGTACACGAGCCGCGAGGGCGGCGTGACCTCGGAGTATGTACCCGAGAACGCGATCTCGGGACCATTCGCCTTCCGCATGACGTAGCGATACGCGCCGCCGGGGCGAACATCGGCCTCCGCGCTCACGATGTCGCCGTGCGATTTCGGCGACCACCAGCGCTTGACCAACTCCGGCTTCGTCCAGGCATCGAACACCATACGCGCCGGCGCGTTGAACGTCCGCGAGATGACGATCTCGCGATCGCCCTCGACTCTCATGTCGGTCTCATTCATCGTCATCACCATCGGCCTTCTCCCCTTTTTTGAGCTCTTCGAACAGCTCGTCCATTTGCTCGAACCGCGATTCCCAAATTCGGCGATACCGTTCGAGCCACTCGTGCAGCCGCCACAGCTCCGACGCGCGCAGATGGTACAGGCGCTGCTGCGCCCGCGGCTCCACGTCGACGAGCCCTGCCTCCTTTAGCACCCGGAGATGCTTCGAGACCTGCGGCTGATTGAGCCGCAGCGACGAGCCGATGTCATTGACGGAGCGCGAGCCGCTCCTCAGCAGCTCCACAATCCGATACCGATTCGGCTCGGCCAGCGCAGCGAACGTATCGACCATGCGCTAATATGCCTATCGATGTATATGCCTGTCAAGGCATTCGCGTATCATGCGACACGACATAGGCTTTCATGACGCCGTGCCCCATATCGTGCTCTTCCGTAAGCGTATGCGAGGTCGCCGTGATGTCGCTCCAAACATCGCGCATTCTCGTCAACACACCGTCAACCCGCTCTTGGTATTCGTTGACCAACCGCTCACCATCCCAAAACGCGGTACCGCGCAACTCGCACCCGTTGGCGTCAGCCGCGGTGAAGCAGGTCAGAAACCGGTAACGCCGAATCTCCGTATCCCACCAAAACGTCGTGAACCACCGCAAGTCACCGCCGACGCTGCCGACGGTGTGCCCTTCGGAGACGAGCGCGGTCCCGCCGCCCACGAGCCGAACGTGATTTTCGCCTTTGCGCCCAGCACCCTGAGCGACAGGCCGGCCAAACTGCACGACTTCGACCGTACTCCAGTCGCCGGCCAATGCCTTCGCCAACCTGGCCATTTCCGGCGACTGCGCCTGGGCGCTCGCCGGCACGAGTACGCAAACGGTCAGGATTTGATTGAGAGCCTTCCTTCCCTTCCGCATGAGTGCTAGCCTCGACACGTGAAAATATTCTCGCTGACCTTCCTGGCCCTCGCGTCCGTCGCCGGCGCCCAGTCGACGCCGACGCTGACCTACGCCGTCAATCTGTCGGACACCGTGCACCACGTGTTCGCGGTGAAGCTCGAGGTCCCGTCGCTGACGGACGAGAACGCGATCTTTGAATTCGCGGCAACCGCGCCCGGCACGTATCAGACGATGGACATTGGCCGCTTCGTGCACAAGTTCGTCGCCACGGACGCCGGTGGAAACGTCGTGCCGAGTACACGCATCGGCACGAACGAATGGCGCCTGAGTAATCCCGGCAAAGTCCGCGTCATCACGTACCGCGTGACCGCCACGCGCGACACGGCGTACACGAAAGATCCGATCTACCCGATGTGCGGCACGGTCCTCGAATCCGGCTACGCCCTGATCAACGGCCAAGGCGTCTTCGGCTTCCCCCGCGGCATGCAAAGCGCGCCGCTGACCGTGAAGCTCACCTACCCGACCGGCTGGACCTTCGGCACGCCGCTCACCGAGCATGATGGCGTATTCGAGGCCGACTCCTACGACCGGCTCGTCGACTCGCCCATTCTCCTCGGCCCCCATCTCACGAGCGCGACGCTCGAGGTCACGGGCGTCCCGGTCCGGATCTTCGTCCGCACCCAGCACCAGGACATCAGCGCCAACCAAGTCCGCGATGCCATGCGGGACATGCTGACGGCCGCCGGCAAATTCCTCGGCAAACTGCCGGTCGACCACTACACGTTCTTGTACGATTTCGGCACGTACGGCCGCGGCAGCATCACGGGCGCGTGGGAGCACTCGTACGGCTCGGAGTACGTGCTGCCGGATGCACCGTACACGGACAACTACGGCGTGCAGATCCGCGATATCGCGGCCCACGAGTTCTTCCACGTCGTGACGCCGCTCAACATCCACTCCGAGATCATCGAGCACTTCAACTTCGCGACCCCTATTCCGTCACAGCACCTGTGGCTCTACGAGGGCACGACCGAGTGGGCCGCGCACATGATGATGCTGCAGAACGGACTCCAGTCGCTGCCGGACTACCTCGCGCTGGTCGTGCAGAAGGAGAATTATGACCGCGCGAGGTTCGACACGACCTGGTCGCTGCGCAAGATGTCCCTCGCATCCTACAGCGACTCGGGTCAGAAACAATATCCGAACATCTACATGCGCGGCGCGGTCGTCGCGGGACTGCTCGACATCAAGCTGCTCGAGGAATCAGACGGCGAGCACGGGCTCCGGGATCTCATCCTCGAGCTCTCGAAGCAATACGGGAAGCACCGCGCGTTCCCGGAGGATGGCCTCATCGACACGATCGTCGCGCGCACGTCGCCCGACACGCGCGATTTCTTCAACCGCTACATCTTCGGGACCGAGCGCCCGCCGCTCAAGGAGTACTACGCGAAACTCGGCTTCAAGCTGATCGAAGATGACAAGGGGATGCCGCAGCGATTCGAGATCGATCCGGCGGCCACCCCGGAGCAGCTCAAGCTCCGACGGGCGTGGCTGGGACCCGCGTCGACCGGAGCGTAAACGTACTATCGTATTGCGGAGCCCATGCCTAAGTTCACCGCCTATGCGTCGAAGCTTAGCACTCGCACTGGCGCTGAGCGCCGGCTGTGCGCATCCCAGAGGCCAGGTCGCACCGCGATCGCCCATTACGGCCGCGGAACTGCGGCATCGCGTGGAAATTATCGCCGACGACTCCATGGGCGGTCGGCTCCCCGGATCGCGCGGAAACATCGAGACCACCGACTACATCGCTTCGGAGTTCAAGCGACTCGGGCTGCAGCCGGCGGGCGATAGCGGGGGCTACCTCCAGTACGTGCCGATGATCTCGAGTCGGCTGGATACAACCGCGCATCTGACCGTGAACGGCGCGCCGCTTCCGTTCTGGACGGCCGTCGTGCCGTCCAACCCAAGTAACGCCGCGGTGTCATTTGATCCCAGCGGAGTGCCGGTCGTGTACGGCGGACATCTGTCGCCTGACCGCACGGCACTGATCAACGCCGATTCCGGTGGCGGCAAGATCGTCGTCTTCGCGATCGGTCAGTTGCCGGACGGACATCCTGATCTCCGGAGCGGTCGCTACATGCCGGCATTCACTCATCCGCCCGCGGCTGTCGTCATCGTGCTGCCGGAGCTGCCGCCGGTCACGATCTACACGCGCCTCAAGCGGTTCTCCGTACCGTCCAGCGCGCGGCCGCCGTTGGCGGTGCAAATTGGCTCGGCGACGGCCGTCGCTTTGTTCGGCGCGCCGCTCGATCAGTTGACCGTCGGTGCGCCTGCGCGTGGTGTGCTCGGTGGGCAAATACGGTATCTCGAGCCGGAAGCGATCCGTGCCCGGAACGTCGTGGCGATTCTGCCGGGCAGCGATCCGGCCCGACGCGGCGAATATGTCGCGATCGGCGCGCATAACGATCACGTTGGCATCGGGGCGTTCGGTCTCGATCACGATTCGGTACGGGCGTACAACATCTTGTTAGCCCAGCACCATCTCGATGGTCCGGCGGCCGGTAACCCGGGTTCGCGATCGCCGATGATCGTGGTGAACGTCGACAGTCTGCGACGCATTCGTGCACCGCATCGGGATTCGATCTTCAATGGCGCCGACGACGATGGCGCCGGCACCGCTTCGCTCCTGGCCATCGCGCAAGCCCTCGCCAAAGGCCCGCGCCCCGCGCGCTCCGTGCTCTTCGTTTCGCACACCGGCGAAGAACAGGGGTTGCTCGGCTCCCGCTGGTACGCCGATCACACGACGGTACCGCGCGATTCGATCGTGACGTACCTCAACATGGATCTCTTCGGCCACGAGTACAACGCCGACACGGCGCGCTCCGGCCCGCGATATCTCCAATCGGGCGGCGCGCGACGGCTCTCCAAAGAGCTCGGCGCACTGATCGATTCGGTGAACGCGACGCTGCCCGAACCGATGTCGATCGACTACTCGTGGGACGCGCCGGGCCATCCGTCTCAGAAGTATTGCCGGAGCGACCACGCCTCCTACGCGCGCTACGGCATCCCGGTCGCGTACTTCTCGACGGGGTACGGCGTCGACTACCATCAGGTGACTGACGAGCCACCATATCTCGATTACGCGCACATGGCGCGCGCCGCGACTTTGGTGTACGCGACGGCGCTGCGTGTCGCCGACCTGGATCATCGGCCGCTCGTCGATCAACCGAAACCGGATCCGACCGCACCCTGCCGCCAGTGATCATTGGCGATTGGTCCGTGAATCCCACGACGGGCGAGATCGCGCGCAACGGCGAGACCGCCCGGTTGGAGGCGCGGACCATGCGACTCTTGCTCTACCTCGCCCAGCGCGCGGGCGAGACCGTCAGCATTGACGACATGCTCAAAGAAGTCTGGTCCGGCGTGATCGTGACCTCGGACTCGGTCTACCAGGCGATCGCCTCGCTTCGTCGCGAGCTTGGCGACGACCCCAAGCAACCAACCTACATCGCGACCGTCCCAAAGCTCGGCTACAAACTGATCGCCAACGTGACTGAGGCGACTCCAGCGCCGCCGGTCACGCAACGTAGTGGCCGTTTTTTGATTGCCGTTGTCGTAGCGATTTGTTTGATGCTCGTCGGCGCCTATGTGCTGCGCAACGGTCACCCAGTCACGTCGATCGCGGTCGTCCCGTTCCTCGACCTGACGGACGGCATGAGCCACGAGTACTTCGCGGATGGCATGACCGAGGAAGTCATCGACAAGTTGAGCAAAGTCCACGGCCTCCGCGTCGCGGCCCCGACGACCTCGTTCTACCTCAAAGACAAACCCATCGCGGTCTCCGACATCGCGAAGCGCCTGAGCGTCACCTATGTCCTCGACGGCAGCGTCCGCAAATCACACGACACCATCCGCGTAGCCGCCCG
>DASRDS010000206.1:0-5836 GCA_035652495.1 Gemmatimonadaceae bacterium
CTCCCAGAACCCAATGATGTTGAGCGCCGCGGAGGCCGAATCGGTCTGATTCGGGTGATGTTTCATGGCCGCGCCAACCCGTTCGGTGATCTCGTTGGCGAAGGCGGCCAACATGTTAGCGGTTCTCAGTCGGGCCATGTAGGGCGACCTCGGGCGACCTGGGGGTGATGGCGCATTGACAAAGTTAGTAGTTCGATGGTAAATATGTGCGTGTTGCACACACATATCAAGAGGAGATTCGACAATGCCAGCAACAATGCAGGTCTCGAAAATGAGTCAGCTCGTGGGGAAGGCGATCGCCCGCTACAGCGTCGTCCTCTTCTTTCTCGGGTTCGGTCTCACGAAGTTTACCGCCGCCGAGGCGACCACTATCCATCCGTTGCTCGTCCACAGCCCGTTCCTGTTCTGGTTGCCGCGCCTCGCCGATACGCGGCTGTCGTCTGACATCATCGGCGTCGTCGAGATTACGCTCGCCCTGATGCTCGCATCCCGGTTCTTCGCGCCACGACTCTCGGCCATCGGCAGCTTCGGCATCGCCGGTTCGCTGGTGATCACCTTGAGCTTCCTCGTCACGACGCCAAATCTGGATCCCGCGCTCGGCAGCTTCATCATCAAGGACGTGACCTTGCTGGGCGTCGCCCTCTGGTCGGCGGGCGAGGCGCTTGCGGCTGAGCGCTCCCGATGAGTGGCAAGGCGACTCGTCGGGAGTGGGTTGGTCTCGCGGTGCTCGCCTTGCCGTGTGTCCTCTACGCGATGGATCTCACGGTGCTGAATCTGGCGATCCCGTCGCTCACGACCGATCTCGAGCCGACATCGGCGCAACTGCTGTGGATCGTCGACATCTACGGATTCCTTGCCGCGGGGGCGCTGTTGGTCATGGGGGCGCTCGGGGACCGCCTCGGCCGGCGCCGCCTCCTGCTCATCGGATCGGCCGCCTTCGCCGTCATCTCGCTCCTGGCGGCGTTCTCGAGGAGCGCCGAGATGCTGATCGTGGCGCGCGGGCTGCTCGGCGTCGCGGGGGCGACCTTGGCGCCGTCCACGCTCTCGCTCATTAGCAGCATGTTCCCCGATGGCAGAGAGAAGACGTTTGCCGTGAGCGTCTGGGTATCGAGTTTTTCGTTCGGCGGCGCGATCGGGCCCGTCGTGGGTGGCGTGCTCATCTCGTACTTCTGGTGGGGCGCGGTCTTTCTCACGCCGATCCCGATCATGGCGCTCTTGCTGATCCTCGGGCCCAGGCTCTTGCCCGAGCATCGGAGCGACAAGCCGGGGCGCCTCGACGTCCTGAGCGCGGTGCTGACGTTGGCGACGGTGCTGCCGGTCATCTTCGCGATCAAGCAGCTCGCCGAGGGACGCGAGCCGCGAGTAGCGGGACTCGCCGCCGCGGCCGGCATCATCTGCGGTGGCATCTTCGTTCGCCGCCAGCTGACACTGGACGATCCGCTGCTCGACCTGCGCCTCTTCAGGCTGCCGGCGCTGTCAGTGGCCTTGACCATCAATGCGCTCGATTTCCTGGTCGGGTTTGGGATCTTGGTGATCGTGGCGCAGTATCTCCAGCTCGTGCTCGGACTGTCGCCGCTCGCCGCCGGGTTGTGGGGCGTACCTCCAGGGCTCGGCTTCGTGGTGGGATCTCTCTTGACCTCGGCCCTGCTGAAGAAGCTCCGGCCAGCGTACGTGCTGGGTGGCGGCTTGATATTGGGTGCGGTCGGTCTCGCGGTCATGGCATATGCGATCGGAGCACACAGCATCATCCTCATCACGCTTGGCAATACGCTCTTCGCCGTGGGCTCCGCGCCGGGGACTGCTATCGTCGCCGACTTCGTCGTGAGCTCCGCTCCCGAAGACCAGGCCGGCGCGGCGTCGGCACTGTCGGAGACGTGCACGGAGTTCGGCGGCGCCCTTGGCATTGCGTTGCTGGGCAGTCTCGCGACGTTCCTCTATCGACACACGCTGGCCGCGGCACTGCCCGCGAGCATTCCCGCCGCCGCCACCGAGACGGCCTTGCGCGGACTCGGCGCCGCACGAGCGGCCGCCGAGGCGTTGAGCAGTGGACCCGCGTTGCTCGAGGCGGCGAGGCACGCCTACACGAGCGCCGCCGGCGCCGCCCTTTTGGCCAGCGCGGCCATCAGTGTGCTGACGGCTATCCTGGCCGTGACGATGTTCAAGTCGAAAGCATAAGCGCCGCTCACGTCATCGGTAAAAATCGCAAAATTGTGCGGCGCGCGGGCGATTGATATAGTGCGCGCATGACCGAGAATCTGTTCTTCGACGTGCGGTATGCGGTTCGCGTGCTCCTGAGATCTCCGGGATTCTCCTTCATTGCGATCGCGACGATGGCGCTGGGCGTCGGCGCCACCACGGCGATCTATAGTGTGCTGGACGCGACGCTGCTGCATCCGTTGCCCTATCCGAGGCCGGCGGAGCTGGTTCACATCGAGGATGACCTGCCCGGCGTCGGCGCGCGGGATGTCGGGATCTCGATTCCGGAGTGGAGAGACCTCGAGAGCTCCGGGATGTTCGAGGCCGTCGCGATCGCGGGGCACGGCGCGAACGTGAATCTCACGGGAGGGGCGCACCCGCTGCGGCTCAGTTTCAAGGCGGTGACGCCGAATTACTTCGCGATCCTCGGCGTCGGCGCGCAGTTGGGGCATACGTTCGATCCGCGCGACGTCACGCCCGGGTACAACCTCGAGGTCGTGATCAGCGACGGGGTGTGGAGGAGAGAGTTCGGCGCCGATCCGCACATTGTCGGCAGGACGATTCAGTTGGACAACGATCCATATCAGATCATTGGCGTCATGCCCCGCGGGTTTCGCGATCAAGGGTCCACGAGCGATGAGCAGAACGTGGAGCTGTGGTTGGGCGCGGGCTACGCGGGTCTGCCGTTTTCGCCACCGCAGCGGAGTCTGCGTCTACGCCGCGCGGTCATCGCGCGCCTCAAACCCGGTCTCTCGGTTGCCACCGCACAGGGGCGGGTGAATGCGATGGTGGCGTCGCTGAAAAAGCAATACGCGGGAGACTATCCGACGCAGGCCGCGTGGGCCGTGCGTTTGATCCCAATGAGCGAAAGCGTGGTGTCCAACATTCACCAATCGCTGGTGCTGCTGTTCAGCGCCGTGGGGTTGGTGCTCCTCATCAGCTGCGTCAACGTCGCGAATCTCTTGCTGGCCCGGGCTAGCGCGCGAAGTCGTGAGATCACCGTGCGCTTGGCGCTCGGTGCGCAGCGCACGCGCCTCATGCGGCAGCTGCTGACCGAGATTCTGCTGCTCTTCTTACTGGGCGGCCTGGCGGGGTTTGTCATTCTCTTCTCCGCCCAACGCTTCCTGCTGCGACTGGTTCCGGAGAGCCTCCCACATCTCAACGATATCGGAGTGGGGTGGGGCGTGTTGGGGTTCGCGGTGACTGTCTCGGTTGCCGCGGGTCTCATCTTCGGGCTGGCTCCCGCCTGGCTTATGAGCCGCGGCGATTTGATCGGCACGCTCCGGCAAGAATCGCGTGGCACCAAGGGTTCCAAGGAACGTTCGCGTGCCCGCCAGATGCTGGTCATCGGAGAGCTGGCACTATCCCTCGTGCTCATGGTCGCCGCGAGTCTCCTGCTGCGCAGCTTCTGGGACTTGTTCAACGTGTCGCCCGGTTTCAATCCGGATCGCGTAATGGCCGTGCAGACGTGGCTGCCCGGGCCCAACGATCCTGCGCAGGATGTCTATCGGACCGCCACGCAGGAAACAGTCTTGCTGCGCGAGATCCTTCGCCGCGCGCGAAATCTTCCGGGCGTGCAAGAAGCGGCGCTCAGCGACGCGGGCGCTCTGCCGCTGGGACACAGTCGCGGCGAGGTGACGCCGCTGGCGTTGATTCGTGAGGGCCTTACGACCAAGGCCAACGAAGCTCCGGTAGTCGGGAGCCCGCTGGCCTCGCCCGAGTACTTTCATCTCTTGGGCATGCCGCTCGTGCGCGGACGCGTGTTCAACGACCAGGATATCGAGAGTACGCCGCAGGTGGTCGTGATCAACCAGGCCGCGGCGCGTACCTACTGGCCCGGCGAAGATCCGGTGGGCAAGCGCGTCCATCTCGGTGTATCGAGCGATGGAAATACGAGAGGGGAGGTGAACCCCGACTGGTCCACCGTCGTCGGCGTGATCGGCGATGCCCGCACCGAATCGTTGGCGAACGCGGTCACGCCGTTGTTCTATCGCAGCGTGTACCAGCATCCGTTCAAAGGCGTGGCCATCTTTCTGCGCGGACGTCTCGATCCGGTCGCGATCCCCGAAGCCGTTCGCCAGCAGGTGCAGTCCGTTGACCCGGAACTGCCAGTGTTCCGTGCACAGACCCTCGACGAGGTCCTTTCCACCTCGCTTGCGATCCGGCGATTCTCGATGGAGATGGTGGCGTTTTTCGCGGCCACGGCCTTGCTGCTCGCCGGACTGGGTATCTACGGGACCATCTCGTTCATCGTGAACGAACAAAAGCGCGAGTTCGCCATCCGCCTCGCGCTCGGCGTGCAGAAAGGCGATATCCTCACGATGGTGCTGCGGCGCGGACTTGGGTTGGCCGCGGCCGGCGCCGCCGTGGGGTTGGTGGGTGCGCTCATCGTCTCGCACCTCATGGCTGGACTGCTCTACGGCGTGTCGCCGACTGATCTCCCCACATTCGGTGGCGTCACGCTCGTGCTGACCGCGGTCGCCCTGGCCGCCAGTTATATCCCCGCCCTGCGCGCCATGCGCCTCGATCCCATCGCGATACTCCACGCCGAGTGACATGCGCATGATCAAGCATCTTCCGCTGCTGGCCATCGCGCTGGCCAGTCCATTGACCGCATCGGCGCAAGCACGAAAAGACGTTCCGCTCCCGACGGCGCAGGGTGTCTTTCCCAATATCTCGGGAGCCGTATGGGTCGGGAACACGCTGTACGTGAGTGGATGGCTCGACCCGGACCTCGAGACACATGCCGACTCGAAGTCGCAGACTCTCGGTCTCTACACGAGCCTGCAGACGTTCCTCGAATCGCAGAAAGTGTCGCTCGGCGACGTGGTCTTTGTCCGTGCCTACATCGGGACTGAAGCGGCCCACGCCGGATACTCGGCGGCATACAACCAAGTTTTCAGCGTCTACCCGAACAAGCCCGCGCACACGTTACTCGAAGTGGTGCTGCCCGCCGCGCGGCGCGGCGCGTTGATCGAGGTCGACGTTATCGTTGCGCGTCCAACGTAGCGACGCCGTTGCCGGTCTTTGGGTAGCGGGGCCTCAAC
The DNA here is from genome assembly GCA_035652495.1 of Gemmatimonadaceae bacterium. Taxonomy (GTDB): domain Bacteria; phylum Gemmatimonadota; class Gemmatimonadetes; order Gemmatimonadales; family Gemmatimonadaceae; genus DASRDS01. The sequence continues at coordinate 5,244 of DASRDS010000206.1, forward strand.
ACCCAGACAATGTCAGCGGCATCGGTGAGACCTCGTGTCCGCGTGGAGCACGAGATAGTGCAGCGGGATATTGCGCTCGGTCGCGAACCATATGGCATCTACGTGATATCGTGCCGGCTGGGACACGCCTAGGAGCGCCAGCAGAAAGGTCGTGAGCATGCGACAGTGATTGGCGTTCAGGGTTTGCCGTCTCTCGCTCGAATGCTATCGATCGCGGCACCGAACTCGGCGTCGCGCACCCGATCGCGATCGACGCCGCTGTACGAGGGCATTGAGCTGGGCATGTATCGGAAACCGAACGGGATGCAGATCTTGCTGACGCGGATGCCGCACGGAGCAACGCCGAACCGATGCGTACTGTCGCCGACCGTCCACCCCAAGTCGTGGCGGTAGGTCGACTCGACGACCGCGCGCAAGCGCGCGCGAATCGACGCATTCGCATCGCGGACCCGCACGTCCGCGGCACTGCTCGTGACTACTGATCCGACGAGCAGGCGACGATCCGACAGCAGGGGCGATGCCAGCAAGCCCGCCGCAGGTGATGCGGGTACTGCCGCCGGCGACGCGGCAATAGAGGCGCCAGTGTCTCTCAC
>DASRDS010000207.1:0-15056 GCA_035652495.1 Gemmatimonadaceae bacterium
TCCAGGAACTTGGCCGCGGTAATGGCACCGGCGGGCCGGCCGCCGGTGTTCTTGAGATCGGCCACGTCGGATTTTATCTGCTCCTGGTACTCCTCCCACAGTGGCATCGCCCATCCGCGTTCGGCCGAGCGCTCGCCGGCGGCCAGAAGCTCGTTGACCAGGTCGGGGCTCGTGCCGAACACACCTGTCGCGGCGTGGCCGAGCGCGATCACGACGGCACCGGTCAGCGTCGCGGCGTCGACCATGGCGGCGGGTTCGTAACGTTTCGCATACGTAAGAACGTCGGCGAGCACGAGGCGGCCTTCGGCGTCCGTATTGATCACCTCGATCGACTTGCCCGACGCAGCTTTTACGACGTCGCCCGGCTTGACCGCGACCCCCGATGGCATGTTCGTCGTCGCGCCAATGAGACCCACGACATTGAGCTTGAGCTTGAGCGCCGCGATAGCTTCCATGGCGCCGAGCACGCCGGCCGCGCCGCACATGTCGAATTTCATGAACTCCATGCCCTGCGCGGGCTTGATGGAGATGCCGCCGCTGTCGAAGCAGAGACCCTTGCCGACGAGCGCGATGGGCTTCTCCGTCTCGACGCTTCCGCGATACCGAAGAACGATGAGCTTGGGATCCTGCGTCGTGCCCTGCGCGACGCAGAGGAACGAGCCCATGTTGAGCGCTTCCATCTCCTTCCGGCCGAGGACCACGACCTCGAGGCCGTGGCGCTGGCCGATCTCTCGCGCCGTATCGGCGAGATAATCTGGCGTGCAGAGATTGCCCGGCATCATCGAGGCCCGGCGCGCGATGTCGTAGCCCGATCCGATCGCGCGCGCGGCGTTCACGGCGCGCTCGGCGTCGGCGATCGGGAGCTGCGGGTCGCCGAGAAGGATCGTGACCGACGACAGCGGCGCCCGGCGATCTTCTTCCGGCGGCTGGGTCTTGAGGTCGGTGTACTCCCAGCAGCCGAGTTGGAGACCGATCGCGATCTGTTCCACTTCGCGCTCGCCCAGTGCGCCGGCGAAGAAAGTCAGGGAGCCCACGCCCATCCCATGCGCTCTCCGGCCGGCGAGCGATGCCGCGCGGCGGAGGGCCATGACTCGGTCGCCTTTGCCCAGTCCAACCAGCAGCACCCGCTGTGGGCCAGAGGCGCCGCCGGACAGATGAAGCGTTTCGTCGCGGGAGCCGCGGAAATCCTTGCGACGCAACGTGCGGTCGAGCGCGCCGGCAAGGGCGGTGTCGAGTCCGGTCAGCGCGGCCGGGACCTGCGAATCCGGCGGCAAGGCAATGACCAGAAGTGGGGTGTCGGTAATTTCGGCGCGGCGGACGGCGATCGAGAGAGCCATGGGTTTCCAGGTCGAAGAGCGCAGCAATGTATCAAGTCTGAGGGCGCTCTGCCAAACTGTAACAGCGGGAGCCCGGCGTCAGCAGGCGGCTGAGAGCTTTTGTCGCCTGATCCCGTTGTACAGGTATGATCGCCCGCGCATCGCACTACCTGGCTCTGCTACCGAAGCCCTCGATGAAGCACACCTCGGCATCCGTCGGCGCCGTGGCAAAGCCGAAGCGTGACCTGCTGATCCAGCGCTACCACGGGCCGTGGAATCCGACCAACTATGAGCTGTGGGTCGAGAACGGGGTGATCTGGGACCTCCAGCGCACCTGGATCCTGGGATTCACGGACTATCCGTCGATCGCGCAGTACTTCTCGCAGACCATCTTCGTCGCCGCCCCGCAGATCTTCACCGGGGCGCCGTTTTCGCTCAATGATTTTCCCGTGTACGGGTTTCAATATCGACTGAGCGGCGGTCAGACGGTGCCGGGATCGTACTACATCTTTAGCTCGCTCTCGATGCTGTCCTACATCCCGAATGCCTGGACGTATTTCACGGCATTCGGATTGACCCGTCACTTCGGCACCACGCCGCCGGCCGGCGCCGGCCCGCTGATCAACCCCGGGGATCTCCGATCGTTTATTGCCGGGACACCCAACGGCCAGCAGACCTTGAGCGCTCGCTATGTGATGTACGTTCCACCCGATCAATATTGGGCGAACAGCTATCACTTCTGGCCGGTACTGGCTTAGCCCGTCGTCCCGAAACCCGCCGCCAGGCAGTTGATCGAGAACAGGAGCTCGGACATCGACGCCTTTTTCTGATCCGGATCGGCGGCTGGATCTCGAACCTGACGCAGTAACTCGATCTGCTCGTGACCTACGCGGTCGAGCATGGCGCGACGAGATGCCATACGCGCGTGGTACTGCGGGAATCGCTCGGCGATCCTCGTCTCTCCCGTCAATCGCAACACGCAGTCGCTCGTCCTCTCCAACTCCGCCTCGATCAACGCCAGAATCGCGTCGCGATCCTCAGTCGTTGCGACAAGATCCGCATATGCGCGCATGAGCGACCGGTCGACCTGCAACAACGTTTTCTCGGCTTCATCCATGATCAACTGGAACAATGGAAACTCGGCGAACATTCTCGCGAGGATCGCCTCACCCCTCGGGCCGCGAATGCGAGTGAAGGACTCGATTGCGCTCCCAATGCCATACCACCCTGGAACACAATGACGATTTTGTGTCCACGCGAAGACCCATGGTATGGCTCTCAGATCAGCCAACGCGCGCGCACTCGATCGCCGCGCGGGACGCGATCCGAGGTTGAGCGCAGCCAGCTCCTCGAGAGGAGAGGCGGCGCTGTAATACGCAAAAAACGATGCATGCTCGACGAGTCCGCGATACGCGGCGAACGCGGCACCCGATAGCGCTTCCATGGCTTCGGCGAACTCGGGACTGGGTTCCTCGCTGCCGTGTCCCAAGGTGTGCGCCAGAACACTCGCTGACAGCAGCTCCAGCTGATACAACGCCGCGTCGCGCGTACCGTACTTGTACGAGACGACCTCGCCCTGCTCCGTCAGCCGCATGGTCCCGACGATGGACCCGACCGGTTGTGCGGCGATGGCCCGACCGGTCGGCGCCCCGCCGCGCCCCACTGATCCGCCACGGCCATGAAAGAACGAGATCGGCACACCCGCCTCCGATCCCACACGCGTGAGCTTGGACTGCGCCTTACTGAGCTCCCAGTTCGCGGTCAGAAACCCGCCGTCCTTGTTCGAGTCCGAGTACCCGATCATGACTTCCTGCGTCCGACCGCGGAGACTGCGCCGCACGACGGGCACCGCGAGCACCTCGCGCATGATGCCCGGCGCGGCTCGCAAGTCGGCGATCGTCTCGAAGAGCGGGACTATGGGCAACGTACACCGCTCGACGCCCGCGGGATCCGCGTACAACCCGGCGTCTCGCGCGAGCTCATACGCCCGCAACACATCCTCGGCGCGGCTCGTGCCGGAGATGATAAAGTTGCCGAAGGCCGGGCGATCTTCGGCGATCACGCGAAAGATCTCGCCGGCCGCGGGCTCACCCAAGCGCATCGCATGCTCTCGAACATCGAGGCGCGCGGTCGAGAAGCGAAAGACTTCGACTTCGCGACGCACCGGCGTGATGTAGGCTCTGCTCAGGCACGCGGCGTGTGATTCGTCGAGCGCGCGCTCCAGCGTTTGCAAGTCGCGCACGAGGTCCTCGGATCCGTCATACCGAGGCGTCGCCATCGTGGACCAACCAACCTCGGTATGATCGATCGTCGCGGCCAAGCGGCGCAGCATCACCGAGAGGTACTGACGGAATAGCTCGCCCGGGTTCCGCTTCGCGATCTGCGCCGCGTCGCCACTCTCGGCCAGCGCTTTGATGACCGCGCGTTGAAACCAGAGCGGTGTGGCAAGCGCATCCTGCGAAATACTCAATTCCGCGCGCAGGCTCGTCAGTCGTCGCTCATAGCGCCGCAAACTGGCCAACCGATTCTCGCGCACGGCATGACGCGTGACATCGGGCGTCACATACGGATTGCCGTCGCGATCCCCGCCGATCCACGACCCGAACTCAATGAGCCCGGAGACGTCGGGATTGATCTCGGGATAATATGCTCTCACCGCCGCGATCAACGTGTCCTGCAGCGGTGACACCGTATCGAACAGCGTCTCGCTGAAAAAATACAACCCCCACGCGATCTCCTGCTCCACGGTCGGCTTCGAGAGTCGCAGCTCGCCGGTCAGCCACAGCAGCTCGATCTCGTTCCGCAGCGCATCCCGGTCCGCGAGGCCCTCGAGATAACCATAGATGCGTCGGTGCTTCTCCAGCACGGTCACCCGCCGAGCCTCGGTCGGGTGCGCCGTAATCACCGGCACGATGCGCAATGCCGCCACACACGACTCGACGACGTCGCGCGGCACACCACGCTCCTTCGCCTCTTTGATCACACGCTCGAACGTCCCACTCGCCTGAGGCGCGCTCCGCCGCGCGCGGTGCGCCTCATACTGCTCGGCCAGCGCGAGCAACTGAAACCACTGCCCTTGTGCCTGCAGCGCCCGCCCCTCGGGATGTCTCTCGCGAACGACGTCATCCAGGATCCCGAGCAGGATGTCGGCGAGCGACTCGGTCATGCTACTTTCCAGCATGATGAACACTCGCGAGCTGAGCCACGCTTTGACCACGCTGTTCTCCGAGCTGGTCGACGGCGCGCCAAAGTCGGGCGCGTACATGCTGAACCGTGGCGACCCGGGACTGTTGCAGTCGCTCGATCGCCTGTCCGCGTCGGCCGCGTCCCCCAAGATCGCCGCCCACGTCGATCACGTACGCTACGGCCTGTCGCTCATGAACCGGTGGGCCAACGGCGAGCCCAACCCGTTCGCGACCGCGGATTGGAACGCGGCGTGGCGCACGACGCACGTGTCGGACGCCGAGTGGGCGAAGCTGCGGGCCGATCTGCGCGATGAGGCGCACCGATGGCTCGAGGCCATGCGCCAGCCGCGCGACGTGGATGATGTCGCGCTCAATGGCATGATCGGGAGCATCGCGCATTTGGCCTACCATCTCGGAGCGATTCGCCAGATCGATGGGGTGACGCGTGGGCCGGCGGAACCGATGATCGGAACGACCTGATATTCACCGTCCGGGCCCACGGTTCCGTTTGGGCGGCTGACCCCGTTATTTTGTCCGGACAAATCACGGGAGAGTCGACCATGGATGGCAAGATCCAGCGCGAGATCCGTCTACTGAAGGCCTACACCTGCTGCTCGACCCTGCTCTTCGGCGTCCTGATCTTCGTCGCCGCGAAAGGCCCGAGCGGTCCGGCGAAGTTCACTGAGATCGATGCCGAGCGCATCAACATCCGGGAAAAGGACGGCAAACTGCGTCTGGTGATCGCGAACACGGATCGGATGCCTGGCGGCACCGTCGCCGGCGTCGATCTCAAATTTCGCGACGGGAAGCGTGGTGGGGCCGGGATGATCTTGTTCAACGACGAGGGAGATGAGGACGGCGGCTTCACCTGGGAAGGCAAGTCGCAGGACAGCACGCACATTGCGGAATCGACGATCCGGTTCGACAACTATCGGCAGAACGAAGCCATCGGCATGAGCCACAGTCAGGAGGGCGACCGGAAGGAGTCGGCGCTCGAGGTCTGGGACTCGCCGAATACGCCGATCAGCGCCGAGTTCGCGCGACAGCTCGTACGGGTGTCGTCGATGCCCGACGGCGCGGGAAAGAAGGCGGCGATGGATACGCTCATCAAGGCGCACAACACGGAGGTCGGGCGCCTCACGCGCCGGGTGTTCGTCGGCCGGACGCTGCGTGACGATGCGGCCGTGCTTCTCATGGACCGGAATGGCAAGCCGCGCATTCGGATGCAGGTCGACTCGGCCAACACCGCGTCCCTGGAGTTCCTCGACGAGAACGGAAAGACGATCTCGAAGTTCCCCAACTGAGCTCTAGCTGGGCAGTACTCCCGCGGGTAAAACGATGCGACTCAGCGCAAATGAGCCACTGTGGATCGACTCCCTTGCGCTGAGGCCAATCGTATGCGGCTACCTTCTAATGTCGCGCGCCCGCGGGTACGGACATCGCCTTGTAGCCGGCCGGCGGTGCGAACGTGGCGTCGCTGACCGAAGACTTCTCGACTTTCACGGCTTCCATTTCCGTCGAGCCGTCGGCGCGCACGGCCTTGAGCGGGAAGAAGCCGCCGGCCATGGCTGAGGTCATGCCGGACAGATGGCTGGCCCACTGATTTCGGGCACTCTTATCCATGGTCCCACCCATGGTAAAGTTGCCGAGCCCGTGGGCGGCGCAAATCTTCTCATCCGGCTTGCCCTGCGGATCGACGACCTGGTAGTCGTCGCACGAGACGCCGGCGACCGTCTCGGAGCCGATCTTGTTCAGCTTCCAGCTGCCTGACCGCATCGAGTCCGGCACGGCCATCTTCTCGTTGAACGGCTGGACGATGTACATCTGCTGTTGGGGAATGATCATCGTCATGGTATGCGCATCGCCGTCGAGGATGATCCCGGCGGACTTCGACGGGTCGTTGGCATCGGCCGACTGCCAGAAGACCTTGTTCCCCTTGGCCGTGTAGGTCATGGTCGTCATGAGCGTGCCTTTGTCGGAATTCATCTTATAGGTCACGACGCCCTCGAAGGCGTTTTGCGCGCCGGCCGCGGGTGCGAGACCGAGCATCAGGGCAAGTGCGGTACAACAACGCATGTGTGAATCTCCGGATACGAGATGGGCAATGAGGACATCACGTCCCTCAAGACGTGGGTCACGCCCAACGACTCTCACATGTGAGAAAGAATCCGTTCCGCCTGCGTCTCCACGGTATGACACGTCTCTCCCTCCTTGTGGCCACGCTCGTGGTGCCGCAACTGGCGACCGCGCAGTTCGGCGGCCTGGTAAAGAAAGTCAAAGACAAGGTCACGTCCTCCTCGTCGTCCACGACGACCGGGACACCGACCGGCAAGGTGTCCGTTGCGATCAGCTCCGACGTCGTCGATCGCTTCATCACGGGATTCCAGGCAGAACGGGCCGAGCGGGATCGCCAGGAAGCGCAGCACGCGAACGACCCGATTGGACAGACATATGCCGCACGCGACCTGATTCCGCGGTGCGACTCGATGAAGAAGGCCGACTCGGTGTACGGCCAGAAGATCCAGCAGCGGGTCATGACCGGTGATCAGAAGGCGGTCGCGGACATGCAGAAATGGTTCCAGAACATGCCAACCGAGCCTTTGCACGTGAAGTGCAACAACAATAGAGCGCACGGCGAGGGAGGATTCTTCGAGATGTTGAACGCCGTGCAAGCGCGCCAGGATACCGTGGGGGCGAAAGCGGGCGGGTTCTCGGTCGCCGAGTATGCCGCTGTGCGCGAAAAGGTCGCGGCGTACGTGTTGTGGACGTACAGCGATCCCAGTCGCTCGGTGATCGGTTACACGCCCGAGGAGCGCTCGGCTCTGGATGCCAAGAAGCCCCAGTTGTACGCGCTGCTCCAGCGCGACTATAACGTAGGCGGCATGCCGAAGCCGATGTCCCAGCTGTAATGCCCGCGACCTGGCGGCGCATCGTCGCGCTGTCGGCGACGCTGGCGTTCGTCTCGGACCATCGCACGAAGGCGACGCGCCCACTCGAGTGGCATCATGCCGCGCGGGGACTCGAATGGGCCGTGTCGCGTGCGCATGACATGCAGCTCATCGTCGTGCGCATCGACCCGTCTCACTATCGGTTCAGTCTCGCGGCCGCCATCAGCCCGGGCGGGACAACGCCACTGTGGACGGTCGACCACGCGCCGTCCACGGCCGCGTTGGCCCTCAATGCAGGCCAGTTCACGGGCGCCGCGCCGTGGGGTTGGATCGTGCACGAGGGCATTGAGGCGCGCCCGCCAGGCGTAGGCCCACTCTCAACGGCCGTCATCTTCGGCCGTGATGGACGTGTGCGACTCGTCGAAGCGGATGCGTTGCCGCCTGTCCGCGACAGCGGCATCGCCGAGGAGGCCATCCAATCCTACCCCACCCTTCTCCACGACCACGGCGATCTTCCAGCCGCTCTCACCGCGTCTTCCTCGCCAATCGACCTCGCACACCGCGACGGCCGTCTCGCGATCGGTCTGAGCCCTGACGGCGTCGTCGTCATAGCCCTAACGCGCTACGACTTCGTCCTCCCCGGCGCCATGGGTCCCACCATTCCCGAGATGGCCGAGATCATGCGCTCCCTCGGCTGCACCCGCGCCGTCGCCCTTGACGGCGGGCTCTCGAGCCAACTCCTCCTCCGCGACACCGCCACCACCGCCCACCTCTGGCACGGCTGGCGCGCTGTCCCGATCGGCCTATTCGCCACGGCCCGCTGAGGCGGTCTGCGTCACCAGAAAAGAACCGCCTCCCACCATCACGTGTGCACGGGCCCGAGATAAGCGTTACATTCCTCGTCCGCCCCGCGAGGGCGATGCGGCTAAGGCGTTGCGACGCAACCGCGCCCGGGTGGCGGAATTGGTAGACGCAGGGGACTCAAAATCCCCCGACCTTCGGGTCTTACGAGTTCGAGTCTCGTCCCGGGTATAGAGTTAGGCGATTGGCTAAAGTGATTTCCGAGGCCCTGTGGCAGATTTTGGGGCAAAATCACGAACAATCGCTACGGTTCTCGCCTCCGCTTTCTGCGCTGCGCCGCCGACCCCATCCCGGCGGAATACCGTGCGCGCGAGCTCCTATATGTTTTTGCGGCTGTCACTCGCTCCGCATCGCGATGATAGGGTCCACGCGTGCGGCTCGACGAGCGGGGATCCACGACGCGATCCCGCCAACGACGGCGAACGCCAAACAGACGCAGGTGAAGGTCAGCGGGTCGAGTGGCTCGACTCCGAACAACAGGCCACTGATGAGACGGGTCAGGAAGAGCGCGCCGAGTATGCCGACGGCCAGACCGGGTACGATCAACGACACGCCGCGGCTTATGACGAGTTGACGGACGTCGCGCGAGCGCGCACCTAACGCGATGCGGATGCCAAAGTCTCGCGTTTCCTGACTCACCGCGTACGAGATCGTGCCGTACACGCCGAGCGTCGCGAGGAGAAGCGCCACCGCCGCGAATCCGGTCAACAAGGCGGTGTAGAAGCGCCAACGCGCGAGCGATGCACCCATGGCGTCGTTCATGGTCCCGATCTCGTAGGCCGGAACACTCGGGTCCGCCGCGGCCACGACCCGTCGGACATCGTTCACGAGACTGGCCGGATCGACGGCCGTTCGAACCAGGAACGTCGCTCCAACCGGTACGTGATGGAACGGGAAGAATGTCGCCGGCTCCGGCGTGGTCGTGACCGAGTCGAAGCGCACGTCGCGCACGATGCCCACGATTTCGCCGCGAGGGTGCGCGCCGAAATTGAACGTCAGGCGCTTCCCGATCGGATCTTGGCCGGGGAAATACCGCCGGGCGAGCGCCTCGGTGATGACCAAGACCGGAGCCGCGTCGGGGCGATTGTCGCTCTCGGTAAAGCCTCGTCCACGCTCCAGGGTCAGCCCCATGGTCTGGAAGAATGAAGGAGAGACCGGCAGTACCCGAGACTCGGGCGCCGTTCCGGGAGCCGGTGTGGGCGCACCGTCGATGGCGAAATCCGTCGACCCGGCGAATAACGGCTCGGGATCGAACGGACGGTTCGCGGCGACGGCCACGTTCCTCACGCCGGGGATGGCGGAAAGCTGACCGACCACCTCGTCGGTGAACGCGTTCACGGTCGCGTCATCGTTGTACTTCTTGCTACTCAGGTCCGCATCGAAGACCACGAGATGATCCGGACGGAATCCGGGGTCGACGTGCGTCAACCGCTCGAAGCTTCGGATGAGCAGCCCCGCCCCAACCAGCAGCACGGTTCCGAGCGCGAGCTCGGCGAGGACGAGCACAGAACGGGTGCCGGCGCGCCCGGGCGTGGCACCACGCGTCCCGGAGCGCAACAGCCGGCCGACGTCCCATCCCGATGCGCTCACGGCGGGCACCACGCCGAAGGCGAGTCCTGAACCGACAGCCAATACGACGGCGAAGCCAAGCACGCGGACATCGATGGTGACGTCCTGGAGACGCGGCACACCCATGACGGTCGATGTGACGGCCGCATGGACGGCGAGCGTGGCCATGACGGTACCCAACGCGGCGCTCGTGAACGCCAGCAAGGCGCTCTCGGTCAGGAACTGTCGCACGAGCTGAATGCGGTCAGCGCCCAGCGCGGTCCGGAGCGCAACCTCGGACGCGCGTGATGTGGCCCGCACCAAGAGCAGATTCGCGACATTGGCGCAGGCGATCAGGAGGACGAACGCGACGGCCCCGAACATCGCCCACAGTGAGCGTTCGGTATCGCCGAGGATGTGCGTGCGGAGCGGCACCGCTGTCGCACCCACGCCGGCGTCGGCCTTGGGAAAGTCGCTTGCGATTCGGTGCGCGACGAGCGCGAGATCGCGGTTGGCCGCGGAGAGTGTCACGCCGTCACGCAGGCGTGCAATTCCGTAGACGCTGTGCACGTCCCGCCCGGCATCGCTCAACCTCGCATTGCTCCAGACGGCGGGATACCAGAGCTCGGGATTGCCGGGGTATGTCAGAAAATGGGGGGCGACGCCGATCACCGTGTAGACCGCATCATTCAGCGTGATCGGTCGACCAACCACACCCGAGTCGCCCGCGAAGTAGTGCTTCCACGCCCCATCCGACAGGACCACGACTTTGGGAGCGTTTCCGACATCCTCGCCGGCGACAAAGGTCCGACCGAGCTGCGCCTTCACGCCGAGGATGGAGAAGAACGTGGCGCCAACGCGGGCGGCGCTCAGGCGCAGCGCGGGCGCGGAGGGTCGAACGAGACTGAGGCTGAGATCTCCCTCGATCGCGACGACGTCGGTAAAGCTGTGGGTCTGGGTGCGATAGTCGAGCAGATCCCGGGGAGAAATGGCCCTGTTCTCATCGGTCGACGAGAAGTCGTGCAGATAGACCAGTCGATCCGGTCGGGCGAAATCGAGCGGTTGAAGGAGCACGCCGTTGACCAAACTGAAGACGGCGGTCGTGGCACCGATCGCGAGCGACAGCGTGGTCAGCGAGATCAGCGTGAAGCTGGGCGTTCGCGCGAGCCGGCGCGCGGCGTGTCGGAGCTCCCGGACGATGTCCATGTCACCCGGCACATGAACGAACCGTGCCGTACCCCGCTGGAAAGAAAGTACTTATCCGGCAACAGGTTTCGCGGTGCGCGCCTCCGACGCGTCGGAACCGCAACGTCCGGCCGTGACACGGCCGTTCCCACGGACGGACAGAGCCTTACGCTGATTGCGCGAGGGCAGCGGGTCGACCGGTATGAGGACGTCGTAACCGTGAAAGATGCGGATCTTCTCTTTCGCTCCGATGCCAGACCGTGATTAGTGCCCTATCAACCTCGATAGCGAGCCACGCAAGCGCTGTTGTCCGCCGTCGCCGGCAGGCAGGACGATCCGGACGGCCGGCAGCGTCGTGTTGCCGAGGACGAAGGAATTCGCCGGTGCCGTGCTCTGGGCGGTGACCTGGAATTGGAACGAGCCAGATATCGTGCCGCTCTGGCAGGTCGTGCCGTTTAGTAAATACGACGCCGTGATGATCGAGGTCAGGGCGTGGCAGTGGCCCTTGGAGGTAAAGGGCGCGACGGAGACGACTGGCGTGGTGTTGCTGAACACCACGTTCGCGTTCGTCACCGAGTCCTCAGTGTCCGCCATGTTGTCGATCGTGTCCGGAGCGAATGCTTCGACCGTGAGGAATGAGGCGGCATCCGGGCTCGTCCATAGGCTGAGGACGAAGAGCGAGTCGCTCGGCACCGGATTGGGACCGCCCGTCTGCTCCACGATCTCCAGGGCGACGCCCTGGTACGATTGCGTGGCGCCGTTGACGGACAACGAGACCGTCGACGCTGACGTGCCCTCGCCGAGCACCGCGATCGCGAATGTCATGTAGGCATCGCGTCCTAAATCGTGGGCGGTCGCCGAGGACACCGCGATCGAGTCCAGGTGGCGCGCCACCGAGAAACTCGGCGGCGGCGGCGAGGAGGAGCCGCAGGCCGCGAGGAGGGCGGCGGCAAAGAGGGCGGTGGCAGCGTGAAAAGGGCGCACGCCCGACAATGTAGCACGGGGACGCGTTCGCGCGAGGAGTTGACGCCTTTTGTGCGCGGAGGCATGTTCGCGTGCAATGTCTCGATCCGCTGCTCTTCGCCTCGCGTGCGTGGCCTTGGGGGTCGCTGTGGCCTGCCGAGAGGCCTCCGTCACCGGCACGTCTCACGCGCGTCCCACGACGCCGCTTCCGGCCGCTCAACGTTACATCGTGGAGTTTGGGAGCGCCGGGTCGCCATCCCCGACACTTTCGGCCGCGATTCACAATGCGGGCGGACAGATCCTGCACGTGCAGAGCCAGTTCGGTCTCGCACTCGTGAGGGGCCTGTCTCCGACGGCAGCAACCGCGCTCGTGTCGAGCGGCGCGGCTCGCGCGGTCATGCCCGACTACGTCTTCAAGCTGCGGCCAGCGTCAACGCCACGCATCGTCAAGCTCGCCAGCGGCCGGCCCGTGCGCGCGCTAGGCGATCCGACCACCGCGGCCGCGGTCTCGCTGCAATGGAACCTGCACGTGACGCACGCCGACAGCGCGTGGAAGGTCACGACGCAGGGCGCCGGGCAACACGTCTATGTCCTCGATAGCGGCATCGACACGCTGCAGCAGGAGCTCGTCGGCAAAGTCGACATCGCCAACAGCATCTCGTTCGCGTATGCCCCAGAGGATACGCTCGAACTCAACCCTCTGCCCTTCAGCCACGACGTCGTCGGGCACGGCACATTCGTCAGCTCCATCGTCACCACGAACTCGGTCGTGATCGCGGGCACCGCGCCCCAGGCCACGGTCACGATGGTCCGCATTCTCGATGACAGCGGCAGCGGCTCGTTCTTCTCCCTGCTGAACGCGATCGCTTACGCCGCCGATCTCAACGCCGACGTGATCAACTTGAGCATCGGCGGCTACTTCTCGCGCACGGCCAGCGGCGACTTCGATGCCGCGACCCTGCTCGAGCTGCTCGTCCAGTATGCGACGACGCGCGGCACCCTCATTGTCGCGGCCTCCGGCAACGAAGCGATCAACTTCAATACGGCGACGGCGCCGACCGGCAGCTACGTCGACAGCCTGGAATGGCCAGGCATGACCCCACACGTCCTCTCAGTCGGCGCGACCGGCCCTGTCTACACCGGCACGTTCCACGACTACGACAGCATCGCCGTCTACTCGAACTTCGGCTCAGCCGGCGTCGGCGTCTTCGCCCCCGGCGGCAACACGGGCCCAGATAACGTCCCACAGGCCTCCCTCGACTCCGACCTCGTCATCGGCGCCTGCAGCTCGGCCACATCACTCTGCCCGGGCCAAGAGAACCAGTACCTGATCGGCGCCGGCACCAGCTTCGCCTCCCCACTCGTCGCCGGCGAGGCGGCGGTCATCAAGGGGCACGCCACGAGCACACTCACTCCATCGGCGCTCGAGCAATGCATCCTGAAGAACGCCGACGAGGTGACCGGCAAGCGGCCCGATCCTTCATATAACTTCGGGCGCGTGAACGTGCTTAAGTCAGCGACGGCGAAGGGCTGTACTTAACTCCGTCGCTACCACTTCCCGTGCCATGCCAACCCCCATGGCTAGGGCTCAGCGGCAAATTCGAAATGCACGACCCGTCGGTGCATGGGATGTAGCGCCGGCGACGAGGCATGAAGCAACAGCGGGCGAAACGCGAGCAGGCCGCCACGAGGCACAGTGCACGTGACGGCCTGTATCGTCGCCTTGAAGTGCTCTATTGTCTGCGCGGTTAGACGCCCCTCGCGATGTGTGCCCGGTAACACGCGAACGGGTCCGTTCTCTTCCGTGCAATCATCGAGATGCACCCGTACGGCGAGCATGCGGCCGAGCAATTCGGCTGGGGGTTGAACGTGGGTCACGCCCGCCTTCTCGCTCCAGGGTCCGAACCCTGGTGCATCCCGGCGTTCACGCACCGCAATGCTCAGATCCTGATGCCACATGACCTTCCAGTTGGAGGTCGGCGTCTTGTCGAAGAAAATACCCCGTACGACGAAGCACGCCGAGCTCAGGACGCTTTCTGCCAACGACCGCACGGCTGGCGCACGGGCAAGCGCGCGCACTCCGCCGCTTTCTGACAAGATGTTGCGTGCCCCGGCCGCGTCTTGCACGGTTGGCAATTCGGCGATAACCGTGTCGAGTAACGCTGGATCGACCACTGGGCCGGTCGATACCCAACCCTCACGTTCGACGTCCACGGAAATATTTTACTATCGCGAAGATGAGCACGACCAGTACGATGAGCGCACCCAGCGCCTCGGCGATGAGCACGCGCATCTGGTCGATCATGATGAAGGACCCGCTCTTGGCGTAAAACCCGTTGAACCGGTCGAGCGCGGCCGGGAGCGCGAGGAGGTCGGCCTTTGTCATCTCCAGGGCGCGCTCATGCGGGTGATAATTCGAGTAAAAGTCGAACGTGTGACCCGCCGAGTCGAGCTCGATGTGGCCGCCAAGGACCGCGGTGACGGGGCGCGTCGCGATGAAGGCGGCGACGCGGCGGGCGCTGGCGCGGTCTGCGGTGGCGTCGTCGATCAAGAGGCGGCCCGGCATCAGGAAGTCGCCGGTGAAGAACAATGCGGTGTTGCGGTCGTAAAACGCGACATGGGTCTCATTATGGCCCGGCGTCGGCAGGACGTCGACGGTTCGGCCACCGAGATCCAGCGTGTCGATCCCGTCCGGCCACGCGCTGAAGCCGTAGAATCGCTTGACGCTTTCCAGGTCGTAGCCCACGACCTGGACGTTCGGGCGACCGGAGAACTGCGGGTCCGCCGCGCGGTGGTCCAGATGCCGATGCGTATGCACGACGAGGAGCGGGAGGTTCGGCGGGAGGAGGCCGAGGACCGTTTGCGCGATCGGCATCGCCTTGGGATCCGCGACATCGCCGTCGTCGATCAAGAGCGCGCGCGTCGATCCGATCAAGAGGTACATGAACGGCGCCTCGAACGTGGCGCAGAGGTTCTCACGCAGGATGTAGGTCTGCGGGTTATACGCGTGGACTTCGATCGGCGGCGCGCGGTGTGACTTGCAGTCCGCCGCACCGGCATCCCACTGCGCGCCCAGTTGGAGCATCGCGGCCAGAAAGATCATCCCGAAT
>DASRDS010000208.1:0-9972 GCA_035652495.1 Gemmatimonadaceae bacterium
CTCCACGCCATCGCGCTCGATCGAATCGAGGACCTTGTCGAACGTGCGCTCGGTGACGACGAGTCGCGCAATGACGCGTTCGTGGAATTGGAGATCGTCGACGAAGCGCTGAAAGAGCTGGTGCAGGGCGGTCCGCATCCGTTCGCGCGCGGCGGGATGCTGCAGCATGGTGCCGACGCCGGAGACCGCCATAGGGAGATACGCGGCGACGGCCCCCTCGACCGTGCGCACCACTGCCGGCGGCACACGCTCCATGACCGGAGTGTCCGAGGCGAGCAGCGTTCCGAGATGTTGCGCCAATTGGGCCCGCACGAGCGATTCCAGGTCAGGCGAGGCCGCGAACTCCTCGGCCCACGCCGCGGTGCGCTGGGCCAACTCGCGTCGCCGCTCGTCCGTCAACAGCTGGCTCACGGGTCGCTGATCGAGCTCCGCGCGCGCCCGGCCGACTAGTCGGCGGGCTTGCTGCGCGAACTGTGGTGTGCTCAGATGCGAGGCGATGCGGCCCGCGATGGCATCGGCGGCCTCGCTCAAGGTCGCTTCGACGTGCGGAAGCGATGACTCGGAGACCATGTCGCGGAGCGGCCCGCGCTCGGTCTCGAGCAACTCCGTGAGCAGCGCCGTCAGCCGCTCGTCGAGTGCGTCCTTCAACCCCGATTGCTTGATCTGCTCGAGGAGATCGTGGGGGGTCAGCAGCCGTTCGCCGACGGTGCGCCCGATACTCGTCGCGAGGCGCGCCTGATTCTTTGGAATCGCGCCCTGGAACCCCAAAAATTTCCGTCGCGGCCGGAAGAGCATCCAGACCGCGACGGTATCCGAGAAACCACCCGCGATGGTTCCGATCGCGACCTGGACCGCGAACTGCAGCCAGGCGTTCTGGGTCACTACAAGGCCGGCGTCGTCGCCTTCACCCGCGTCCCGTCCGTCGCGGTGGCGGCCGGGATCTCCGGCAGACGCTGGGCGGGCTGGTCCGCCAACACCGTGCTCGCCGTGGGCAACAGCGCGAGGCGCAGCACCTCATCCATGCTGGAGACGAACGTGAACGTCATGTTGCTCCGCACCTCGGGCGGCACGTCGCGCAGGTCCTTTTCATTCCCCTTTGGCAGGATCACCTCGCGAAGGCCGGCGCGATATGCGGCCAGCACCTTTTCCTTCACGCCGCCGATCTCCAGCGCTTTTCCGCGCAGGGTCACCTCACCCGTCATGGCCATATCGCGCCGTACCGCCCGACGCGACAGGACGCTCGCGATCGCCAGCGTCACGGCGAGACCGGCGCTCGGACCGTCCTTGGGGATGGCTCCGGCAGGGAAGTGGATATGCAAATCCGTCTCTTTGAATTCCTTGTCCTCGACACCGAGCGCCGAGGCCCGTGATCTCACGTACGAGTAGGCGGCGTCCACGGATTCACGCATGACATCGCCCAGTTGGCCGGTCACGGTCAGGCGGCCGGTGCCCGGCATTCTCAGGGCCTCGATCGACATGAGGTCGCCGCCGGTCGACGTCCACGCCAGGCCGGTCACGGCTCCGATCTCCGGCTCCTTCTCCGCCTCCTCGGCCGCGTACCTCGGCACGCCGAGGATCTCCTCGACCTTGGCAACGTCGATGATCCACGCGCCTTCTTCGCCCTCGGCCTTCTTGCGGGCGCGGCGGCGCATGATGGCGGCCAGGTTGCGCTCGAAATTTCGCAATCCAGCTTCTCTCGAGTACCTGCTGGATATGTACGCGAGCACTTCGTCGGTGAACTGCAGGTCCTGGGCGGTGATGCCGTGCTCCTCGAGGAGACGAGGCATCATGTAGCGCCAGGCGATCTCCACTTTCTCTTCGACGGTATACCCGGCGATGCGAATGACCTCCATACGGTCTCGCAGCGGCGCCGGAATGTCGAAGAGGTTATTCGCGGTGCAGATAAAGAGGCACGACGAGAGATCGAATGGCAGGTTGAGATAGTGATCGACGAACGCGTTGTTTTGGGCGGGGTCGAGCACTTCCAACATTGCCGCGGTCGGATCACCGGACGGGCCACCGCCAGTCATCTTGTCGATCTCGTCGATCATCAAGACGGGATCGCGCACCGCCACTCGTCGGAGGGCCTGCAGGAGTAGCCCAGGCATAGAGCCGACATACGTGCGCCGATGCCCTCGAATCTCGGCCTCGTCTCGCACGCCGCCGACTGAGATGCGATAAAACTCTCGGCCTATCGCGGCGGCGATTGCCTCGCCCAGCGACGTCTTACCGGTTCCTGGTGGTCCGACGAAGCAGAGAATGGGTCCGTGAGGATCGCCGCCACGCAGCTTTTTGACCGCCAGGTATTCGATGATGCGCTCTTTGGCTTCATTGAGGCCGTAGTGCCGGCCATCGAGCGCCGCTTCGACCTTGGTCAACGCGATCTCTTCATCGCCGGATCGCTTGTGCCAAGGCAGTCCCAGAATCCAGTCGAGATACGTGCGAATGACCTGATACTCGCTCGACGCGGGTGACAGCATCCGCATGCGCTCGGTCTCGCGTCTGGCTTCCTGGCCAACCTTCTCGGGAAGCTGCGCTTCATCGATGCGGCGCAGCATGTCGACCGTGTCTTTCTCGGCGGGATCGGCTTCGCCGAGCTCGGACTGGATGGCGCGGAGTTGTTGACGGAGATAAAACTCGCGCTGGTGCTGCTCGATCTTGATCTCGGTCTGACGCTTCACGTCCTCCATGACGCGCGCGCGCGCGACCTCGCGCTCGAGGCGGGTCAGGATGAATCTGAGGCGTTGTCCGACATCGAGTCGCTGCAACACTTCATCTTTGTCCGAGATCCTGAAGTTCATATTCGTCGACGCCAGATCGGCGAATCGTCCCGGATCGGACACGTTCATTTTGAGAATAGCAGGGACTTCGTCGGGAATACGATCGACGAGATCCGCGAGCGTCTCGGCGGCCGAGACGATGCGCGTGACGAGCTCGTCGAGCTCGCGCGGCTCGGCGGGGATCTCACGTGCCGGCTTGATCGCGGCGACGACGAAGGGCTCGAGCTGTCGGATCTCTTCGACGACGATCCGGCGCAATCCCTGCAGCGTGATCTGCACGGTGTCGCCGGGCAGATTGATGCGCTCGTGCACGCGCGCGGCGACGCCGACGCGGCCGATAAATTGGTTGGACTCGATCGGCTCGTCGTGCTCCCCGCTCGCGACCACGAGCGCCACAATGAGTCCGGGCTCCTCGTTGGCGCGGAGGAGCGCCAGGTTCTCAGGCGCGCCCATCTGGACGGCGATCGTACCCAGTGGGTAGACGATCGTCGAGCGAAGCGCCATTAACGGCAAGGTCGGCGGGAGCTCCGACTTGAGGATCTCTTCTTTGCGTTGGGCTCTGGCCATCATTGTCTTAAATCCTAACGGCGAATACGTTTAACGGCTATGTTCGATGAGCTGAGCGAGAAACTCGAAGCCACTTTCGCCAAGCTTCGGGGCAAGGGGGTCCTGACCGAGGCCGACATCAAGGACGGGATGCGCGAGGTCCGGCGCGTCCTGCTCGAGGCCGACGTGAGCTTCTCGCTCACACGGGAGTTCCTGGAGCGGGTCGAGAAAAAGGCCGTGGGCATCACGGCCCTCAAAACGGTCTCTCCGGCCCAGCAGCTCGTCAAGATCGTCCATGATGAACTGACGACCATGTTGGGCGAACGGCGCGAGGGACTGCGCTTGTCGTCCGTCCCGCCGACGGTCGTCCTCATGGTGGGACTGCAGGGCTCCGGCAAGACTACGACCGCCGCCAAGCTCGCGCGGAAGCTCAAGGCCGAGGGTCGCGGGACCCGTCTCGTCGCGGCCGACGTCTATCGCCCGGCCGCCATCGATCAGCTGGAAACGCTCGGGAAACAGCTCGACGTTCCCGTGCATGCCGATCGCACGACGAAGGACGTCGTGAAGATCGCCAAGCAGGGTATCGAGGAGGCCAAGAAGGCGCGCGACAAGGTCGTCATCGTCGATACCGCCGGTCGGTTGCAGATCGACGACGACATGATGAATGAGCTCAAAAAGCTCAAAGAGGCCGTTCGCCCCGACGAAATCCTGCTCGTCGCTGACGGCATGACGGGACAGGACGCCGTCCGCATCGCCCAGGGTTTCGACGCCGCCCTCAGTGTCACGGGCGTCATCCTGACGAAGATGGACGGCGACGCCCGCGGCGGCGCCGCGCTCTCCATCTACGGCGTCCTCAAGAAGCCGATCAAGTACATCGGCGTCGGGGAGAAGTCCGAGGCGCTCGAGGATTTCTATCCGGATCGCATGGCGAGCCGCATCCTCCAGATGGGGGACGTGCTCACGCTGGTCGAGAAGGCGCAAGAGGCGTTTGATGAGGCCGAGGCGAAAAAGCTCGAGAAGAAAGTCCGGAAAGAAGGCATGGACCTTCAGGACTTTCTCACGGCCATGCGCCAGATACAAAAGCTCGGGCCTATGGAAGGCATTCTCAAGATGCTGCCGGGCGTGAACACCAAGATGCTGCGCCAGGCAAACAGCGTCGATCCGAAGCGTATGAAGCACCTCGAGGCCATCGTTTTGTCGATGACTCCCGAGGAGCGTCGCAATCCCACAATCCTGAACGGCTCCCGCCGCGCTCGCGTCGCAAAGGGTGCAGGGCGGTCTATCACTGAGGTCAATCGGCTGCTCGAGCAGTTCCGGGATATGCAGAAAATGATGAAGAAAATGGGGCAGCTTACGGGTGGGCGCATCCCGCCAGGGATGTTTGGAACGCATTAGCGCCACGGCTTCGCTTCGCTCGCCGGGCGCGTTTGGAGTAGCGTTTTGTGGATACGCTCTGTGGGTACGCTCCGTGGGTGCGCTCGGTAGTTGCGTTCTGGAGGGGCGCTCTGTGAGTAGCGGACCAGTTGCATGGATCGCCGACCAGCCGCAAGATCAAGGGAACGGGCGCTGATCGTTGCTGAGAAGCCGAACGATCGGCCCCCCAAAAAGACGCGAAGGCGCGAAGCGCCGAGTGGGCTTATTATTAAAGGCTTGTCCGGGTGCGCCGCGGAGATACCGTGGTCGCGAGGAGCCCGGGTTGGTGCATAACTAGAAAGGGAGCACAGCATGGTTCGCATTCGTCTCCGCCGTATCGGGCGGAAAAACGCCCCGGTCTACCGGATCGTGATCGCCGACAGCCAAAGCCCGCGCGATGGTCGGTTTATCGAGATTATCGGCCAGTACGCCCCGCGACAGGAGAAGTCGCTGACGGTGAACGCGGAACGGGCGAATCACTGGTTGGACAACGGCGCGCAGCCGAGTGATACCGTGCGTTCGCTGCTCCGCCGCGCCGGCGTGCTGAAGGCCCGGCATGAGCTCCGGATCGGCAAGTCACGGCAGGCGTCCGCCGTGCCGTTGTCCGAGGGGTAATGCCGCCGCAGCCCGAGCAGGTTATCGTCGGGCGAGTCCGCAAAGCACACGGAGTCCGTGGCGAGGTCGTCGTCGAACCCCTGACCGACGACCCCGCCGCCGTGTTCGCCGTCGGTCGTCGCTTGCTCAGCGAATCCCACGGCGAATTGCATATTCGCCGCTCGACGCCGTTCAAAGGCGGATGGATCCTGCGCCTCAACGAGATCACCACGCGCAGTGAGGCGGAGCTCTGGCGTGAGCGCTACCTGCTGCTGCCGACGGCCGAGCTCAAGCCACTCGCTGACGATGAGGTTTATTATCACGATCTCGTCGGCCTCAGCGTGCAGCTGGCCGGCGGGGAGCCGGTCGGCAAGGTCGAAGCGCTGTACGAGGTGCCTCAGGGCCTCATGCTCGACGTGCGAACAGAGCGCGGGACGGTGATGGTCCCGTACCGCCCGGAGGTCGTGACGCACGTCGACGTCGAGGGCGGGACGATCGTGATCGACCCGCCCGAGGGGCTGCTCGACTGATGCTCACGATCAACATCGTGACGATCTTCCCGGAATTCTTCGCGACGCCGTTGTCGCTGAGTATTCCGTCGCGCGCGCAGGCCGCGGGCTCAGTCGCGTATCGCGTCGTCGATCTTCGCGACCACACGCATGACAAGCATCGGAGCGTCGATGACTACCCGTACGGCGGTGGCGCGGGCATGGTGATGCGCCCCGAGCCGTTCTTCGAGGCCATCGAGGCCCTCGCCGCAAAGCCCCCGATCGTCCTCCTCTCGGCGCGCGGCGCCCCATTCACACAGGCCGACGCCGCCCGCTACGCCAGCAGCACCGAACTCACGCTCCTCTGCGGCCACTACAAAGACGTCGACCAACGCGTGGCCGATCATCTCGCCACCGAGGAACGGTCGCTGGGCGACTACGTCCTGAGCGGCGGCGAGACCGCCGCCCTGGTGGTCATTGATGCCGCCGTTCGGCTGCTTCCAGGGGCGATGTCCGACCCGGAAAGCGCGCGGACCGACTCCTACTTCGCCGGTCCGGTTATCAGCGCACCGAGCTACACCCGGCCTCCCGAGTACCGGGGGCTCAAGGTCCCGGAGGTGCTGCTATCTGGAGACCACCGAAGAATAGCCGAGTGGCGTGCCGCCGAGAGTGCTCGTCTCACCAGCGAACGGGGTTCGGTGTAGCTCGACCGCTGGCGTAACAGTTCGTCAATAGCTAGGTTACGGGTCTTGTCTTGACCTTTTTGGGAGCGTTCCCATGCACGAATTTAGCGATACCGAGAAAGAGTGGCTGCGGCAGGATGTTCCGGCGTTTCGTGCCGGGGATACGCTACGCGTCAACGTCCGCGTCCGTGAAGGTGATAAGGAGCGTCTGCAGGCGTTCGAGGGCGTGTGCATTGCGCGCCGCGGCGCTGGTGTGAGCGCCACGTTCACCGTTCGCAAGATTTCGAACGGCGTCGGCGTCGAGCGTATTTTCCCGCTCCACAGCCCGATGATTGCGGACATTGCCGTTGTTCGCCGCGGTCGCGTGCGTCGCGCCAAGCTGTACTATCTGCGCCACCTGACTGGAAAGGCCACCCGCATCCGCGAGAAGAAGGTCAAGATCGCGGTGCCTACGACCACGACCGCGGAGTAGTCCGACAGCATGGGGCGACGCTGGAGCCCCATTGAGCGCGAACTGCGGCAGGAGCATGGGCCGTGGCTCGCCGGTGTCGATGAGGTCGGACGGGGCCCGCTCGCGGGTCCCGTTGTCGCCTGTGCCGCTGTCATGCCCGCTGACAAAGCGGTCATTCGCGGGATCAACGACTCGAAGCAGCTGACGCGCGCCGACCGCGAGCGCTTCGCGTGCCGTATTCGCGGCGAAGCGATCGGCCTGGCGCTTGGCGCCGCCTCGGTCCGCGAGATCGAGCGGCTCAACATCTACCACGCGACGGTGCTCGCCATGCGTCGCGCGCTCGGCCGCCTGGCCGCGACCGGCGTCACGCCGAACTTTGTCGTCGTCGACGGCAAACCCGTGCGCTCGCTCGGCATTCCGCACCGCGCGGTCGTGCACGGCGACGCACGCTGTTACAGCGTCGCGTGCGCGTCGATCGTCGCGAAGGTCACGCGTGATGCGCTCATGCGGCGGCTCGCGGCGCGGCATCCACTCTACGGGTGGGATCGCAATGTCGGCTACGGCACGCGATTTCACTGGACGAGCCTCAAGGAGCATGGGCTCACCGTGCATCATCGGCGGCAGTTCTGCGAGGACGATCAGCTCGAGCTCGAGTTGGCGATCGATGTCATCAACGATGACGCCGCTGACGCGATGATCGAATGACGAGGCCGACGCCGTGACCTCGGTCTTTCGCTCTGATCTCCTGCAGGGTCAGGTCGCCTTGGTCACGGGTGGTGCGACTGGAATCGGTTTTGGCATCGCCGAGATCCTGGTCTCACTCGGCACACATGTCGTGCTCGCGAGCCGCAAACCCGATCGCTTATCAGCGGCCGTAGAACGCCTGCATGGCAATGCATCGGCAGAGACGCTGGACGTGCGCGATGCGGAGGCGGTGAAAGCGGTCGTGGGCCGCGTAGCGGCCGCGCATGGTCGTATAGACCTGCTCGTGAACAACGCGGCGGGAAATTTCTACGCACCGTCAGAATCCCTCAGTCCCAATGCGTGGCGGTCCGTTGTGGAAATCGACTTGTTCGGCACGTTCTTCTGCTCCCAGGCCGTCGCGCCAGTGATGCGTGCCGCGGGCGGTGGCCGCATTGTTAACATCTCAATGACGCTGCACTACCGCGGCTGGCCGCAGATGGCGCATGCCACTGCCGCTAAGGCGGGTGTCGACGCCCTCACCAAAACGCTGGCGGTCGAATGGGCCCCAGCGAAAATCCGTGTAAACGCCATTGCTCCAGGCCCCATCCCGACCGAAGGCGTTCGGAAAGCGTTCGCTCAGCCTGCGGAGGGACCACCAGTCGACGTTGTGATGGATGAGCACGCCCGCCGCGCGATCCCCCTCGGCCGCTGGGGCACGCCGGCCGATATCGGCAACATGGTCGCGTATCTCGCGTCCCCAGCCGGTGATTGGATCACCGGCTCGATCCTTGTAGTAGATGGCGGCGAGTGGCTGGCGAAAAGCCCGCAACTGTGATGTGGGTCACAAACTTAGGCCGGTTGACACATCGGTACATTTCTCGCATCAAAAAATAGAGAAACTCACTCTGGGGGGAGTGCGCAATGGCAATGTCGTCGAAGCATGTAGCTGCGATCGCGTTGGTCGTACCCGTTCTCGGTGCGTGCGTGCATCCGGGACAGTACAAGAAGGATCTCGCTGAAACGCGGTCCGAAATCGCGCAGGAAAAGAGCGAGCGGATGGCCGCCGATAGTTCGCTGAAGGGCGACATCGAGTCGGTGAAGAGCGACGTCACGAGTCTCCGTGGTGACCTCGCCAATCTGAAGCAGGAGTACGGCGCGAAGATCAGCGCGCTCGAATCCGGCATGCAGTTCGACATGCCGGTGAACTTTGCTTTCGACGATGCCACGGTCCGCGATCAGGACAAGGCCGCGCTCGACAAGTTCGCCGATGTCGCGAAGAAGTACTATGGCGGTTCGAAGATCACGATCGAAGGCTTCGCTGATCCGGCCGGGTCGCAGCACTACAACCTGGCGCTCTCGCAGCGTCGCGCCGATGCCGTTCGCGATTATCTCTCGTCGAAAGGCCTCGATCTGACGATCCTCAAGACCGTCGGCTATGGCAAGACCCGCCTCGTGAACCCTGGCGCGCAGCGTGACGATCAGGGCGCCGAGGAGAATCGTCGCGTCACGTTCGTGATCGAGACGAAGAGTCAGGCGCTGCCGGAAGCCGGCAAGACCACGGCGAGCATTAACTAAAGGCGAGCGAGGACTTCGCGCGCGGCGCGTTGGCCACTGGCTAGCGCGCCGTGCACGGTCCCGGAGCGGCCGGTGCTGTCGGTCGCTTCGCCAGCAAAGAAGAGGGTACCATCTCGAGGCCGCGCGAATCGTCGCGCGGCCTCGAGTCCATCTACCTCGCCGTAGCTGTACGCGCCGCGCGCATACGGATCGGTCGCCCAGTCGTGCGACCAATGCCCTAGTATCTCCCCGTCGAGGTGCCGCCTCGATATGCGCAGATGTTGCGAGAGGCTGTCCAACGCACAATCGGCTGGATCGCGACCAACTAGCGCGTCAGCGGGCGGGCCGCCTGTCCATCCGGTGAGCATCGGCACGAGTAACGGGTGCGCGCTCCACCACACGGGAAAGAGGGGCGTCCTTCCAAACAAGAATGACATCGCCGGTTCCCAGATGATCTCCTTGAACCGAAACACCACTCGCACCGCGTGTCCACTTGCGATGCCGGCAATGGCTTCGATCCCGGGCTCAAAGGCGACATCGCCGGCAAGCAATACGCCGAGAGGCAGCGTGCAGATGACCGCCTGAGCATCGAATTCGCGGCCGCCGGCATGCACGGTTACGTGTCCACGCCGCCAGACAATGCGCTCGACACGAGTCGATAGATGGACGGCGTTGCCTGGCAACCGACTCGCGAGATATCGCGGCAGTGCATCGTACCCGTTCACGAATCGAAACTGCCGATCAGAATGATCTTGAGCTGATGCGGCTTCGCCCGCGGC
>DASRDS010000209.1:0-3312 GCA_035652495.1 Gemmatimonadaceae bacterium
TCACGCGTCGCCGCGTAGATGAGGTCCGCTTCGTCGCGTTCGACGGTAATGGCGCCACGAATGGCGCGAAGCCGTGGCGTCACGGGAGGCGCCGCTCCTGACGGTACGGAATCAAATCCAGCAGCTCCCCGGCCCGTACCCGAGTCTGGCGATCACGCCACCAGTTAACGTCGAGCAGATCGCCGTGCGCGGCGAGGAACGCGTCGCGCAGGTCGCCTGGTGGAACGAGAAACGCCCGGAATTCCTCAGGGAAAACGTCATGGTCTCCGACATAGTACGTTGGCTCGGCCGCCATCTCCTCATCATTGTCGGCCGCGCGCGGAATCTCGCGAAAATTGCACTCGGACATGAGCGCCAGCTCGTCGTAATCGTAACAGATCACGCGGCCGTGTCGCGTGACGCCAAAGTTCTTGAGCAGCATATCTCCGGTGAAGATATCAGCGCCCGCGAGATCCTTGATCGCCGTCCCATAATCCAGCGCGGCGTCCCGCGCCTGTTCGGGTGTCGCCTGTCGTAGATACAAGTTGAGCGGAGTCACTCTCCGTTCAGTATATAGGTGTCGGACGACGACGCGATCTCCCTCCACGCGCACGGTTCGGCTGCAGGTCGCCAGCAGGTCGTCCAACAGCGGGCGAGCGAAGCGGGCCGCGGGAAACTCCATCGACTCGAATTCCTGCGCGTCCGCCAGCCGTCCCACGCGATCGCGCACGAATACGAAGCGATAGCGGTCCATGACCTCGCGACGCGTCGTGCGCTTCGGGAAGCCGAAGGCGTCCTTGATGATCTTGAAGACGACGTTGAACGAGGGCAGCGTGAACACGCTCATTACGGTCCCATGGTCGCCTTCGGCGATCTCAAAGCGCGCATCGGGCCGCTCGAGGTGTCGCATCAAGCTGCGATACAACTCGGTCTTCCCGTGCCGGTTGTACCCGATGGCCGTATAGAGCTCGTCGACGCGCTTCGTGGGCATCATGGAGCCCAGAAAGCCGACGAGCGCGCGTGGGCGATCGATGTCGACGTGGAAGTACGACCAGCTGAACCCGAATACGATGGCGGCGTCGTCCGGCGTTGGCAGCGCGGCGTCGACGCGAATGCCGCGGGGTCCGTTGGCGAGCGCCAGGATGAATGGCCGCGGAGGCCCTTTCTCGCGGCGTATCCGGCTGACGAGATACGCGCCCTTATTGCGAAAAAACACGGCGGGGACGACGTCGATGCCCGCGATGGGATCGGTGATCGCCGCGATGGAAGCCACCAGTGTCGCATCGCGGCGACGATCCGCCCAGGGGATCGAGAACTGGAACAGGTCCAGGATGTCCTGGACCACCGTGGCGTCGAGACGGTGCGTATGCAGCGTGACGAACGGCGGATCACCGTTCGGCGGCTCGTCCGGCGCGGTAAAGTCGATCTCGGGATCGCTGCCGACCGTTCCCCGAATGCGTCGCACGACCGAGTTAAAAAAGCTCTCGGCGATCTCGGCGTCGTTCCGCATACACACTTGGGCGCGATACGCGCGCTTGACCGCGAGCCAGTCCGGCGTCGTGTGCCAGGCGCGAACGACCGCGACCGTGGCGGCTACCCGCTCCTCGTACAGCGCCAGGCGCGCCGATGCGCTCGCTTGCGCCGCCGACCACTCCCGTTCCTCGAAATGCCCGCGCGCGCGGCGGGTGATGTAACGGAAGCCGTCGTGGTACGAGGCAAACGCGGTGGCGATGACCGAGGCAAGCGCCGGGGCGTCGCTTATAATTGTCGGCATGCCCACATACGAGAATCTTACACTTCCCGAGACCGGCTCGGCGATCACGTTCGCCGCCGGGCGGCTGCGCGTTCCCGACACCCCGATCATCCCCTTCATCGAGGGCGACGGCACCGGCCCGGACATCTGGCGCGCGAGCCGACTCGTGTTCGATGGTGCCGTCAACGCCGCCTACGGATCCTCGCGCAAGATCTCCTGGCTCGAGGTGCTGGCGGGTGAAAAGGCCAAGGATCGCCTCGACAGCTGGCTCCCCGAGGACACGCTGACGGCGATCCGGCATTATCTCGTCGCCATCAAGGGACCGCTGACGACGCCGGTGGGCGGCGGGTTCCGGTCGCTCAACGTGGCGCTGCGCCAGCAGCTCGATCTCTACGCGTGTGTGCGGCCCGTGCGGTACTTCAGCGGCGTGCCTTCGCCGATCAAGCATCCCGAGCTCGTGGACATGATCATCTTCCGTGAGAACACGGAAGACATCTATGCCGGCATCGAGTTCAAGGCGCGTAGCGACGATGCGCGCAAGCTCATTGCCTTCGTCCAGGACGAGTTGGGCGCTCGGTCCATCCGCTTCCCCGAGTCCAGCGGCATCGGCATCAAGCCGATCAGCGAGGAGGGCAGCAAGCGCCTCATTCGCTCGGCGATCGAGTACGCCATTGCGCACCGGCGCAAGAACGTCACGCTCGTGCACAAAGGCAACATCATGAAGTACACCGAGGGGGCCTTCCGCGACTGGGGCTACCAGTTGGCGCGCGAGGAATACGGCGCCAAGGAATACCAGGGCGGTCCTTGGCTCCAACTCTCGAGCGGTGTCGTCATCAAGGACGTCATCGCCGACGCGTTCTTACAGCAGATTTTGACGCGGCCCGCCGAGTACGACGTCATCGCCACGATGAACTTGAACGGCGACTATATCTCGGACGCTCTCGCCGCGCAGGTCGGCGGCATCGGCATCGCGCCCGGCGCCAATATCAACTACTCCTCCGGCCACGCTGTCTTCGAGGCCACCCACGGGACCGCGCCCAAGTACGCGAACAAGGACATGGTCAACCCGGGCTCGGTCATCCTCTCGGGCGAGATGATGTTTCGGTATCTCGGATGGGACGAAGCCGCTGACCGCGTCATCTCATCGCTCGAGAAGACCATCGGCCAGCGGCGGGTGACGTACGACTTCGAGCGGCTTATGTCCGACTCCACATTGCTCAAGACCAGCGAGTTTGCTGCCGCAATGGTCGAAAATATGTGAGAATTCGCGCTGCCCTTCGGGCGCGCTCACTGCTTTGCCTCATATCGGGAGTGTGGATCGCACTCGAATGCAGGTCGAGCGTCGCCCGAAGGGCGCGCGAAGGCTGCGTTATGCGACCCAGTGGCCCTCGACCCAATACCAGGCGCCATCGCGCCGGTACCAGTGCCCGGGCACCCAGCGTGTATAGCCCGCTGGGTGGACCTGCCAGTGTCCTGGCGTCCAGACGTAGGCGCCCGCGACGCCGTCCCAGCGGTAGTGACCACGAATCCATACGTGATCGGGTGACGGCTGGGGGGGACGTTCCTCTACGACTTCAACC
>DASRDS010000210.1:0-3259 GCA_035652495.1 Gemmatimonadaceae bacterium
CCTACCAGCCGATTCCCGGCACCGTCGCGTTCTTCGGCTACGGCAACGACGCCAACGAACTGCAGACATTTCACTTTATCGGCTTGCGACGTCAGGCGGACAGCTTCTTCCTCAAGCTCAGTTATCTCTTCCGCGTCTAGCTGCCGCAGGCAGGTCCTTTCAGGTTGAGAGCCGTCGCCTTCGCGAGTGCCTGGTCGATCTGCTGGCAGTCGGCGTCGACGGCCGCGACGTCACTCGGCGTTGGGTCGATGTCGCCCGACTCCATGTCCTCGAGATGACGGGTCAGGTCGCGATTGGCGGGGCCGAATGCCGAATTCGCCAAGGCACTGTCGGGAGAGCTCGCCACCTTCACGAATGCGGCGTAGCTGGTCTTGAGACCGGCGACGATGCGTAACTGAAGCTTGGTCTGCGCGACCAAGCCGGATTGGGTCACTTGAATGCGCGGGTCGTTCTGCACGACGAGGTTCTGCGAGAACGTCTGCCCGCCGGCGGTCAGCTCGATGCGATAGGTTCCGGGCGCGACCAGTGGCCCGGTGGGCTGCACTCGCGGCGTCGTTCCCTTGACCGCGTGCACGTTCAGCGTGTACTCGCGGTAGTCGAGCAAGTCGCCGAAGTACGAATAGTTGATGACGTCAGGCGGGGGATATCGAAGATCCCACGCCACGCGATGCATGCCGGCGGTGGTGGCGAGCGCGGTCTGGGGCGCGAGCCAGTAGGCGGCGATGTTGGGACGCACTGTGTCGGGCGGCGGGGCGGCGCTCGACATCTGGCGAATGAGTTGGTTATCCGAGTCGTACACCGAAAGCGTCACGGTGCCGGACACAGGGGCCTTCAGATAGTAGTCGATAATCGCGCCCTCGGGCGGATTCTCGCCGGCGGGGACCTCGGGCGGTAGCGGCGTATCCTCGATGTTGTCCCACCGCATGCGATACGCGACCTCGGGCTGATACAGGTACGCATTGGCGGCCATCGCCGATCGGAGCTGCCGGAGCGGCGTCAGGTCGTCCAGAATCCACAGCGCGCGTCCGTACGTCGAGATCGCGAGATCGTTCCCGTGGACGGACATATCGGTCACGTCCGTGTTCGGCAGATTGAGCTCGAGGGACTGCCAGTGATCGCCGCGGTCGAACGACACCCACGCGCCCGTCACGGTCCCAGCGAAGAGCAAGTTCGGGTCGACGACATCTTCCCGCACGGTCTGCACGGCATCCTCGGCCGGGAGCCCGTTCACGATGCTCTGCCAGTGCGCGCCGAAGTCCATCGTGCGGAAGATGTAGGGAGTGGGATCGGGGAATGCGTTGACCGAGAGGTACGCGACGCCCGCATCCTTGTGCGAGGCATCGATGAGGGGCGAATATCGCCGGCCGCTGCTCTTCGCGCCGGGCATGTCCGGTGGCGTCACGTTGGTCCACGTCGCGCCATTGTCGCGCGTAACCTGAATGACGCCGTCGTTTGTGCCGACCCATATCTCGCCGGCCTGCACGGTCGACGGCGCCAACGTTTCGATCGCCGAGCGTCGGGCGCCTGAGGTCAGGTCGGGGCCCAGATGGCGCCAGGTGCGCGCGTTGTCGCTCGAGGCGAGCAGATACTGCGCGCCCATGTAGAGCGTGTGCGGATCCTGTGGTGAGAAGGCGAGCGGCGGAGCGTACACGAATCGATCGTCGGGTAACGGCGTGTACACGACCGCGACCTGGCCGGTCTCACGATCGTACCGACGCAGGACCTGATACCATCCCTGCGTGTAGACCCAGCGATCGTCGAGCGGGTCGGTGACGATGTAGGTATCCTCGAATCCGCCGATCGGATACCAATCGTTGTCCCGAATTTCCCCGAAGTCGCTGCGACTCAGGACGCATGCGGTGCCGCTGTCCTGCTGCGCGCCGCAGACGCGGTAGGGGAAATGGTCGTCCGTCGATACGTGGTAAAACTGCCCGTTCGGAAGGTTATACCACGGCGTCCACGTCTCGCCGCCGTCGACGGTGATCGACGGCCCTTGGTCGACGCCGAGTAGCATCCGGCGCGGGTTCGCCGGGTCGATCCAGAGATCGCGCGGGTCATCGCCGCCAGGCGAGCCTTTGATCGCGACGACGCTGCGTCCGCCATCGGTCGAGCGGTACATCGCCGTGCCCATGAGATAGAGCACCTCGGGATTTTTCGGGTCGACGTAGATCGGTCCGCCGCCGGCGCTCAGCAGCTGTTTTGTCGCCAGCGCCCATGTGGCTCCGCCGTCGTTCGACCGATACAGGCCACTCGCGTCGCGTCCGCTCCCACTGCGCTCGGCGTACACGCGTGTCCCGAGCGCCGCGATCTCGAATCGGGCGTTGGTCGGCAGACCTTTGCCGCCGATGGCGTGCCATGTGGCGCCGTCATCGATGGACTTGTAGATCGACACGCCGAGCGGGTGGGCCGAGTCGACTTTGGTGCGCCTCAAGGCGGCGTAGATCACCGCGGGGTTGGCGTAGTCGGCGGTCATGCCGCCGATGCCAGTATTCGCGTCGATGAACAGCACACGCTTCCAGGTCGACCCGCCGTCGATCGTACGATACAGGCCCCGGTCGCTGTTCGAGTCGCTGGCGTACTCGCGCGAGCCGAGCGCGCCGACCAGGACGATGTTCGAGTTGCGCGGGTCGACGATGACCGACGTGATGTACTTGGTCTTTTGGAGCCCGACGTTCTTCCAGGTGGCTCCGGCGTCCGTGCTCTTGTACACACCGTTGCCCGGTGTAAACGACCAGCCGGTCGGGTCTCCGGTGCCGACGTAGACGACCTTTGGGTTGCTCCGGGCCACGGCCACGGCGCCGACTGACGGCACGTGCTCTTGATCGAAGATCGGTTTCCAGACGGTGCCCCCATCCGTCGTTTTCCAAACGCCGGCTTCGGGTGTGCCGATGTAGTACGTCGTGGGGTCGCTCGGGAGGCCGCTGACCGAGTATACGTTCCCGGCGCGGTACGGTCCGATGAGTCGCCACCGCATGTCGCCGAAGTAGCCGGGGTCGACTTGTTGGCCGCGGGCGACGCTCGAGACGGCGAGGACGGCGCCGAGCGCCGCGAGAGGGATGCGACGGGACGTCATCATAGTGCGAGGAAATATGCCACGATCGTGCACTGACGCGATATGATTCGGGATGATCTTTCTGGCCGCGATGCTCCAACTGGGCGCGCAGTGGGATGCCGGTGCGGCGGACTGCAAGTCACACCGCGCGCCGCCGATCGAAGTCCACGCGTATAACCCGCAGACCTACATCCTGCGTGAGAACCT
>DASRDS010000211.1:0-4583 GCA_035652495.1 Gemmatimonadaceae bacterium
CGGCGACGAGGACAACTACTACCTCAACCTTGCCGTCTATCTCTTGCAGGATTTCTTGGAGCACACCAAGGCGCCCGCGTATGGTGGGTCATTCGCGTACGGGCGGCCGCTGAAGCCGCATGGGTGGCAGCCGACGACGAGTGCAGAGATGGTGCGGGAGATGTACGCGTACATCTCAAAGCGACGCCCAGCGACGCAATAGCGCCTCGCTTGCCGCATCGGCGGGAAACGACATCTCGACCCGTAGCTCGTCGAGGGTCACATCCTGCGGCGTGCCGAACGTCGTGAGGGTATTGAAGAGTCGGAGGACGGCGCCGTCGTCGAGTTGGATCTCGAGCGGCGCCGTCGCCATCATGGGGACGTCGTCACTCGCGATGTGAATCGGTGGCGCATGCGGTGCGAGCTCGCGGAGGAGATCATCGGACGGCGAGCCGGGCCCGGCCGCTGCTTCGCGCCGGAGTCTGGCCATCAGGTAGGATGCCGTGGTCTGCCAGCTGCGAATGCGCGGACGCATGCCGTTGGGCGAGAACATGAGCCGAAGGAAATTGAGTTGTCCGTGCGGCGCGAGCGCGGCCAGCGACGAGGCACTGACGCAGCGCGAGACGATGCGCTCGTTCGCCGCGTTGCGCATCACCATGTTCCAGGAGCGATCGAGCACCATGGCGGGGTATGGCTCCTGGTGCGCCAAAATGCGCTCCAATGCCTCGCGGGCCGTGCGCATGGCGGTCGCGTCGAGCTGGCGCTCCGGGTAGACCGCCGCGTAGCCCGCGGCCGCGAGCAGATGGTTCCGTGCGCGCAAGGGTAGGTCGAGCGCCGCGGCGATCTTGAGCACCAGCTCGCGACTCGGGTTCGCCCGTCCCGATTCGACGAAGCTCAGATGTCGCTGGGAGACCTCGGCTTTGAGCGCCAGCGCGAGCTGGCTTTGATGACGGACGGCTCGCCATTCACGCAGCATCCGACCGAGCGCCTGCACGTATTACCTCGCACGTAATTGAGACACGCTGGCGTTCTCCCTACCATGCGTGCATGAAAGCTATCGTCTTCGAACAGTACGGCGGACCGGAGGTGCTCGCGATCCGCGAGTTGCCGGTTCCCGAGCCTGGGTCCGATCAAATTCGGATTCAGGTGAAAGCGTTTGGCGTGAACCGCGCCGAGTCACACATGCGGGCGGGACATTTTGGCGAGGTGTCGCACATTAGCGGCATCGAATGCGTCGGGCTCGTTGACGCCGATCCATCCGGCAAATTGCGCCGCGGGCAGACTGTGGCCGCAGTCGTCGGCGGGCTCGGACGCAGTCTGCCCGGCAGTTACGCCGAGTATACGTGCGTGCCGGCGAGCAATGTCTTCGCGCTCGACACCCAACTCGGCTGGGCCCAGCTGGCCGCCATCCCCGAGTCGTATGCGACCGCTTGGAGCGCGTTGTTCGATAACATGGCGCTCGAGCCGCGCCACACCGTCGTGATTCGCGGCGGGACATCGGCGCTTGGCCAGGCCGCTATCGCCATCGCCGTGGATTACGGCGCTACCGTGTTCGCGACCACGCGACGGAAGGATCGGATCGGGCTTTTGGAAGACCTCGGCGCGACTCGGGTATTCATCGACGACGGGGCACTGGCGCGCCAGATCCAGGGGATTGACGGCGTGCTCGACATCGTCGGCAATGCGGTTCTGCGGGACTCGGTTCGCATGATCCGGAAGAATGGGACATTGTGCGAGGTCGGGTTTATGGGCGGCATGGAGCCCGTCGAGCACTTCAATCCATTGCTCGACCTGCCCAGCGGCGTCAATCTCCGGTTTTACGGCACCGCATTCGTGCTCGGGACGCCTGAGTTTCCACTATCCGATATACCAATGCAACGGATCGTGGAGAAAATCAGCGCCGGAGCGTATAGGACCAAGCCCTCACGCGTGTTTCCGTTCGATGCCATACAAGAGGCGCACCGTCTCATGGAATCCGACCAGGCGGCCGGGAAAATCGTCGTGACGGTTTAGTTTGGCGTAGCATGGCCACCCATATGATGCGACGGTTCAAACCCCGGCGATGCGGCCGGTGTCCCATTTGACGTGCGCAAATATTTCCGGGGCGTGACGGCGATCGCGGTGCTGACCATGGCGCTGGGGATTGGGGCCAGCACTGCCGTGTTCAGTGTCGCGAATGGCGTGTTGTTTCGACCGCTGCCGTATGCCAACCCGGATGGGTTGGTGATGATCTGGGATCGGTGGGTTGGGTGGCCGTCGACCTGGTTGTCGAACGCCGACTTCGCCGACTATCGCGATAAAGCCCGGTCGTTCAAAGCCGTCGGCGCGTTCACGTACACGACGCGCAACCTCACCGGTGGCGACGTGCCGGAGTTGGTTCGCGTTGGGACCGCCTCGGCTGGGGTGTTCGAGGCGCTCGGGGTGGCGACGGAACGGGGGCGTCTGTACACGGCGCAGGAAGACCAGCCCGGCGCGGCGCGCGTTGCGGTCATTAGCGATGGGCTTTGGCGGCGGCGGTTCGCGGGTGATCCTGGGATTGTCGGGCGACAAATCTTGCTCGACGACTCGAGTACCACGGTCGTTGGGATCATGCCGGCCGACTTTCAGATGCCGCTCGACTTCGGGGCGGAGCCGATGGATATCTGGGTGCCACTCGCGCTGGGGCCCGTCCCGCCCATCCCGCGTGGCGGGCATTATCTGAATGTGGTTGCACGACTGCGACCCGGCGTCACGGTGGACGCGGCTGATAAGGAAGTCCGCGCGATGGCCGCGCAGGCCGTCCTCGATTACCCTGGACAGAACCCGCCCGAGTTCGGCGCGTCCGTCCGGCCAATGACGTCGCAGGTGCTCGGCGACGTGCGGCCGACGCTGGTGCTGCTGCTCTCGGCCGTCGGCTGCGTCTTGCTGATCGCATGCGCGAACGTCGCGAGCTTGCTGCTCGCCCGCGTCCACGCTCGCGAGCGCGAGATCGCCATCCGCTCGGCGCTCGGCGCGAGTCCCGGGCGCCTGCTGCGCGAGAATTTCGTTGAGGCACAGGTCCTCGCGCTCGCGAGTGGTGTGATTGGGATCATTCTGGCTTACGGTATCGTCCATCTCATCGCCGCGGCGGCGCCCGCCACCATTCCGCGTATCCGACACGTCGGGATTGACGCGACGGTGATCGCGTTTGCGTTTTTGATCTCGGCGGTAACGGGGCTGGGTTGCGGTCTCTTTCCCGGGCTGCACGTGTCCCGGCCGAACCTCAACGTGCGCGGTGTGGGCGGCGAGCGCGTACGCCGTGTACTGATCACGGCCGAGGTCGCGCTCTCGGTCGTGCTGCTCGTTGGCGCTGGGCTCCTGCTCAAAAGCTTCGCGCGACTCCAAAGCGTCGATCCGGGGTTCTCACCGGACAACGTGCTGACCGCGCGCGTGAATTTGCCGCCGTCAAAATATCCGGACAACGCCTCGGTCCGTGCGTTTTATAAGCGCGCGACCGATGGCGTGCGCGCGCTGCCATCAGTCACCGGGGCCGGTCTCGTTCGCGTGCTGCCGATGACCGACATCATGGGCGACTGGGACCTGAGAGTCTCCGGCGACCCGACGCACTATCCAGGCGACTGGCAGGTCATCTCGCCCGAGTACTTCCGGGTCATGGGCATCCCCATGCACGAAGGTCGCGCGTTCACGGACGCCGACGAATTACACGGCACGCAGGTGATCATCGTCAACGAAGCCCTCGCGCATCGCATCTGGCCGAATGGGCACGCGATCGGACAGCGCGTGCGTATGGGTGGCATGAACGACAGCGTCGACCGCACGGTCGTCGGCGTCGTGGCCGACATCCGGCATCGCGGGCTCGACGCCGATCCTCGGCCCGAGTTGTACTTGCCGCACGCACAGTGGCCGAATGGCGCCGGGAACGCGCAGGCGACGATGTACGTGGTCGTGCGGAGTGCGCGCGATCCGCGCACGCTCGCCGGAGACGTGCGGCGGACGATTCAGGCGCTCGATCCGAATCTGCCGTTGGCCGACGTGCGGACTATGAACGACGTCATGAGCGGCTGGACTGCCGCGCGGCGGCTCGCGTTGCTCGTGCTGGCTATGCTCGCGACCACCGCGGTCGTCTTGGCTGCCGTGGGGTTGTATGGCGTGGTCGGCTATGCCGTCTCGCAGCGTACGAGCGAGATCGGTATTCGGCGCGCGCTTGGTGCGCAGGCTGGATCGGTCATCGCGCTTGTCGCACGCCAGGGCTCGACTCCCGTGCTTACCGGCATCGTGATTGGCATTGTCGGCGCATTCGGCGCTTCGCGCCTCATCGCCGCCATGCTATTTCACGTGAGCTCGAGTGACCCCTTCGTGTTCGCGGCGGTTCCCGTGTTGCTCGTCGCGATTGCGGCCATCGCGACATACGCGCCCGCGCGGAAAGCCGTCCGCGTCGACCCGATCATCGCTTTGCGGCAATAGCAAGAAAGGCCGACAGGGCACGCGACAAGCGATGCGGCTGGTAGACGGCGGCCAGCTCGGCCGTCGCCACCACGCCGCCGAGTCGGCGGAACTCGACGCCCTCGAAGCGGAGGCGCTTCACGGAGGCCGGGACGAGTGTGACGCCGAGCCCCGCGGCGACG
>DASRDS010000212.1:0-12754 GCA_035652495.1 Gemmatimonadaceae bacterium
AACCGCGATGCTGCTGGATGAGCACCGCGGGCGGCGAAAGCCGAAGTGGTACGTTAATCCGTAGGTCGCGGGTTCGAGCCCCGCCCGGGTCATGCTCGGCATCACTTCGTTCGCCTTCGCATGACCCTGCATTTGCCAAGAGCCTGGCAAATGCCATCTTGTTCTCCTCCGGGGGGAACTACAACTACTCCCCCCGGACCCCCCTAGTGCCTATGCTAGGGGCTTCTAGTGCAACTACAACTACTACGGCTTCGTTTGCGGTATTGAATCTTCCGGTAGATCCCGGAACGCTATGATGTTCTCCAGCAGCGACCACTCCAGGAGTCCCGTCTCGGGCGAACCGATGCGGAATGGTTGGGAGTAGACTGGCCGCTCCAACGCCCGCTCGGCCACGAAGCGATATTCCTGGCTGAGGGTGATGGGGGTGAAGGTGAAGGTCTTCACCTCCGTGCCTGGCACGGTGCCGAGCATCTGGCGCGTGCCTCCGCCCGTTTGCACGAGGAAGACGGTCACCTCGGTGGGCACGGCGAGGTTGTTCGTGATTTCGACGCCGACCGGATGTGGTCTGTCGTCTTCATTACCTTTCCTGTGGGCCGAAGCACAGCCTAGCGCCGTCAGTACGGTCGCTGTAAATGCCGCCACCCAAAATGTGCGCATGTCTCGAATCTGTTTGTTCTTGGCTCCGGACGCCAGATGACGCGTATGGACCAGACTGTCAACTCCGCCGCGTACCCGCCGGAGACGGTTGAAGGTTGGTATACCCTCCATCAGCTCTTTCGCATCAACCAGGCCGCGATGCGGGCCAGACATCGGTCCGACCGGGTGGCCCAGGAGGCGGGGGCGGCACGGGCATTCGCTGAGGTGGCGGCGCCGAGTGATGGAGCGGGGTGGAGCACGGTGGTGGATGTCGCGGGCTCCCAGGCTGATCTCATGGTCGTGCACTTTCGGCCCACGTTGAGCGCGCTTCGGGCTGCCCAGCGCCGGTTGGCGTGCGAGCCGCTGTTCGACCATCTGCCGTTGGTCTACTCGTTCCTGAGCGTGACCGAGGCCGGCTTGTACTCGCTTTCGGCCAAGGCTGCGGCACAGGCGGGTGCTGACTATCGATCCGCGATCGAGACACAAGTGGCGCTCGAGCGATCCAGCCCCCACGTCCAGCGACGGCTGTACCCCGAGCTGCCGGCGGACATGCCGGTGGTGTGCTTCTATCCGATGTCCAAGAAGCGGCATCCCGGCGAGAACTGGTATGAGCTCTCGCTGGAGGAGCGGAGTCGGCTGATGCAGGCCCATGGCATGACGGGCCGGCGCTATGCCGGACGCGTCCAGCAGGTGATCACGGGCGCGATCGGGCTCGATGCCTGGGAGTGGGGCGTGACGTTGTTCGCGCGCGACGCGCTCGACATCAAGAAACTCGTGACCGACATGCGGTTCGACGAGGTGAGCGCGCGGTATGCCGAGTTTGGCCCGTTCTACGTGGGTGAACGCGTGAGCCCGGAAAGCTGGCTCCCCGCTTTACCGTAAAAAGCACTTGACGGACGCACTTTCCGGTGGCATCGTACTCTCACCTTTATGAGACAAAGTACACTGCGGTTCGAATTGGTCGGCTCGGCCGTGGCCGTCGGCGCGCTCGGGGCCACCATCTGCTTCAATGCCCTGCCGGGCTTGAACTGGGCGCTGTGGACGGCGCTCGTCGCGACGGAGCTCACGATCTTCGCCTGGCCCCGCCTCGGCGCCAATCGCGCCACCTTCGCCGTCACGATCGCCTTCGCGGTCGTGCTGGGCGTGGCGGCCGCCATTACGGCGAATCCCGCCTCGCTCACGCTGATCTGCATGGCCGTCGCGCTCCTCCTCGCCGTCGCGGCCCGCCTCGCCGCCGGCGTGCCAGCACCGCTCTTCGGCACGGCCGAATTCTTCCGCACGCCGTTCCTCGCGACGATCGATGCGATCCGCGAAGCGTTCGCCCGAATCGAGTCATTCGTCAGCGCCGTGCTGTCGGAAGTGCACGCCAAGATCGGTGTCGGCATCGCGATCGCGCTGCCGGTCGTCGTGGTCTTCAGCGTCCTCTTGTCCGGCGCCGACCCGACGCTCGCCTCCTGGCTCCGCGTCATCCCTCGACTGTTCTCCGACTGGTCGTGGTTCTCGCGACTCTTATTCTTCGGCCTCTTGGCGCTGCTCTCCCTGGGTACGTTCGGTCTCGCGGCCGGTGGCCTGACCAAACGGATTACAGCCGAGAATGCCGCCGGTCCGCGATTCGTCTTGGGCGACACGGAACGCCGCATCGTCGTCGGCGCCGTCGACGCGCTGTTCGCGCTCTTTCTCGTGCTCCAAGCCTTCAACCCCCAGACGAAAGGGCAATCGTACACCGAGTACGTGCACAACGGCTTCGCCCAGCTCACGATCGTCGCCACCCTCTCGGCGATCCTCGTGGCCGTGCTGCACAACGGCCGCCCGCGCGTTGGCACGCCATGGGGTACACTTGCGCTCCTGGGCCAGTGCGAGCTGCTCGTGGCGTCGGCGCTCCATCGGATCGTGATCTACCAGCGCGACTACGGCTACACCGCGCTTCGCATCTGGGTGACGGCGTATATGCTGCTAGTCGCCGGGTTGCTGGCGCTCGCGGCCTACGAGGTCGCGCGACCGGCGCTCATCGACGTGCGCCGATTCGTTCGGCGTGGCGCGCTCTTGGCGACCACGACGCTGACCGTCATGGTCTATGGCAACCCCGACGCCTGGGTTGCCCAACTCGAGCTGCACCGGTATCAGACGACCGGCAAAGCCAACATCTCCTCGCTCGCCGATCTGTCCGCTGACGCACTGCCTACGTTAGTGACGATCGCCAAGACGTTGCCGGCCAGCTGCACGAGCGGTCTACAACTCGGCATTGGACCGCACCGGCACTGGTACGAGTGGAGCGCACGAGAGGCGCGAGCGCGGCGCGCCCTTGAAGGATTCTCGCCAATGATGAACCCGCTGGGAGAGTGCCCGGTGGCCCCATGGTGAGCTACCAAGAGCGCGTTCTTCGCATGGCCTTGCGTCGCATCGCCCAGCTGGAGCGCGAGTCAGTCGAGCGCCGCGAGATCGGGCTCAACCCACCCGCGGCGTGCATCGCCCGACATCAGTCGCTCCCGCGAGTAATACCCGTACGGAATCTCCCGGTCCGTACATTCGTCGACCACCCGGTTGACGATGTCGCCTAGCGACGCCGAGACGCCCGATCGGCGGACGGCGCGAGACACGAGCCAGACGTAGAACCGCGTGATGGTCTCGTGATACCCGCCGGTCGGGGTCTGCACGATGCCATGCGCGGCGTTGTGGGCGCGGATGCCGTCACGCACGTGATCGAGCGCGGCATCGGGCCCGTACCAGAGCACGTACCACGCGGCGACCGTCAGATGCGCGCGATGCGTCCAATCGGCATGCGGCAGCTCGTGTGACTCGAACGCCGCGATCAGGTCGCGTACGGCATCCGTCGATGGATAGGCGCTCACGCGGTCACCAGATCGGTATCGGGTAACGGCACGACGACGGATTCCTTGAGCGTCCGCAGCACCACCGTGGTGCGCGTGCGCACGATGCCGGGCACACTCTTGAGATCGTCGGTGAGGATGCGATCGAGTTCCGCCGTGCCGGCGCACCGCACCTTCAAGAGATAGTCGTGATCGCCGGCGACATGATGGCACTCCTGGATCTCCGCCAGTCGCGCGACGCGCCGCAAGAACGCCGCGCGGTTGCCGGGGCGCTCGAGCGACACCGCGACGAACGCGGTGAGTCCGGCGCCCACCGCCTCGGGATCGACGATCGCGGCATACCCGCGAATCACGCCATCCGCCTCGAGCCGTCGCACCCGCTCGGCCGCCGCGGGCCCCGTCATGCCGAGCGCGACGCCGAGCGTCGCCCAGCTCTCACGACCCGCGAGTTGGAGTCGCTCGACCGCTTTAATATCAATGGTATCCATGTGGATATTCTAACGATTCGGTTGCAAAGTGCGCAAGTCACTGGTGAAACGAATTACTCCATGTGCCCTATCGTTCCATAGGAGTATTCGATTTGCTCTCTCACGGTGCAGGGCACGACAATTGGCGTATCAACAACCGAGACACCGTGACGACGACAACGCCGACGGGCACGCTCCTCATCAGACAATTCCAGTATCTCGTTGCCCTCGCGCGCGAGCGACACTTCGCGCGCGCCGCGGCGGCCTGTCATGTCACGCAGCCCACCCTCTCCAGCGGCATCAAGCAACTCGAGGAAAGCCTCGGGGTCCTCGTCGTCGAACGGGGGCAGCGCTTTCGCGGGCTCACGCCGGAAGGCGAGCGCGTGCTCGCCTGGGCGCGGCGGATCACCGCCGACGTGCAGTCCCTGCGACAAGATGTCGACGCCACGCGCGGCGAGCTGTCCGGCCGCCTCCGCGTCGGCGTCATTCCGTCGGCGCTGCCGATGATCTCGATGCTGACCGCGCCGTTCGCCGATCGGTATCCGGGGACCAGCATCACGGTGATCTCGCTCACGTCGCGCGCGATCGAGCGCTCGCTCGAGGAGTTCGAGATCGATGCCGGCGTCACGTACCTCGACGACGAGCCGCTCGGGCGCGTCGATGTCGTGTCGCTCTACAACGAACGCTACGTCCTCGTCACGCCCGCCCGCTCGGCGGTCGGCGTCAAAACGCGCGAGACGGTGACGTGGTATGAGGCGGCGTCGCTGCCCCTGTGCTTGCTCACGACGGACATGCGGCATCGCCGCATCATCGACGGACACTTCCGCGAAGCGGGCGCCGCGCCGGCGCCGCGCGTGGAGGCGGATTCGATGGAGGCCGTCTGCGCCCACGTGCGACACGGCGTTCTCTCCGGCGTGTTGCCGCATGCCGCGCTGGCGATCCTGGGCGACGCGCCCGGTCCGGCGCTCCGCGTGATTCCGCTCGTCGAGCCGGCCGCGACGCACGCGGTCGGGCTGGTGACGCTCGACCGCGACCCGCCGACGCCGATCGCCGCCGCGTTCCGTCAGATCGCGCGGGAGATCGATATCGAGTCGGTGCTGGATCCGTCGTCGGGGATGGCGGCCCTCAAGATCGGCTAGCGCTTACGACAGGATGATGCTGAGGCAGGTCGCCGCCGCCTCGGCCTTCTCGAATTCGGAGATGTCGACCGCGACTGGTTGCAGCCCGGCCTGCACCAGGCGCTCACGCGTGCGTGGCGCGCTGGCAGGCATGATGGTCGCGCTACCCACGGATACCGCATTGGCGCCAAATGGCTCATCCGGGTCGACGCAAAGCACGCTGAACGCATCGAACAGCGAGGCCGGGACCCATTCAGGGTTAATCAGAACCTGATGCGGGCCGAGCGCCGTACACGCGCTCTTGAGATGCAGACACTTGGTCAAAGGCACCCCGATGACCCGGTAGCCGGCTCGACTGAGGAGCGCGGACAATTGTTCGACGGCAGCGCGATTGGTCCGCGCCGTCTGACCCACGTACAGTGTATTCCCGACGTGCATGACGTCACCACCGTCCAGCGTGGCCGGCGCAGTCAGCATTTGCACCGTTCGATACCGCCGGAGCACCGGTGCCATCGCCGCCGTCTCGGGCCGTCGCGACTCCGCGCCCATGGTCGACATGATAGCGACCGAGTCGAGCACAATCGCCGTATCCTCAACGAACACGGAATCAGGCAGACCATCGAGCGCCGGCAGCAACACCACCTCCGCGCCAGCCGCCGCCAGCGCCGCGCGATACGCGGCATGCTGCGCCCGCGCGCGCTCGATATCGATCGGCTCTCGCGCCAAGAACGTGAGCTCACACCCTTCCATCGTCGCGCTCGGCGCCCTCGTGATCGCGGTGATCACGGCATTTTCGGCGAAGGGATGCTGACGAGCACGCCGGTGATGACCAACACCACGGCGGCCAGATACTTCACGTTCCGCACGGCCGTGATGACACCGGTGAGCGCGAGCAGCGATGCGCCAACGAGCGCGACCGGAGAGAACGCGCGAACCAGAACGGCTTCGGCCACTCGATGACGGACATGGGGGGTTAAGATTGCCGCCGCCCCCATGTCCGCCGCCAGGCCCACCAAGTTATTTCGGAATCGCGTAGTGCACGCCGAACTGGAAGGGGAAGTACGCGGCGTCGCCGGCGGCGAACGCTTCGTGCCAGCGCAGCTCGAAGAATCCGGACAGCTGCGGCGTGAAGGGATAGCGGAGGCCACCACCCAGGTTGATACCCAGGTTCGTGTCGCTCGCGCCGAAGTCGCACCCGATCGCGCCCGCACACGCGCTGACCGAGACGTGATAAATGCCCAGGCCACCCAAGAGATACGGCTGGATCTTCGTGGACCCGTGCATCGGAATGTCATACAGCGCGTCGACGTCGAAGCGCAGGATGTCCGAGTGCGCGCTGCAGCCGTCGCAGCTCACGCCGAAATAGCTGTACCCGATCTCGCCGCGGAATCCGACCGGCACCGTGCTCTTCGGATGCCACTCGAAGGCGCCCATGAGATCGAGGCCCAAGCTCGAATTGTCGAACGAGGGCACGGCGAACCCGATGCTGCCGTCGACGGCGAATTCGCTGGGACCGGCGGACGCCGCGGCGCGCGTTTGACCAAACGCCGCCGAAACGAGACTCATACTGGCGATCATGACAGAGACAAAGGGTCTCATGAGTGCTGGGCTCCTGAAATGTTGTGAGCGGGTCTCCTTCCCACGTCCGATATCTTAGACGCGGGCCTCACCTCAAGACGACGACGGCGGTGTCGCGGGTCACAATTATGCTCGAAGCAGCAATCCCGCTTCTTCGAATTGCGCAATCGTCCGAGAAACGGCGTCACGGGCCGTAACGTCGTCGATCTGGAAGTCGCGCGCCAGCGCCGTCGCGATCGCCAAGGCATCGTCGCCGGCATCGAGCCGGCCCCACACGACCGCCGCGGTCGCGTTCAACGAGAAGTACCGGTTCGTCCCCAGATGTATGATGACCGCGCCGCCTGGGACGGCCGCGCACGCGGTGTCGGGCGATGTTCTGTACCTATCGTCCACGCTCGATGGCTCCTCGCACCGTCGCGACCGTGCGGAGCGGCGCGCGCAGCGCTCGCCACGCGAGTCCCGCCAGCACGGCGGGCGAGGCCTCGGCCACCTGCCCGGCGACGTACACGAGCGGATCGTGGTCCCCCGCGATCCTCGCCGTCGCGGGCACCGCGAGTCTCGCCAACGCCACACGGCGCACCGTG
This sequence comes from Gemmatimonadaceae bacterium, assembly GCA_035652495.1. Classification (GTDB taxonomy): domain Bacteria; phylum Gemmatimonadota; class Gemmatimonadetes; order Gemmatimonadales; family Gemmatimonadaceae; genus DASRDS01. Next base: position 7,212 of record DASRDS010000212.1, read on the forward strand.
CGCCAGGCGCGCTCCGCGCTCACGTCTCCACCGAGTCCCGCCGCCGCGAGCAACGTGTCCGATGCCGCGCTCATGCCCGTCAGCCCTCTCACGTCCTTACACACCGCCGACACATCCAGCACGTCACGCAAGCGATATCGCAACGTGCGATGGACCACGGTGGCGTGCTCCAGCGTGTGTCTCGCCAACGATTCGACGGAGGGAATCTCGAGACCCGCGACCGGCGTGCGCGTCTCGCGCCAGATCTCGGCGTCGAGTCGCGACCGGTTGTCCGACAGTCTCGTATGGATCTCGACCGACACTGATCCTTCACGAACCAACGCCGGCAGATGACGTCCCGGTGTGCCGGTCTCGTCAGGCCGATATCCCAGTTCGCGCTGCAGCGCGTGATGACAGGCGATGGCGTTTTCGGCGATGATATCGATGTCGGACAGCGTTCGGCGTCCGGCCGCCTCGCCACTCAAGAGACGCGCGGCGCCTTTGAGCACCAAGACCCGGCCGATGGTCGGCGTCAGCTTCGCGATCTCGGCGAGTTGCGACATCGCGGTCAGCCCGTGGGCGACCGCGGCCTCCGACTGCGCGCGCAAGATCGGTCGCGCGGGCTCCATCGCGCGAGCGAGCGCCGGATCTCGCCGACATGCCCATTCGAGCCATGGACCGCACGCTTCAATGCAGAGCACGCGATCCCACGTGGCGGTGTCGTTCGGCCCGATGTCGGGCACGTCCCGCCCACGCAGGGCGGCGACCATTATCTCGTAGATAGCACTGGCGGACGACGTCATGCGGCGGCGAGGAGTGTGTCGGCGATGACGTGTAGTTGCCGCGGCGAATGCGTGAGACGATACGCGGGCACGCGCGTCGCGATATCGCGCAACGCATCGAGATGCCGCCTCGCCTCTTCGTCCGGAATCAACACCCAGGCCGACTGTGCAATGAGAGCGACCAGCGCTTCGACCGCGCTGATTCGCGTGAATTGATCGCTGGCGCCTTGCGCCAGAAACACCATACCACCCAACGGCCCACGCCGCGCCGCCGGCATCGCCCGCGGCGAGCGCCGACGCGCATCGTTCGGCACCGGTCGTCCGTCGAGCTCCGGAAACTCCGCTTTCAGATCCGTGCTCACCCAGAGCGCCTCACGCCATCCGTGCGCGATGACCTGATGCGCTACACGTTCGAGGATCACGCCGTCGTCGCCGAGCACGCGCCAACCGACACGCGCGAGTGCATAGGCGAGGGTCGATTTGCCAGATCCGCTGACGCCGCTCAACACCCACGCGCGACCATGCGGATCGACGACCCCCGATGCGTGCAAGTGATATCGCCCGGCGCGTCGCAGTCTCAGGATAGCGCCGGCGCGCGCGAGCTCGCGGCGCGACGCGGCGGAAATCGTTTCGTATCCAGGACCGCGATGGAGTCGACCATCGCGCACCCAAAGCTCGGCGCCCGCGTCGTGCGTCAGGTGCGCGTCGTTACCGCGACTCGTGCCGACGACGGCGTTGAACTGCCAGCGAAAGCCGGCGTTTAATGTGGCCCCGTGCAACCCGGTGTTCCCGTTTTGCATGACACACCGATCTGCAACAACGCCGCAATCGCCGGGAGTCCGGCGTGCTGCGAAAATGCGGCGAGGAACCCGTGTTCACGAACCACGGGCTCTTCCCACACGAGTGTACCAGGACGGTGCAGCGTATAAGAAACCATCAGTAAGAGGACGCACATCTCCCCGTACAGGTAATTGTGTCCACCGACACATCACGGACCAACCGTTCCGCACAATGTGACACCTGGGGACTTTTTCGAGGTAAAGCGGGCCAACTGGCGGCCGATACTGGGAGGTGACTCACTTAGCCACGAGGATTTAGGTGTCTACCCACGTCCGGTTTTACATCGTCGCCATTGCCCTTGCGATCGCGGGTTGCAGCTCGACGAGCGACCTTGCCGTCAACACCGGCACTGGCACCCTGTACGGTACGATCTCGAACTCGAGCGGCGCGCTCGCCGGAATCACGGTCGTGGTGACACCCGTCGGCGGCGTCGCGCTTCCCGCGGTGACAACCAACAATGCCGGCCGGTATCGCGTCGCCGGCATCGATGTGTCGACGAGCGGCAGCGGGACGGTCGCCGTGAGCAGCCTGCCGACCGGCTGCACGATTCCCGCGACCACTTCATACAACGGTCTGCGTCCGACCGACTCGCTCGACGTGGACGTGAGCGTATCGTGTACCACCTCGGCCTCGGTCGGCACGATCATCGGTACGATCACGTCGAGCCTGGGCGGCGGCATCGCCGGCGCGCACGTCACCATCACGCCGTCCGGCGCCAGCGCGCTGGCTGCAGTGACGACGGGTTCCACCGGTGCCTATACCGTGAACTCGGTGCCGGTCGGATCGGGTGCGGTGGCCGTCTCCAGTCTGCCCGGGAACTGCACGGTGCCGAGTGCCAAGTCGTATAGCAGTCTCGCGGCCGGCAAGATCGACACGGTCAACGTGACGGTCACGTGTACCCCGACGACCGGCAGCCTCTCCGTTGTGGTCAGCGCGCCCAATGGCGCGACGCCGAGCGTGACGGTGACGGGCCCGAACGGGTACAGCAAGAGCCTCAGTGCCACGCAGACTCTGACCAACCTGGCGGCGGGTTCCTACGCCGTGAGCGCCGCGACCGTCAGTGTCGCCGATGCGATCGTGGCGTCCGTTGATAGCGCGAGCGTGAAGGTGGCCAGCGAGAACGTCACCGGTGGCGCGACGCTGACCGACAGCGTCACCTACACGGCGCGCGTTGGCACCGGCGCACTCTGGGTCGCGAATAGCCAAGGTTCGCACGCGTTCGTCGACTTCACGTCGGCCCAGCTGTCGTCGAGCGGCACGCCGACGCCGACGCTGTCGTCGGCGACCGCGGCGCCGAGCGCCAACAACGTGATGGCGTTCGATGCGCACGGCAACTTGTGGGCGATCGCGAGCGGCTCGAGCCAGATCGTCGAGTACTCCGCCGCGCAGCTTACGGGCAGCCCGATCCTCACGATCACGATCAACGATGTGGGTGGGGTCCAGATCAACGGGATCGCCTTCGATGCCCACGGCAATCTCTGGCTGGCGAACTACTATCCGTGCGATATCGACGAGATCTCGGCCGCTCAGATCGCGGGCGCGAGCGGATCCGTCACGCTCACGCCGGCGATGATGTTGAATGGCTGTGGGGCGACGACGGTGACCGGTCCCAGTGCCCTGGCGTTCGATGCCAATGGCAATCTGTGGGTGGCGGACATCGACTCGTCTGATGTCTACATGTATTCGGCCAGCGCGCTCACCGGGACGGGTGCGGTCACGAGCGAGCCGACGTTCCAGACGCGTCCGGGCATCGCCGTCCAGTACCTGGCGTTCGACGGTGGCGGTAACCTCTGGATCAGCGGTGGAAATCAGATCGTGCGTCTCTCGGCTTCGCAGCTCGCGAGCGGCGGTTCGAACTCACCGGTGACGGTGACGCCCAGTGTGAGTCTCACCGTCGCGTCGAGCGGGTCGGGTCCTTGCGCGCCGTTCATAACGCCAGTGATGGAAGGGCTCGCGTTCGACGATAGCGGCGACCTCTGGGCCGTCGACAATGCCAGCGCGACCGTGATCGAGCTCTCGGCGACGCAATTGCCGTCGAGCGGCACCGTGACCCCCGCGACCACCGTGTCATCGTCGAATGCCTCGCTCGGTGCGCCGTGGACGCTCGCCTTCAATCCCCGTCCGACCAGCTTGCCAGCTCCGCTGACCGGACCATCGATTGCACGCCGCCGGAAGTAAATGCATACTTGCGCCCATGCTCACTCAGCATGGGCGCAAGTTTTTTCTGCTAGCATGCCTGGCCGCCGCCCAGGCCGGAGCGCAAGACCTCGGTCCCTGGCCACAGCACTCGATGGACCGCCCCAAGCCCGCGGTGATCGACCCGGGACCGCCGCCGTCGGACGCGATCGTGCTCTTCAACGGGCACGATCTTTCGAACTGGCGCAACGCGGACAGCGCGGATAAGCCGGCGCTGTGGAAGGTCGAGAACGGCTACATGGAGGTCGTGCCCAACACCGGCAACATTGCCACGAAGCAGGCGTTCGGCGATTGCCAGCTGCACATCGAGTGGGCCACGCCGGCGGTCGTGTCCGGTGAAGGGCAGGAGCGCGGGAACAGCGGCGTGTTCATGGCGGGGAAGTATGAGATCCAGGTGTTGGACTCGTATGACAATCCGACGTACGCCGACGGTCAAGCGGCGTCGATGTTCGGTCAGTATCCGCCACTCGTCAACGCGAGTCGCAAGCCGGGTGAGTGGCAGACATACGACGTGATCTGGCATGGGCCGCGCTTCGACGCGAAGGGCAAACTCACGCGACCGGCGCGCATCACCGTGTTTCATAACGGCGTACTGGTGCAGGACAACGTCCCCCTTTCGGGTCCCACCGCTTTCAAAAAGCGTCCGCCGTACACGCCGGATCCGGTGAAAATGCCGTTGGCGTTGCAGGACCATGAATTCCCGGTCCGCTTTCGCAACATCTGGATTCGAGAATTGGCCAACTGACCGTGCGCCCGGTCTACGATGTCGCTATCGTCGGCTCCGGCGCTGGCGGCGGCATGGCGGCGTACATGCTCACCAAAGCCGGCGCCAATGTCGTGCTGCTCGAAGCGGGCCGGATGTGGAACGCGATCGTCGATGGCGCCATGCTCAAGTGGCCATACGAGTCGCCGCGCCGAGGTGCCGCGATCCCGACGAATCCCTTTGGTGAGTTCGACGGCTGCATCGGCGGATGGTCGGTCGAGGGCGAGCCCTATACGACGGCCCCAGGCACGAAGTTCATGTGGTGGCGCGCCCGTATGCTCGGCGGGCGCACGAATCACTGGGGTCGCATCTCGCTGCGGTGGGGTCCGGACGATTTCCGCCGGAAGTCCATCGACGGGCTGGGCGACGACTGGCCGATCACGTACGACGACATGAAGGCCTGGTATGATGAGACCGACCGGCTGATCGGCATTTTCGGCAGCAACGAAGGGCTTCCGAACGACCCGGACGGCATCTTTCTGCCACCGCCCAAACCGCGTTGCTTCGAACTGCTCATCAAGCAGGCATGCGATCACACGGGTGTTCGCTGCATTCCGTCGCGGCTGTCGATTCTGACGAAGCCACTGAACGGACGTGCCGCGTGTCACTACTGCGGACAATGCGGGCGCGGCTGCAAGACCAACTCGAATTTCTCGAGTCCCGGTGTTCTGATCGAGCCGGCGCAACGCACCGGCAAATTGACTCTGCTCACGAATGCCATGGTCCGCGAGATCACGGCGAAGAGCGGGCTCGCCACCGGAGTCAGTTATATCGACAAGACCACCGGCGCCGACGAGCACATTCGCGCCAAAATCGTCGTGCTCGCCGCCAGTGCGTGCGAGTCCGCGCGTCTCTTGCTCAACTCCGGTTTGTCGAATTCGAGTGGTGTGGTCGGAAAATATCTCACCGACACGACCGGGACCGACGTCGCAGGGTATGTCCCGCGGTTAGCCGACCATGTCACGCATAATGAAGACGGCGTC
>DASRDS010000213.1:0-4831 GCA_035652495.1 Gemmatimonadaceae bacterium
ACGGAGTGGGAGGGATTCGAACCCTCGATACAGGTTTTCGCCCGTATAACGGTTTAGCAAACCGCCGCCTTCAGCCTCTCGGCCACCACTCCAAGTATCGCAGTTCGGGACACTTACGCGGTTCCTCGCGCATCGCTACCCCTCCAACCCGGGTGTTTCTCCGATGATGAGAGCATTGTGCGCTTCGATGGCTGCGCTGGTTGTCGTTGCTTGCTCGTCGAGTACCGCGCCGAAGAACCGAATGACCGTCGCCCTCTCGGGCCCATCCACCGTCCAGGGTTATCTCACCACGGTCAGCGGCAGCTCCGTCTACCGTTGCGACATCACGCTGACCGCGACCGCGAGCGGCGGCAACGCCAGCGATACGGCGACATGGCAAGGCGGTCACTATCGCTTCACGCACCAGGACGGCACGTACTCTGATCAAAGCTTCCCCGATGCGGAGCGGTGGTTCGCTGGACACGCGACGCAGTTCGCGACGGGGTCGACGCTTTCCGGCAACGACTACTTCTATACCGGCACGCAAAAGCCTTTCTCGCTGAACCTGGTTCTCTATTAATCCGCGCCCAACGTCACCAAGGATTCAGCCAGCTACGGTTTTGCGTGCCAGTAAGTCGGCGTCACTCTCCTTCGAAGTAACCGCTCCGCCGACGTAAGTCCGACGGGTTCGCGGCGTGCATGATCGTGCACGCCGCCGCCCGCTTGTCCTTCGCGCGGCGATAGTACGCCTCCGCGATCTTGTAGCCCTCGTAGTAGCCAAGGTCCGGCGGGTGGTCGCCCGACTTATCGCCTTGATAGAACCAATCCGATAGGCGACGACCATCCATGGCTTGGGCGAACGCAGTCCTGAGCTCCTGCTCGTGCGCGTCGCCATAGACATGCTGAACGCGATTCAGGCGGCCGCCCGAGATGAGCTCGCCGATGAAGTCAGCCCCGCCTTCTCGCATCGACTGGTCGAGTACCGTGATTGGGGTGTCGAGGGGAGCTTGCTGGACGTGAATCAGCTCGTGAGCGACGACGGTGGGCAGGTCGACGATGCGACCAATGACCGCGCGGTGCCAAGCGTCCAACTCATCCATCGGGGTGGAGTCATCGCGTGAGAACATTTCCACGCCGATGATCATGCCGTGCGAGGAGCTCGTGCCGCCGGAACTCATCGCGCCGATCACAAAATAGACGTCGGGGAAAAGCGCCTCGGGGCACAAGTTGGCGAGCCGCCGAAAGCTCGCCCGGATGGCGTCCTTCACGTGCGCCGCCGTATCGATTGCCAGAGTGTTCGCCCGAATGGCCGCGTAATATCGCGCGTGAGCGGCGATGACGGCCGCTAGTTCACCGCTGCTCTCGATGCGGTGCGGCACGAAGTCATTAAGCCCGACCGTCCCGCTATCGAGATACGAGCGCTGAAACGAGGCGCTATCGCGAGGCGTGGTATCGAACACGCGCCAAAATCGCGCGATATCCGTGGATACGAGTCGCGCCGAGTCCGGGTTGTGGCTCGCCACCGGCTCCTGGGCACACAACGGGATCGCGACGATAAGGGCGAGTAGTCTCATGCCCCCTCGATTCAGTCTGGGATTTCGATCCTAATACGCGCGCCGCCCTCGGCGAGATTCATGGCGGTGACAATTCCGCCGAGCCCGGAAACCGTCTGGCGGACGATCCAGAGGCCAAGGCCGGTGCCTTTGCCAGCCGGCTTCGTCGTCACGAAGCGCTCGAACGCGCGCGTTGACAAGTCGCCCGGAAATCCCGGGCCCGTGTCGTCGACGTCGATGATGAGGCCCGCGCGCACGTGAATGCGAATGCGCTTCGGGCTCGTTTGGCCTTCCATCGCATGGACCGCATTGACGAGCACGTTCACGATCGCGCGCTCGAGGCGGACGGCGGAGCCGGGGAGGGTGACGGCGTTGGCGATCTCTTCGACCGTGACCTCGACGGGAATGCGGTTCGCGTTCAAGAGCGGACGAACGGCGGCGACGGCTTCGTCGATCCGTTCGCCGATCGAGAGAGGGCGGTGGTCATCGTCCTGGCTCGCCGAGCGGGCGAACGTGAGGAGATCGGAGAGGAACGATTGTGCGCGGCGGGCTTCGTCGCGGATCAGTCGGAGGTCCTCGTGTGCCGCGTCGCCGAGCGGCAGGCGGAGGAGCATCTCGGACTGGAGGCCGATCGAGGTCAGCGGATTGCGGACATCGTGAACCGTGGCCGCGGCCAGGGTTCCGACGGCCGCGAGCGTCTCGGTCTCGCGCAGGCGCTCGACCATGGCGCGCTCCTCGGCGTCCCGTCGCACCTGAGCCGCGAGCGCGCGGCGCAATGTGCGCTCGCTCCAAACCGTCGCGTATGTCGCGATGGCGCCGACGGTGCCGAGTAGCGCGACCTTCGCGCCCTCGTCGAGCAGTGACGCTTGGTCCGTGCGGGTCATCGCGAGCGGCCCCGCGACGAGCTGCACGCGGCCCGACAGTATGACCGTCAACGCCACGGCGGCGGACGCGATGACGGCGGCCAGCGTGACCGCGGCCGCATGACGCGCGGACCCCGTGAATGGGCTCGCGGCGAGCACCGCGAAGTACGCCAGGAAAATCGGCGCGTGGAGCGCGAGACCTGGCGCGCCGGCCAACCCATAGCCGATCTCGAGCGCGGTAATCGACGCCAGATCCGTCGCCGCATTCACCGTCGCCAACCACGACGGCGTGCGGTGCCGGCGATGATATCGCCAGTGCTGAAACACCGTCCACGCCAACACAGGGACGAACACTCCCAGGTTTACGCGGACAAGCGCCGGTGTCAATGACGGCGCATAGAGCAACGCCGCGATGCCCAGCACGAGCAGCACCAACCCACGCGCGCGATTGAGCCGATCCTCGGCGCGCGCCTGTTCGGCGACGAGCAGCGCCTCGACCGTGTCAGGCGTCTCGCTCTGATCTACGGTCCATTTCAACTCTGCGGATCGCGGCTCCTGGCGCACCTTGGTCGACGCGCCATAGAGCGTTCAGTCACCGGCCACCGGCACGGGCGCCGAGGAATCGGCCACGGGAGACTCGGCCCACGGCAGACGAGCAAACAAACGCCCGAGCCAGGCCTGGAAATCGTCAAGATACGTATAGAAGACGGGCGTCACGTAGAGCGTGACGACCTGCGAGAACGCGAGACCGCCAACGACGACGATTCCCAGGGGCCGGCGCGACGCGGCGCTCGAACCGACGCCGATCGCGATCGGCAACGTACTCGCGAGCGCCGCGACCGTCGTCATCATGATCGGCCGGAAGCGCACCGAGCACGCTTTGACGATCGACTGCTCCGGCGTCAGATGCTCGTTCCGCTCCGCCTCGACCGCGAAGTCGATCATCATGATCGCGTTCTTCTTCACGAGGCCGATCAACATGATGAGCCCGACGTAGCCATAGACGTCGAGCTCCACGCCGGTGACCCACAACGCGAACAGCGCGCCACAGGTGGCGAAGGGCAGGGCGGTCAAAATCGTGATCGGATGAATGAAGCTCTCGTAGAGAATCCCGAGGATGATGTAGATCACGAACACGGTGATGAGCAGCAGCACGGGCAGGTTCTCGACCGACGCCTGGAACGCCTGCGCCTGCCCCGAGAATCCATGCGTGATATCCGGCGCCACGACGCCGCGCGCGATGCGCTCGACCGCGTCCGTGGCCGCGCCCAGGTCGCCGTTCGGCGGAATGTTGAACGAGATCGTCACCGACGGCAGCTGGCCCGAGTGGTTGATCGCGGCCGGCCCGAACGTCGGCACGAGCTCCGCCACGTCGGCGAGCGGCACGACTTCGCCATGCGAGCCGTTGATGTACATCTTGTTCAAGTCGAGCGGCGACGCCTGGTACTTCGGCAGCACCTCGAGCACCACCCAGTACTCGTTCACGGCCGTATAGATCGTCGACACCTGCTCGGCGTTATACGCCTCGGCCAGCGCATTCTCGATCGACGCCGGCGTGAGCCCAAGCGGCGCGGCCTTTTTGCGATCGATATGGACCGTCACTTCGGGATTGCGATTGAGCAGATCACTCGTGACGTCGGTCAACAGCTTCACCTTCTGCAGCGTGTCGAGCAGTCGCGCCGAATTGCTATAGAGCGCCTCGATGTCGGGCCCCTGCAGCGTGTATTGATACAGCGCCTTCGAGTTCCGCCCGCCGATGCGAATCGACGGCGGGTTTTGGAGAAAGAGCTCCATGCCCGGGATCGTGGACGCCCGGCGCGAGATCTCATCGACGCACTCGTCCGCGCTCGGACGCTGCGTCGGGGGCTTGAGCGTAAGCCAGAGATTCCCCTGGTTCGTCGCGCCCGCCGTCCCGCCGCCGCCCAACGCCGATGTGAACGACTGGATGCACGTGTCCTTCGTGAGCATCTTCGCGAGCTTCATCTGCAGTCGCGACATCTCCTCGAACGAGGTGCCCTGCGCGGCCTCAGTCGTGGCATCGAGCTCGCCAGAGTCCTCGGGTGGAAAGAGCCCCTTGGACACCCGCTGGTATAGAACACCCGTCAGTCCCAGGACCGCCAGCGAGAACACAATGGTCAGCGGCCGGTGGCGCATCACCCAGCCCAAGCTGCGCTCGTAGCCGCCCAGGGCGGCATTGAACACCCGCTCGCTCGCCATGAAGAGGCGCCCGTGCTCGACCTCACGGTGCGCCTTGAGGAACCGGCTGCACAGCATCGGCGTCAGCGTCAGCGACACGAACCCCGACACCAGAATGGAGAACGTGATGGTGAGCGCGAACTCGCTGAACAGTCGTCCGATCACCCCGCCCATGAACACGAGCGGAATGAACACGGCCGCCAGCGACAACGTCATCGAGAGAATCGTGAACCCGACCTC
>DASRDS010000214.1:0-3033 GCA_035652495.1 Gemmatimonadaceae bacterium
GAGCGATGGCCGCTGGCGAAGAGCACGATGGTTTCCGGGCCCCACATCTGAATGCGGTCGCCCGCCTGCATATGCGTGCTCAGATACTCGGCCATCGCCTCCTGGTCCGGACTGTCCGCGACCTCTGGCATCGCATGCCAGTGCGTGTAGCGCGCGAGACCCGAGCGGCCGAGCTCGAGGCCAAGGACGAGCACCGTCACCAGGGCAAATGTGACGCGATTGCGCGTGAGCCAGCTCCAGCCGATGCCGGCTGAGAGCGCGAGGACGGCGAGCGGCGGCCAGTACTGGTAGCGCCACGCCTTTGACTCCCACAGGCGAATCAGGACGCAGCCCAAGAACACGACGAGCAGCGTGATGGCTTCGCGGCGGTGTCCTGGAAAGCCATGGAAAATGGCGAGTACAACGCCGAGCCAAATCACAATGGGTGTGTACGCCCAGAACCCAAGTAACACGGTGCTGCTCGTCTGACGTTCGAGCTCGACGTAGACTTTCGACGCGAACGTCAGCAGGTCAGAGATCGCGTGCGCGTGACCAGTGACGGCATACACGGTGAAGAACGCGAGCATTGGGAGTGCAGCCACGCCCGCGAATATGATCGCATCGACGAGATCGTTTGTGCGCCTTCGGCGCAACACCACGCACACCGCCCCAATTGCTACTAGCAACGCATACGTCGGACGAAAAAGACAACCAACGCCCGCGGCCAGCGCAGACCAGACGAGAGGGGTACGGCGAGAACGGGTATCGCGAGAATCCGTGCCGCTCGTAGGCGTATCGTCACCGACACGATTGAGATAGAGCCACATGGCGTACATCGATGCCAGAAGAAATGGCACGAGATACCCATCTCGCTGGGCCGTGTGATAGTATGTCCCAGCCGTATAGGCGATGCTGTACAGCACGGCCGCGAAGAATCCGGCGCGGGCACCCCAGATGCGGTGTCCCATGACGTACAACAAGAGGGCGGTGACGATCTGAATCAGCAGATCGGCGACGCGCAGCGCGAGCACGGACTCGCCGCCGATCGCGATCACCATCATGTGCAGCAGATACACGGCCGGGAACGACGTGTCGAACGTGTCGACATACGGCCAGAGGCCGCGCAGCATGCCCCGGCCAACGTACTGCATGAACCCGTGATCAAAGCCGAGGCCGTATGTCAGCGTCGGCAGAAGAAAAACGGTCGCGGCGAGCGCCACGACCGTTAACTGGCGAATGCGAACCCCTTTCATGCCTGGACGATGTATGCCAGGCTCATGCCGCGTTACAACGGAACGGTCAGGACGGCGTAACTATGCGCTTGACGAGCCCACTCTGATACGGCCGCTCGCTGAGTCCCGTGTAGATCTGTTTGGGACGAGCGATCTTCTGCTCCTTGTCGAGTAGCCCCTCTTCCCACTGGGCCAGCCAGCCGGTCGTGCGGGCAATCGCGAACAGTACCGTAAAGAATGAAGTCGGGAACTTCATCGCCCGGTAGATCAACCCAGTGTAGAAGTCGACGTTCGGGTACAGCTTGCGGGAGACGAAGTAGTCGTCCTGGAGCGCGATCCGCTCCAGCTCCTGGGCAATCGCCATGTCTTTGTCCACGCCCGTCGACGCCAGCACGTCGTCCGCGAGCTTCTTCACGATCTTCGCGCGCGGGTCGTAGCTCTTGTAGACGCGGTGGCCAAAGCCCATGAGCCGGCCGGAGCCTTTCTTTACACCCTCGATGAACGCCGGCACGTTTTTCACGTCGCCGATTTCCTCGATCATGCGGAGGACGGCTTCGTTGGCGCCGCCGTGGAGCGGGCCGTACAGCGCGGCGATCCCACCGGCGATCGCCGTGAATGGATCGACGTGGGTCGAGCCGATCGCGCGCACCGCGTTCGTGGACGCGTTCTGCTCGTGGTCCGCGTGCAGAATGAACAGGACTTCGATCGCCCGGGTGAACGCCGGGTTCGAGCGATACTTGGGCTCGGTCATCCGCGCAACCATCGACAGGAAGTTCTCGCTGTACGACAGGTCGTTGTCCGGGTACACCAAGGGCAAGCCCTTCATGTGCCGGTAGATGAACGCCGCGATCGTCGGCACCTTCGCGATCAGGCGAATAATCGAGATATCGCGCTGTTCGGGGTCGAAGATCGCCTTGGCTTCAGGATAGAACGAAGACAGCGCCGCAACCGCGCTGCACATCATCGACATCGGGTGCGCGTCATAGCGGAACCCGGTCAAGAACGTGCGCAGGTTTTCGTGCACGTACGTGTGGTACGTGATGTTGTGCACGAACTGGTCGTACTCGGCCTGCTTCGGCAGCTCACCATGCCGCAGGAGCCACGCGACCTCGAGGAAGCTCGCCTGTTCCGCGAGCTGCTCGATCGGGTAGCCGCGATAGCGGAGAATGCCCTTCTCTCCGTCAATGTACGTGATCGCGCTGCGACACGAGGCGGTATTCAGGAACGCCGGGTCATAGCTGACGAGCCCCTTGAGGTCCGTCGCACGAATGGCGCCATCGGTGATCGGGAGCGGGTACGACGTACCGGTTCGCGTATCCGTGACGTCGAGCGCCGGCGTGGAGGCAAGAGTGTTGGTGTCGCTCATGGGGTAAAAGCTAATCGATAGATCAAATTCCACTCAGCCTCTGTTACTGGCTGAACCGAGAGACGGCTGCCTTTTTGGAGCAGCACCATATGCGCGAGACCTTTCTGCTGACGCAGCTCGGCCAGCGTGATCGGTTTCGTCGCAGGCTGTTTCGCGCGAATGTCAACCGCGTACCACTGGACCTTCTCGCCCTCTTCAGCCGCCGACGGGTCGGGGTAGCCGGCCTTGACCACCTCGGCGATGCCGACGATGGCCGTGGGGTCGGTGCTCGAATGATAGAAAAACACGAGATCGCCGACCTGCATGTCATCGCGTAGATAGTTGCGCGCCTGGAAGTTGCGGACGCCGTCCCAGCGGGTCGTGCGCTTGGGACTCTTCCAGAGATCGTCAAACGAGAACGTCGATGGTTCGGATTTGAGGAGCCAGTACTTCACGTCGTTTCACTCGTTCACATTT
>DASRDS010000215.1:0-5306 GCA_035652495.1 Gemmatimonadaceae bacterium
CAGACCCGCGTCAACGCCGAGCATCGCCGTCTTGATCGCGTTCGAATAGGCGATGACCCCGCCCACCACCACATCGCTGGATCCCGGAATGGCGGTCAGGCGCTCGCCCAGCATGCCGCCGGTGCAGCTCTCGCCAACCGCTATAGTCAGCCCCTTCGCCCGGCAGAGCCCGAGTACAACTTCGGCCAGATCCTGAGACCCTGTGCCGTACGCGAACCGGCCGGTCTTGTCCCGGAGCGCCTCCACTCCAGCCGCGAGTTTCACCTCGGCGACATCCGGTGGCATACCACGCGCGGTGAGGCGAAGGTCGACACCGGCCGCGCTAGGGAGATACGCGAGCGGCATCCCGTCGATCCCTCTCGCGACCTCGCCCAAACGCTCGGCGAGCAGCGACTCGGCGATTCCCGTCGTGCGGAGCGTCGCCGAGAGAACGACCGCCGTGGTGTCCGACCGCGACTTGAGCCGCGGCATCAACTCATCGCCCAGCATGCCGCGCATCTCGCGTGGGACGCCCGGCAGCATCGCGACCCAGCGCCCCGCGTCATCCTCGAGCCAGATACCGGGCGCGCTCCCATGACGATTCGTGAGGATATCGGCGCCCTCCGGAATCATCGCCTGCTGACGATTCGGCGCGGGGAGCGGCTGCTTAAACCGCTCCGCCCATCGCTGCTCGAGGCGCGCCAAGATGTCTGCATCGAGCCGCATCCGGCGACCAAACAGCGCGGCGATCGACTCCTTGGTTCGATCGTCGCTCGTCGGTCCCAGGCCGCCCGTCGTGATCACCGCACCAGTGCGGCGCAACGCGTCACCTACCGCCTCGGCGATGGCATCCGGCTCGTCACCACACGTCGCGCGCCGCACGATCTCGACGCCGATCGCAGCCAACTCGCGCGCCATGAACGCGGCGTTCGTATCGACCGTGAACCCGAGCAGCAGCTCGTCACCGATGGTGACTAGTTCGAGGCGCACAGACCTACGGCGCTTTGAATCCGCCAACAACCGGCGTCGGCATGTAGGTGTCGGTCGTGGTCCCGTCGCCGAGTTGACCAAAAGCGTTCCCGCCCCAGCAGTCGATGGCGCCCGCCGTTGTCACGCCGCAGACGTGCAACAGGCCAATCGCGAGCGCGGAGAACGTCAGGCCGCCGCTCACCGCCACCGGCGTAAAGCTGCAAAAGAACGGGCCTTTCCCTGCCCCTATCAGGTTGCAGGTCGGAGGTGATGCGATGCCCAGTTGGCCGTTGCTGCTGTTCCCCCAACAGTAAGCGGCTCCGGTTGATGTCAAACCGCAGGTCGTCCCCAACACATTGTCCGCGCGGCTCACGGCGATCGTCGTGAACGCGACACCCGATGGCGTCTTGACCGCGACCGGCGCATCGCGGCTCGAGTCCGTACCGTCACCGAGCTGCCCAATCGCGTTGTTCCCCCAGCAATAGCTCGCACCAAACGCGGTCACACCGCACGTGTAGACCGCGCCGGCGCTGATTGTCGCGAAGCTCAACTGGCCTGACACCGCGAGCGGCGTGAGTTGCTTGAGACTGGTATCAACGACGGGGTTGCCAATCGCCCCGAATCCTGGGTATCCCCAGCAGTACGGCGTGGCACCAGTGGTTATGGCGCAGGTGTGCCAAAAACCGGCACTGATCGCCGACCATTTATGGCCCCCTTGGACGAGCACCGGCGTCGCCATGTTCAGGGTGTCGCCATTGCCGAGCTGACCGAAAGAGTTCTGCCCCCAGCAGTACGCGTCGCCGGCCTTGGTGAGACCGCACGAGTGAAAGGGGCCAGAGGTGATGTTCACGAGGGTCACCGACCCGCTGACTATCGTCGGGAGCGAGTCGCGGAAAAATTCCCTTGCCAGCCCCCCGACTTGGCCGCCCCAACACCAGATCTGACTCGATGAGGTGAGACCGCAGGCCATCTCACCGGCGCCGCTCAACGCGGCGAACGTGTGGCCGCCGCTGACCTGGACTGGCGTTGATTGCGACGCCCCCGGGCGTTGGCCGATACCCAGCTGGCCGAGTGAATCCTCACCCCAACAGTAGGCCGCTCCCGCGGAGTTCAGGGCGCAAGTCGAGACATCGCCCGCGGCGATGGAGGTCGCGGCGGTTTCGCGGACCCCGCGGGGGGCGGTCGAATCGCCGCAGGCGGTGGCACCGACTGCGAGAACGCCGATCAGGGTCAGACGGTGAAGCTGTCGCTTAATTGGCACGATGGTTCGGACTCGGTTTAGGGTGTACTATCACGGCGCCGTAGCGCCCGAGATAGAGACCCAACGAGTACAGCGAAAAGACAATCGCGCCAAGCAGGCTGACGGTGCCGACGATGCCAATGAAGAGTGACGCCGGCGTTACGAACGACGGCGTCAGGGACGCCGCCGTAAAGGCGCTGGTCGCGAAGAACCAGAAGAGGGCCGAGCCGATCCAGGTCCACTGAAAGCCGGTCTTCCACTTCGCTGGGCCGATGGCGGCAATCACCGTCCCGCGACGCAGGGCGGCCTGACGAAAGACCGTCATCGCGATCTCACGACCAAGCACGATCGCGACGATCCAGAACGGGAGCGGGACCGGACCTATGGGCGTACGGAACGGCAGCGACGTGAGGCCGAGGAAGCCCCCGCTGGCCGTGTACGGAGCCAGCACGTCATGCGCGGGCGCTTGCAGGATATAGAGCGGGGCGACGGTCGCGGCGAGTAGGAGCTTGTCCGCCAGCGGGTCGAGCACGCGACCCAGGTCCGTGACCAGGTTACGCTCACGGGCGAGCTTTCCGTCGATGTAGTCGGTGACGGCGGCGATGATGAAGACGACGAATGCCGCGAGGCGCGCTGGCCAGGATGGAAGAAGGGCCAACAACGCGACCGCGGGCGCGGCGACAATGCGCCCGACTGTGATCGCGTTCGGAAGGTTCAAGAGCGCCACCTCGGTTTGCGGCGGCGGCGGGCCCCAAGCTACGCGAGTGACTTGAGCACGAGCTTGCTCACCGCCTTGAGCGTATCGAATACTCCGTCGCCACTCACGGCGACGGCCTCGAAATATGGCGCGCGCTCGACCCATTCCCCAGTGGGCAGTTGCTCGATCAGGTTCTCACCGGGATGGGCGGTATCCGGCATGATCCGCTGCCGTGCGGGGTCATCGACCTCCCAGCCCGGATTCAACGAGGCCTGGAGATCACAAATGGCGGCAGCATTCGGCAGATCCCGTTTATTGTATTGCACGATAAAGGGCATCCGCCGCAGATCGTACCCGTACTCGGCCATGTTGTCGTACAGGTTCTGCATGGCCTCTTGATTGGCTTCCATGCGCTCGATCTGCGAGTCCGCGACGAAGACGATCCCGTCGACACCCTTCAGGATCAGCTTGCGGCTGGCGTTGTAATAGACCTGGCCCGGCACCGTGTACAGGTGGAAGCGGGTCTTGAAGCCGCGGATCGTGCCCAGATCGACGGGCAGGAAATCGAAGAACAGCGTGCGTTCGGTTTCCGTGGCCAGGGAGATCAGCTTGCCACGGGTTTCCGGTTGGACCTTGGCATAGACATGCTCCAGGTTCGACGTTTTGCCGCCGAGGCCCGGACCGTAGTACACGATTTTGCAATTGATTTCGCGCGAGGCGTAGTTGATCATCGACATAACTGTTCTCCTCTACTGGAACAGTTTGTCGATCTCGTCATCCGCGCCCGAGAGGATATTGGGCTGCTCCGCCCCCCCGGCGCTCTGGCCACGCGCGAAGACCTGCTCGAACAGCTTCGTCAGGTCGTCGACGGCCATCTTCATCTTCAATCGCACGAGCCCGAGGGTGGTGCGATTGTCGAACAGCACGACGAGAATCACGCGCCGCGCGACATCGGCGAGATACATCGATTCCTTCTCGCCCTGGTGGAACAGCGTATTGAAATCGGTCTCGCCGATCAATCGCGCCAACTGATCGTTGGCGCTGAAGTCGGCCGCGGTCAGGGTCGCGAAGGCGGTCGGGTCGAACGTCGGCTGCTCCCCGACGGTCGTCACCAGCTGGCCGGTCCGATCGACCAAGAGCGCGCAGCGCGCATTGCTCTCGTACAGGAATCGATGCAGGGCCTGCGTGATCGCCCCGTAATCATCTTCGGTGAAGGACCAGCTCGCTGAGCCGACGGCCATGACTAACCCAAGTCGAGTGACGCCTCCACCTGTCGCAGCACCGCGCGGCCGCGTCGTCGGAGGACCGATCGAGGTTCCCACTGTACGTAGTCCCTGAGGAGCCTGGCGGTATCGACGCTCGGAGTACCGGACAGGTACCCGAGTGCCGCCAACCGACGCAGCGAGTGCTTGCTGAAGAGGTCCCGCCGGTGCCGGTGTTGCTGCCGGCTCCAGAACAGAACGCCCACCGCGAGCCCTCCCAGAAACCCCGTCGCGACCAGTCCCGCGACCCGGGCCCCGCCCCTCCGAACGACCTTCATGGCATCTCCCGGCGTGCTGAGAGAGCCTGCGCGATAGTGACGCCGTCAGCGTACTCCAGGTCACCGCCGACCGGCAGGCCGCGGGCGATTCGAGACACGGTTACCCCGAGTGGGACGAGTTGCCGTTGGAGGTAGAGCGCCGTCGCTTCCCCCTCCAGGCTTGGGTTGGTCGCTACGATCACCTCGTGAATGCCCCCCGCCGCGATACGCTTCGCCAGCGCCGCGATGGTCAGATCGTCTGGCCCCACCCCATCGAGCGGGGACAGACGACCTCCAAGAACATGATACGTGCCGCGGTAGTCCCCGGAGCGCTCAATTGCCCCGATATCGGCGGCCTCCTCGACGACGCAAATGAGCGTCCCGTCCCGCCTGGGGTCGAGACAGATGGCGCACACGGTGTCCTCGGTGAGGTTGTGACACCGCTCACAGTGGCGCACGCGCTCGGCGAGCGTCAGCAATGCCTCGGCGAGCCGGCGACTCTGGTCAGCCGGACGCTTCAGCAGGTGATACGTCAGCCGAAGCGCCGTCTTACGGCCAATCCCAGGGAGCTTGGCCAGCTCGATCGTCAGGTCGTCGATCGCGGGCACTTACAACGGCAGCTGGAACGGAAGCCCCATTCCGCCCGTGAGCTTGCCCATCTCTTCCTGAGCCAGCGCGGACGCCCGGCGCTGCACGTCGGTCAGCGCCACCAGGATCAGATCCTCGAGCATCTCCACGTCGCTCGGATTGACGACGCTCGGATCGATCTTGATCGACCGGATCTGGCCCTTGCCATCGGCGTTCACCGTGACCATGCCACCGCCGGCTGATGCCGATACGGTGCGTTGCTGCAATTCATCTTGGATCTGCTGGAGCCGGCCCTGCATCTGCTGGGCCTGCTG
>DASRDS010000216.1:0-10787 GCA_035652495.1 Gemmatimonadaceae bacterium
TAGCGATGCATGGGAAGTGTCCTCAGAATGACGTGTTCACGCCGAATGAGAAGATGCGCTGCATGGGATAGCTGCCTTGGTCGACGCCGGGCATGTGATTCACATCCGCGCCAATGCCGTTCCCCGCCGCGCCGACCTCCGGGTCGTAGCCCGTGTAGTTCGTCGACGTCAGCAGATTGATACCGGAGACATAGATCCGGGCGACCCGCGCGCCCGGAAGGTCGATCGTGTAGCCGAGCTGCACGTTCTTGAGGCGGAGATACGACCCGTCTTCGACCAGCCAGCTGTTCATGAATGGGAACGCGCCGTTGCCCGAGTTGATCATGGCATACTTGCCGTTCGGGTTCGTCGTCGGATTGTACGCGTTCTGGACGTAGGACACCGGCTCGTTGTACAAGCCATTGAGCTGCAGGTACTCGAAGCGCTGCAGGTTGATGATGCTGTTGCCGCGCGAGATGTTCACGAGCGCGCTCAGGTCGAAGCGGCCGAGCTTGAACCGGTTGGTCATCCCATAGACCCAATCGGGATTGACGTTGCCGATGGGCCGTTCATCGGTTGGTCCCAGCGGTTGATTGGCGGGGCCGAAGTGCTTGTAGCGATAGCTGCCGATCGTCGCACCGGGCTGGATGTCCTTGTAGGCGTCGACCTCGGCCTGCGTCTTGAAGATGCCGTCCGCCACGTAGCCCCAGATGGTACCGAGAGGCAGGCCCGGTTTCTCGATGAACGGCTGGAACGTCGCGCCGGCGCCTGGGCCGAGTCGCGTCAGGAACTCCTCGGCGATCGGGCCCAGACTCACGACGTTGTTGACGTTATGGAACGCGTTGGCGGAGATATTCCAGCTGAACGACTGGTTGAAGATGCGCTGGTTCCGGAATACGTCGAGCGCGAGTCCGAGCTCGACGCCTTTGTTCGTGACGATGCCGGAGTTGAAGAAGATCGAGGAAAAGCCCGTGTTGTCCGGCAAGGCCAGCGCCTGCAATAAATTCACCGTCCGCTTGCTGTAATAGTCGCCGGTGAACGTCACGCGCTGGTCGAACAGGCCGAAGTCCATGCCGAGGTCCAGCTGCGACGTCGTCTCCCACTTGAGATTGGGATTGCCGAGCGCCGACACGGACAGGTCGGAGACGATCGTGTTGCCGATCGGGGTCTGGTAGCTGCCCGGCGTCGTGATCTGACCGAGTGACTGATAGGGGCCGATCGAGGTGTTGCCCGACTGACCCCAGCTCGCCCGAACCTTGAGGTCCGAGAACACGGGCTGGTTCTTCATGAACGACTCTTCGATCGGCCGCCAGGCCAATGCGAAGGCCGGGAAGGTCGCGCACTTGTTGTTGTCGGCGAACAGCGACGAGCAGTCCTGCCGGATGGTGGCCGTCGCGAGATAGCGATCGGCGTACGAGTAATTCACGCGTCCGAGCCAGGAGCGGAGCGCCCACGTCTGGAGGGCGTTGTTGACCGGATAGGTGAGGAGCGCATTGGCGAGGGCGTTGGCGCCCAGGAAGTCGTTCGGGAAGTCGGCGGTCGTCGTGGCCAAATAGGTGTTGCGATCCGCCTCGTAGGTGTACCCGCCGACGACGTCCAGGCGATGCGGGCCGAAGCTATTGCCGTACCGCAGCAAGTCCTCCGTCTGGATGTCGCTGAATTGCGAGTTCGCTTGCACGGCGAGGCCGCTGGTGCTGCCACCCTCCTGGACGTAGCTCGGCGTGTAGATGCTGTAATTCTGTTGCTCGAAATTCCCGCCGACGCTCGCGTCGATCGAGAAGTGGTGCGTGAGATCGGCCGTGACGCGCGCATTGGCGATGCCGCGGAGGTACTGCTGGTTCTCGGGCACATCATCGGTGTAGTCGAGCGGATTGGCGCCGTACTGCGAGAACAAGGCGGGATCGGTGAACTGCGGATTGGCGCGCAACGCCAGCGAGTCGCCCAGCGGCAGGAACGGCGGATACTGGAGCGCCATGCGCACGACACCGGCCGCGTTCTGGCTGGTCTGCGTCGAGGTGAAGACGATGTTGTTGCTCGTCCGATTGAACTCGGAGCTGAAGTAGAGCTTGATGTGCGAGGTGATATCGCGATCGATATTGGCGCGGATGCCGTAGCGGTCGTACTCGGAACCGAGGATGGAGCCGCTCTGCTTCAAGTAGCTGCCGGCGATCGCGTAGTTCGTGTGATCGTCGCCGCCTAGAAATCCGCCCTGCAGGTTCGTGACGGGCGCCGTGTGATAGATCTTGTTCTGCCAGTTGATACCGTTGCCGACCGCGGCCTGGATCTGGGACGGCGTTTGGCTCCCCGGGTGGTTCGCGCCACCGTAGGGGTTGTTGGCGGTGCTGCCGTTGTTCGCGTTCGTGTAGGCCGTATTCACATACGTGGCGTACTGGTACGCGTTCAGGACCGAAATCTGATTGATGTTCTCCGCGTAGCCTTGCTGCAGATTCAACGTCCAGTGTCCCGTGCGCATATTGTGGCCGCGCTTCGTCGTGATGATCACGACGCCGTTCGTCGCGCGGCTGCCGTAGAGCGCGGTCGCGGACGCATCCTTCAGAATATCGATCGACTCGATGTCCGCGGGGTTGATCTCGGCCAGCGGATTGGTCGACGTGAGATCCGTGAGGCCCAAGCTCGTGCTCTTGCCGGTCTGGGAAAGGATCTGGTTCTTGTCGGTCACCGACGTCTCGTAGATGACGCCGTCGACGACGTAGAGCGGATTGGTGACGCCGGTCAGTGTGCTCATGCCGCGGATCTGGACGCTGATGCCGCCGCCTGGCGCGGCGTCGTTCTGGATCACGTTGACGCCGGCCATGCGGCCTTGCAGCCCCTGCTCGACGCTGGCCACGGCCGATTGATTGACCTCGTCGCCCGCGATCGTCGCGACTGACCCGGTGACATCGGCTTTCGTCTGGGTGCCGTAGGCGACGACGACCTGCTCCTGCAGGCGGAAGGCGGAGACGTGGAGCTCGAAGTCCACGAGCGCCGTCTGTCCGGCCGTCACCGTAATGGTGTGTTGCGAAGGTTGATAGCCCAGGTGCGCCGCCGACACCGTATACTGGCCGGGCGCGACACCGGTGATCACGTATCGGCCATCGCTCCGCGTGACCGCGCCCTTTGGCGTCCCGACGAGGGTGACGCGGGCGTTCCCGACCGCCGCCTGAGCCGTGTCCAACACCTGTCCTTTGATGGTGTCGCCCACGACTTGAGCCTGGATGCGCCCCGACCCGAGCAGCGTGCCGACTACCATGGTCACTACCAATGCCCAACGACATTGCCTCATAGCGTGACGCCTCCTTTCACCATTGGTCGGTCCGGAACGGGGCGGCCGGCAGGCCATCCCGGTTGTACAGGTTTGCGGCCGCCGGGTTGTCGCCCCAGGCGTACCGTACCGCTTTCGGATCGCGCACCGCCTCGCTCCACACGATGACGCGGTCGCCCTTGATTGCCGCCTCGGCCCACACGAAGTGCCGGTCCGCGCCGGCGATCGCGAAGCCCTTCACGCCACGGAGTTGGCCCTTGGTGATGAGGCCATCGCCCGTATGGTCGAATTCGATCACCATCCGTCCGTGTTGGACATGGGCGCCCCGGAAGGTGGGGCCGGAGATGTGCCGCGCCGCCAAGGCCAGCCGCACGCCGACGTCTTGCTTGTTTCGTGGGTGGATGTCGTTGGCGTCGCCGAGGTCGATGATGACGGCCTCGCCGGTGTTGGGCAGGGACAACGCAGCGTGCTGCGACTCGCGCAGGAGCGCCCAATTGCTCTCCGATGGCGCCGAATCGGCAGCCATGAAGTTGGCGAGTTGTACCCACAAGAACGGCATCGACGGCTCATGCCACGCGTCACGCCAACTCGTGATCAGGGTCGAGAATAACGCGCGGTAGTTTCGCGCGTCTTCGGCGTTATTCGCGTTGGATTCGCCTTGATACCAGAGCACACCCTTGATCGGATACGGCAAGATCGGGTGGATCATCTTGTTATAGAGCAGCGTCGGAACCTGATTCTTATGCGTGTCGTCCCGCGCGATGTACTCGCCAACTTTGAATCGCCAGGATCCGGCGAGCGATATGTGGGCGCTGCTGGCCCCGCTCGCATTCACGAACACGAGTGACGGATCCCCATAGATGCCGCCGCCCCCGCTGTAATTCTGCACGCGAATCGCCAGAACGTTTTTGCCGGCGCGCAGCGCTGTTGGTGGAACGGTATAGACACGCGCGCGATTCCACGCGTTCTCCATGCGTCCTACTTCGACGCCATTCACCCATGTGATGTCGGAGTTATCAATCGTGCCGAGGGATAATTGAACGGGAGAAGGCGACTGAGCATCCGAGAGTGTGAATGCCGTGCGATACCAAGCAACGCCGTCGAATCCATCGTACCCGGCCTGGGGCCAGAGCTTCGGCACATCGATCATGGTCCAGCGCGAGTCATCGAGCGCGGGATCAGCCCACAGCGCCTTACCGTCGACGAGCCCGGCGTCATACGTTGGCAAGTCGCCTATGCGCGTGCGGAGGCTGTCGAGCACCCGGGCTTGATGCACACTGTCGTCGCGCAGCACCGCGGCGATGCCGGCGGCGTCCAGGTGCAACGACGCGGCGCTCATCCACGGTTCAATGCGGCTCCCGCCCCATGAGGTGTGCAGCAGACCGATCGGGACGTGGACGGTTTTGCGGAGCTCGCGAGCAAAGAAGTAGCCGACAGCCGTGAAGTGGCCGACGTGTTCCGGATCCGCCTGCTCCCACGGACCGCCATCGATTTCCGAGTCGGGGTGCGTGGCCCATGATTTCTGGACTTTGAAATGACGGATCTCTGGGTCATTGGCGGCCGCGACGTCTTGGGCACCGTGGCGCGCATCGGCGACGACCCATTCCATGTTCGATTGACCGGAGCACACCCAGACGTCACCGACGAGGATCTCGTGCACGGCGACCTTATCCTCACCGTCGGCAATGGTCATCTGGTGCGGACCACCAGCCGACATCGGTGGCAGGGCTACCGACCAGCTGCCTGAGGATTCGACTCGGGTGCTGTACGAGTGATCGTCGAAGGTGACGACGACCTCATCGCCTGGCGCGGCCCATCCCCACACGGGAACCCGGGCATCGCGTTGCATGACCATGCCATCGGTAATGAGCCGCGACAGCTGCAGGCGTCCGATGCCGTCCATCTGTCGGGCGTAGTGACGAATGATCGACGTCGTGCTCGTGTCGCCGGCGTAGATGGAGTACCACCCCTGCCGCTCGTGCGGCGGATCGCCGGTGAGCGGATCGCCGGCGTGCCAGCTGCCGCCCGGCGTCACGGGTCGAGCCTCGCCCGACCAGGACCAGACATTGCCACCGGCGACGACCGTCGGCTCCGAGGCGAGATAGGAGAGCGCTTCGAGAACGGCCTCGAAGAAGTGGTCGCGGTGCGTGACGGGAGCGGCGGGGTCATAGGCGCGGTGATCGCGGGAGACGCCGAATTCCTCGAGGACGAGTGGCTTGTGGATCGCCTGCGCGATCGCGACGTGATCGGCCAGGTAGCTCATCGAGCGACCGAGCGCGACATCCCATGTGGAGTCCGCGTGCGCGGGATCGTACCAGCCCCAGTTCTCGATCCACAGGTGGATCGTGAGGTAGTCCAAAAAAGGGGACCGGCTCACGCGCTCGAACTGCGTGCCGGTCCCTGGGGTGTGGCGATCGAGCTTCCCTTCGCCGCCGAGTGAAATGAGCTGATGCGGGGCGCGGTTTCGAATGAACGCTCCGATGCGGTCGACCCATGTGACATAGGCGTCGGAGTACGCGAATCCTCTCGGCTCGTTCGAGATCTGCCAGGCCATGATCGTCGGGTCGTCGCGATAGGCGACGCCCGTGATGGTATTGCGTCTGGCAATGAGCGCGGCGACATACCGCTCGAATTGCGTTTGCGCTTTGTCGGTGACGTAGAATCGCGCCGAGTAGTTCTGGAATTCATCCCACGTATGGCCATGGTGCTCTGGATACGGAATGGGATCGCCCGTCGCCCAATTCACGTATTGGGCCATCCCACCGGACCACTGGAAGAAATTGTTTAGTACTAAGACACCACGCATATCCCGCTTCGCCATCTCGGCGAGGACGGCGTCCAGGCCTGTGAGTAGGGTCTCATCGTATTCGCCTGGTGCGTTTTGAACTGCCGGTGATACGCGGGACGGTGACGAGGCCGGGCCCTCGCTCGCCGCCATCAGGCGGATATTGGTGACGCCGAGTTGTTGGAGCCGATCGAGCTCGCGGACGAGGCGGGGTCGGTTGGCGGCACCGAGGTGCATCGCGAACCAGAGGTTGACCCCGAGGTAGTGGTACGGCTTGGCGCCGATGAAGAACTGTCCGTCGTGGACCTGGACAAATGGCCGAGGGGACGGTGCCCGAGAGAAGGCGGCCGCCGGAACGAGACTCGAGAGGAGCGCGATTTGGCGCACCCGGGTTCGCATGGCGCGACTAGTCTATTAGTCGATATTTTTTTCGTCAAGTTGATTTGATAATCCGCCAGAGCGATTTTCCCGCCATGCTGACCGGCACGAACCTGGTGTACACGAAGCAGTACAACTTGCGCATCGTCCACGAGGTGATCCGGCAGTTCGGACCCATCTCGCGGGCGGACATCGCTCGTCACACCGCCCTCACTGGCCAGACTATCTCCAATCTGGTCAAAGAGTTAATTGAGCTCGGCCTCATCGCGGAAGCCGAGCAAAGGCGGCAGGGCCGAGGGGCGCCGTCCACCGCGTTGGCGATCAATCCGGAGGCCGCTTTTTCGGTTGGGCTCGATTTCAACCGTGACCATCTGACAGGGGTTCTCGTGGACCTTGCCGGCAACGTCCGGCAGCGGGCTCATGTAGAATTGGAGCTGCCGACGCCTGAGCGGGCCTTGGATCTGATGGCGGATACGGTCGAGGCGCTGATCAAGAAACAGCGGTTGTCGCTCGCTTCGATCTGGGGTGTTGGCATCGGCGTTCCCGGACCGATGCATCACAGCGATGGCGGTGACGACGAGTACGTCATCAACCCGATCGCCTTCCCCGGCTGGCACAACATCCCCTTGGCCAGCTGGGCTCGTGAGCGGCTCGGGGTTCCCGTGTTCTTGGAGAACAACGCGACAGCCGCCGCGGTGGGCGAGCACTGGTATGGGGCCGGTCAGCAGCTCACCACGTTCTTTTACTTCTTCTTCTCGAGCGGCCTCGGTGGCGGGCTCGTGATGAACGGCCGGCCGTACGAGGGGTTCACCGGGAATGCCGGCGAGATCGGGTATTTCCCCGCGACTATGAACGGGGACTCGCCGCACACCGGCATGCAATTCAATTTGCCTCGCCTGTACGAGCGGCTCCGAGCATCCGGTGTGATTGTGAAACGCCCAGCGGATCTCGACCCGTTGCTCGAGATGGGAAATACGACACTGGTCGAGTGGCTGGACGTGGCCGCTGATTATCTCACGGGTCTCGTGTTGTCCGTCGAATACCTGATCGACCCCGAGGCGATCTTCTACGGCGGTCACCTGACCGATGCGATACTGAAGGGCCTGATGGAGCGCGTGGCGAGCGCGCTGCCAGGCCGCCGCATCGGCGGCAAGGTGACGGGCCCGCGCCAACTCCTCGCGACCGCCGGCGTCGACTCGGCCGCGCTCGGCGTGGCGACGTTGCCGATGTACGCGTATTTCGCTCCCGCGCCACAAGTCTTGCTGAAGCGATCGAAACGAACGTCAGTCGGGGAACGGCATGGTTCACCTCCCGGTTCACCCCATGGCTCACCGCGTGGTGATGCTCGCCACGGCCTCGCTGGTCGCCGCGTGTAGCCACGGACCGGTCGCGCCGCACCTTCGAGATCCCGGGCTCGATCTCACGCTCGACCAGCACGAAGCCTCCTCCGGCGATTCGGTCGGATTTTCGATCACGTTCTCGTTGCTCGATGCACCGGGCGATCCCGTCTATCTGCATCTCGCGTTCGACGCGAAGCCGACCGCCGGCGACACACTAACGGTCCCGCCCTCGCAAGAGCCGCTGCACGGCACCTTCATCGTGCCGACGAATCTCAACGCCGGGACGCTGACGGTCACGGCGTTCATGCCAAGACGCCACGACTCGGCGAGCGCTGATATTCGCATCACACCACATCCGCCTACCCGGACGTTGGCGCTCGTCGTGACATCGCCGAGCTCGCCGGCGGTGTTTACGATCAGTCCGTTCAATCGCGTGCTGGATTTCATCGCCGGCGTGGCGGATACGTTGACCATCCGCGCGACGGACGACGCCGGGGTCGGGTGGATTGGGTGGGCGTTGGGACCACCCAGCAATTTGCGCGACTCGGTCGCCGTTTTTGGCTCTGCTGCTACAGCTTCGTTTGCCCTGTCGATGCCTCGTGGGCAAAGTCCGAGCTGGCTCGAGGTGTTTTCGCGATCGCGCGATGGGACGCTGCTCGATACCACGTTCACCGTTGGCGGCGTCGCGCAATACATCGATCGACCCGTGCAGTCGGTACCACTGGCGAGTGTGGTGCAAGACATCGTCTATGATGCGAAGCGTGACGTCGTGTATTTGTCTGAACAGGGACAACGTGAAGTGGTCGTTCTTTCGCTTGGGAACATGACGTATGCATCGCCAATCCCATTGGGCGGTCAACCGATAGGCATAGATTTGGTGCCGGGTGGTGATAGTCTCATTGTCGCTATCGCGAACACTGATGATCTCGCCATCGTTGATTTGGCAGATGGGAGTACCAGTACCCAACATTTGAGCGCATTAGCGCCCTACACCCTCGTCTTTCCGCGTGTAGCCAGCGACCGAAGAGTTCTATTGGTCCTCGGCGCGCAGGGTGGAGCGGTTGGCGACTACAACCTGGTCACCGGAACCGCCCAGCTGTACGACACCACAGCGGACGGAACCGCGCCGGTACGAAGCGGCGACGGCTCGATCGTCGTGATGCGTGACGTAGGCGGCTGTGGGTTAGCCGAGTATGACGCAACCGCGAAGACGTTCATGTTCTACATCGAAACCTGCGGCGAGAAATTCCCGGGCCAGGTCGCCGCCAGCCACAGCGGCGCGCGGCTCAACATCGGCGTCGAGCTGTTCAACACCGGCCTGGCGTCGCTGGGCTCAGCGCAAATCCCCGATGCTCCGCTGACCTTGGGCCTCACGGACGGCGCCGCGATTTCCTCGAGCGGCAATGACTTCTATGTCGTCGCCCCAGCGCTCTGCGATGGCGCTGCCTGCGCGCCGACCGCCCCGGGCTACTACTTCCGCTTTGGCCTGTCCGCGGGCGCCACGCCGGCGATGACGTTGGAAGAGATCGTGAATACTCCAGAGACGCCCGTACAGCTGATGCCGATCCCCGGGGATCAGACGTTGCTCGCGGTCGGCCCGACGAAACTCATGCGGTTCGACCTGACGCAGTCATCGCCGGCCGGTTCCGCTAGCTTTCGTTATGCTGCAACAGGGCATGGCGCACCACCGCGAGGGCCGGCTCGCCGAAGCCGCTGAATGCTATCGGCGCGTTCCGCCCTCCGACCCGGAGTACGAGAACGCGCGTTACCAGCTCGGCGTGATCGCGCATCAACAGGGGCGGCTCGAGGAGGCCATCACGGCGTACCGCCGCGCGCTCGCGATCCAGCCGGAGTTCGTCGATGGTCAGTCGAACTTGGGCAACGCCCTGCAAGAGATGGGGCGATTCGACGAGGCGCTCGTCGCGTATCGCGCCGCGTTGGCCGTCGATCCAGGGCGTGCGCAGATCTGGTACACCGCCGGGTGCGCGGAGAGTGCGCGCAAACACTACGTCGCGGCCGTCGCGTGCTTTCGGCACGTGCTCGCGATCGCGCCCGAGTGGCACGAGGCGCAGCACAATCTGGCGCAGGCGTTGTTCAACCTGGGACAGGTCGATGAGGCGCTCGCGCTGTTTCGGCGCGCGGCGGAGGGACCACGGGCGTCGTTGCCGCGGTCGATGATCGCGGTGGTCATCCCCGGAAGTCCGACGAGCGACAATCAGGCGATTCTCGACGCGCGGACTTCGTTCGCGGATCGCGATCTTCCTTCCGCCCGTTCGGTTGTCCACGCGCGTCATCCACGCCTTCGCGTCGGGTATCTCTCATCGTTTTTTCATCGGCACAATTGGATGAAGCCGGTGTGGGGACTCATGCACCAGCATGATCGCGCGAAGCTCGATGTGCACCTTTTCTCGGACGCACCGCTGTCCGCCATCCAACACGGATACACTCGACATTCAGATGATCACTATCACGACATCAGCGCCAGCCCGAATGATGTGGTCGCCGATCTGATCGCACGCCAAGAAATAGATGTGCTCGTTGACTTGAACGGCTATAGCGCGATGCGACGACTACCCATCGCTGCGCTCAAGCCGGCACCGGTGCTCATCGGGTGGTTCAATATGTTCGCGACCACCGGCCTGCGGTCCTATGACGTGTTAATCGGCGACAGTGAGGTCGTACCACCCGAAGAAGAGCGCTTCTATACAGAGCGCATCCTGCGCGTACCCGGGAGTTATCTGACGTTTGAAGTGGGATACCCGGTGCCTGATGTCGGTGAGCGACCCGATGGGCCGATCACATTCGGGTGCCTGGCACCACTCTACAAGATCACACCTGAGGTGATCGCTGTGTGGCGGCGTATCCTGAACGAAGTCCCCGACAGCCGGATAATCCTCAAGGCAGCAGCGTTCGGCGGAGAAGATGAGCGGCGGTTTGTGCGCGATCAATTCGGACCCGATCACATCGCGCCGGAACGCGTACGAATCGAAGGCCCGTCGGACCATCACGACTTCTTAAAGACGTACGACCAGATCGACATCGC
>DASRDS010000217.1:0-16197 GCA_035652495.1 Gemmatimonadaceae bacterium
CCGTCACGGGATCCGGGGGACGTTCTTTACGCTGGGTTGGATCGCCAAGCATCATCCAAATGTTGTGCGCCGGATCGCCGCCGAGGGTCATGAGATTGCCTCGCACGGCTGGTGGCACCAGAAAGTTACGACGCTGTCGCCCGCGCAGTTTCGGGAAGACGTGCGGGCCTCGAAGCGCGACATCGAAGATGTGTGCGGGTGTGCGGTGGTCGGCTATCGGGCGCCGAGCTTCTCGATCGTTCCCGGTCGGGAGTGGGCGTTCGATGTGCTGATTGAAGAAGGCTATGAGTATGACTCCAGTTTGTTTCCGGTGAACCGGAACGATTACGGTTATCCGACGGCGCCGCCGATCGCGCATCTGATCGAGCGGGTCGGCGGACGTTTGTGTGAGTTTCCGCTGGCGACGACCGTGTGGAATGGCGTGCGCATTCCGGCCGCGGGCGGCGGCTACTTCCGCCACTTCCCGTACCACATCATTCGCCGCGCGTTCGCGGAACATGCCGAGGATGGGATCCCGGCCGTCTTCTACATCCACCCGTGGGAGATCGACCCGGAGCAGCCGCGCCTGCCGGTCTCTTTGCTGACCCGCGTGCGGCACTATCGCGGGCTCCGCAACACCGAGGAGCGCCTCGACCGGTTGCTCGGCGAGTTCCGGTTTACGTCACTCAGCGACGGGATGCGCCAGGCTCAGTTGCAAGAAAGCGCGTGATCACGGTCGAGCGGTTCGCGGGCCAGCCTGACGAATGGGACCAGTTCGTCAGGAGCGCTTCGGGTTGGACGCACTTTCATCTCCACGGCTGGCGCACCGTCATGGAGCGCGTGTTCCATCACGAGTGCCCGTATCTCGCCGCCCGGTCGAACGGTGCGCTGATCGGTGTTCTTCCGCTCGTCCGCGTGAAGAGCGCGCTTTTCGGGCATTATCTCGTGTCCATGCCGTTCGTGAATTACGGTGGTCCGTTAGGCTCAGATGCGGCCATTCTCGCGCTGGTCGAATTCGCGGAACGCCAAGCACGGAAGGATCGCGTCAAGCTGTTGGAGCTCAGGAGCCGGCGTCCGCTACAAGTCGCTCTTCCTGTATCGACCCGGAAGATCACCGTCGTGCTCGATCTGCCGAGCGATTCCGAGCGACTTATGAAGCAGCTCGATGCCAAGGTGCGAAGCCAGGTTCGTCGCCCTCAAAAAGACGGCGTCACGGTGAGATTCGGGCGCGATCAGCTCGATCCGTTCTTCAACGTCTTTGCCCACCATATGCGCGACCTGGGCACGCCGACGCAATCCCGACGGTTGTTCGAGGTCATCGCCGAGGTCTTTCCCGACGACGTTTGGTTTGGGTGCGCGTATCTGGGTGACGAGGCGATCGCCGGTGGGTGCGGGTTTCGTTGGGCCAACGAGTATGAGATGACCTGGGCTTCGGCGCTCAATGCGCATAAGAAGCTCTCGGCGAACATGCTCTTGTATTGGTCGTTCATGGAACGCGCGATTGAAGTTGGCTGTAGCGTGTTCAACTTCGGGCGGTGCACGCCTGAGGGCGGCACGCACAAGTTCAAGAAGCAGTGGGGCTCGCGCGACGAGCAGCTCTATTGGTATGACTGGTCCGCATCAGCCGGAACGAAGACCCCGTCGCCTGACGACGGCGCGTATTCCTGGGGGCCACGTCTCTGGCAGCGGATCCCTGTGCCCATCGCTACGGCTCTTGGACCGAATATCGTCAAGTATATCCCTTGACGGTCGAGCGTAACTTTCGGACGTGCTAGGTCGCTGGCAGCCGCCCGTTCTGTCCCCAGTCGCGCCGGCGACTCTCGTCGGCGCTATATCGGCCGGGTTCTCTCGGGGCGATGCCACTTTCGATCGCCTCGTCGAGGTACTCCGAAAGCGATTTGGCCTTCCGCATGTCGCGCTGACCGACAGCGGCACGTCCGCCCTCATACTCGCCCTTCCAAAAAAGGGCACTGTGGCACTCCCGGCCTATGGGTGCGTCGACCTCCTTGCCGCCGCGGCGTTTGCGGGTCTCCGCGTTCGTCTCTATGACATTGACCCTTCCACGCTGAGTCCGGACCTGGATAGCGTCCGGGCCACGCTCGTCCGCGGGGCCGATGCGATTGTCGTCGCGCACATGTACGGATTCCCCGCGGACGTCCTGGGGGTCGCCGCGATCGCGGCCGAGCATGGGACGACCGTGATCGAAGATGCCGCTCAACACGCCGCCGGATCGCTCCACGGCGCACCGCTGGGTGCGTTCGGTCCGCTGACCGTGCTCAGTTTCGGCCGCGGTAAGGGGACGACGGGCGGGAGTGGTGGGGCACTTCTGTCGTGCGATCCGCTGGTTGATTGGCGACCGCCACGCGCGTCAGCGGGATGGCGCGACTGGCTTGTCACCGCGGCCCAGATGGCGATCGGTCGCCCCTCACTATATGGAATTCCGGCGAGCCTCCCGTTTCTGAAACTCGGCGAGACGATCTATAAGGAGGCGCATGCGCCGGACTCCCTGTCCCGTGTTGCCGCAGGCCTCGCGAGCGAAACAGTCGCGTCGGCCGATGCCGAGGGCGCAAGGCGAACGAAGCGCGCGCGCGCGATCATCGATCTCATCGAAGATGCACCCGAACTCGATGTCGTTCGTCCTATCGCAAATGGCCAAAGCGGGTACTTGAGATTGCCGGTGCTGGACAAGAAGGGCCGAGGCGTTGCGCCGAGGTTAGGCATAGTTCGCAGCTACCCGCGCCCACTGAGCGAAGAGCGGATCGCGAGCCAGCTGCTGGAGGCCAATGAGCCTCCGACGCCTGGAGCGAAACGCGTCTGTGCATCGCTGTTCACCCTCCCGACACATGCCAGAGTGACTGACGCAGATCGCGACCAGATCGCTAGTTGGGCACGGGACGACCGGTCACCCTGACCGCGCAGTTTGCAGCGGACTCAACTGTTAATCCGAGGATTCTGCGATCAACTAAAGATCCGCGTCAGTGTGCCCGATATGATACTGGCAGAGTTTCAGCTCAGCGGTTAACGTGTTGGACGTAAAAGCAAGGCCCCCCTCGGGGCGTTGCGATAACGGCAAAGCCGCGGGAAACCCGGCGACGCAAAGCTCTGGAGGCTAACGCGCGCTAGCACAGGCGCCATGCCAGTCCGGCCGCCGAACAGACGCTGGAGGGGGCATGCGATACCGGATCCCGGTAGTCGTGCTGGCCGCCATTGCCGTTGTCGGCACTGGTTGTGTACAAGGCAAGGTTCTCACGGACCCTGCGAGCAATGTGCGGTCGAGCGATCCTGACTCGACAAGCAAGACCATAAGCCTGCTGACCATCTCTCCCAATACTGTAAATGGGAGCGTTGGGGCATCGGTGAAGCTGACCGCCACGGCTGAGAATCAGGCCGGCGTCGCGCTCACGGGTGTCAGCTTTACGTGGGCCTCGTCCAACACGCAGGTCGCGAGCGTCGACAGCACGGGTAACGTGACGCTCCTCGGCGTGGGGGGCGGCTTTATCTCGGTCTCCGCCGGGGGCCTCACCACCTCGGTACCCGTCGCCGTCACCGCGGGTGGGACCACTATCTATTCCATCAGTGTAACACCAGCATCGGTTACATTGAATCCGGGGAATACGCAGTCACTGAACGCGGTCGCTCTGGATTCGATTGGCAACGTCATCCCCGGCACCACGTTCACGTGGTCGTCGGACAGCACGAGCGCAGCAACGGTGTCCGCAACCGGCATGATAACCGCGATCGCGGTCGGCTCGACCGTGATTCACGCCGCCTCGCACGGGCATGGCTCGACGGCGCACATCAAAATCATCGCCCCCTCACCGGCGTCGGTCGCATCGGTTTCCATCTCGCCGTCGACCGCGACCATTGCGGCCGGAAAGACGACACAGCTCTCCGCAACGCTGCTCGACTCTGTAGGCAATGTTCTCGGCGGTCGCACGGTGACGTGGACTTCGAGCAATAGCGCGGTCGCCTCGGTTTCATCGACCGGTCTCGTGACGGGCGTGGCCGGTGGAACGGCGACGATCTCCGCCGCGAGCGGCGGACAGCAAGGCACCGCGACCATCACCGTGAACGCGGTAACCGTCGCGTCAGTCGTCGTGTCGCCGAGTCAAGCTGATCTCAGCGCGCAGCAAAGCCTGCGACTCAGCGCGACGCCGCTCGACGGCAACGGCAATCCGATTGGTGGTCTCCCGGTGACGTGGAGCAGCAGCGATCAGTTCGTCGCGACGGTCACGTCGGGCGGTCTGGTGCAGGTCGTGAGGACGACAGGTATTGGCTTCACCACCATCACCGCGACGATCGGCGGGAAGTCCGGCACGGCGACGATCGACCTGATCGCCGCACCGGTCGCGACGGTGGAAGTCTCGCCGACGACTGTGACACTCAATTCAGGCCAGACGTCGCAACTCACCGCGACGGCGAAGGATGGCTACGGCGACGTGGTCACGACGGACGTGGCGACGTGGAGCAGCTCCAAAACCAGCGTCGCGACCGTCTCGTCGAGTGGACTCGTGAAGGCGGTCGGGTCGGGATCGGCAACTATTACGGTCACGATCGGTGGCATCGCCGCGACGACGAATGTGACGGTGGCCCAGGCGGCGGTCGCTTCGGTCACCGTGTCGCCGACGACGGTGTCGCTCACCGCGGGACAGAGCTCTGGTCTGACCGCGACGGCCAAGGATGCCAACGGCAATATCCTCACCAGCTATCCCTCGAGCTGGTCGAGCTCGAACACCGGAGTGGCGACGGTCTCATCATCAGGCGTCGTCGCCGGGGTCGCGGCGGGGACATCGACGATCACGGTGACGATCGGTGGCAAGAGCGCGACGGCGTCGGCCACCGTTGCGTCGTCAACGCCGACCGTCGCGACAGTCACGGTCACACCCGGTTCGTCGGCGATTCAGGTGGGAAACCAAGTGCAGCTGACGGCAACCGACAAAACGTCCAGCGGCACCGTGGTGAACGGCCAGAGCGTGACCTGGTCGTCTTCGAATACCACCGTTGCGACGGTCGCGTCGAACGGCATCGTGACCGCCGTCAGTGCTGGCGGCGCGACGATCACGGCCACCAGCGATGGCGTGCGCGGTACGGCATCGATGACTGTCAGTGCCGCCAGCGGCGGCGGCCCGTATCACGAGCCCACGGGTATGACGGCTCAGATCAACACGGGCGCCATGTCCGCCTCACCGTCGACGTCGAGCGGAGGCACGTGGACCGAGGGTTCGACCTCGTTCACGAACTGGTCACCCAACACGATGTCGAGCACGGGCGAATGGGCCGGTAACATTTCGAATACGCCAGATGGAAGCGGGTTGCGGGTGACGTATGGTCCGTCGCTCGATGGTGGCAATAGCCCCGTGCGATTCGGCGCCAGCTTCGCGAATACCGGAACGGGCTATCTCTACATTCGTTGGAAGTTCCGCCTGTCACCCAACTGGACGCTGAGCCAGGCGAACGGGATCAAAGTCATGGAGCCGCGCACGGTCAACACCACCGAGAATCATGTCGTGAACCTCGGCGCATTCAACGGTGTGCAGAACGGCAATGACATGTGGTCGAGCTTCCTCCTGCAATTTGCAAATGGGAGCGGCACCACGGGCATCGTGGTGCCCGGGAACAATTATGGGCAGGCGGCCGACACGACGATGTTCGCCTCGCACGTCGCCAACATCGGCGGCGCCGGTCTCGGCAGCTGGCACCAGATGGAATTGTATGCGCAGCCGGAGTCGCCCGCGGGCGCGGGCAACGGCCAGCTCACCCTCTGGGTCGACGGGGTGCAGGTCTATCAGACCGGCTCAGGTGTGAGGGGCACACCATCGGGAGGCATGCACTTCTTCCAGAGTGGTGAAGCGATGGGTTGGAAGTATCTCATGTTCGATCCCACCTATGGCGGCGACTCAAGCTCGGATCATCCGCCTACGACGATTTACTGGGATATCGATCAGCTCTACGTAAGCACGAAGTAACGGCCGGCCTTCAACGCCGAAACACGGCCCGGATCACGCCAAGTGGTCCGGGTCGTGCTGCATCATGGCCCGGAGGATGGCCAGAAATTTAGAAATAAAAAAACGCAATTTAGACTTGCATCACAGATCGTCGCGCGCCATCCTACTGCGCACAATAGCAGTCGCGCAGGCTGATGCATTGCTGAGGCCCGCGACAAAGGCAAACCCGCCGAAAGACGGGGACGCAAAGCTCTGGAGGCTAACGCGGTCGACCTACTCAGGTCGATTGTCAAGCTAGTCCGGCTACCGAACGGTCAACTCGAGAGGTCAGCCATGCGTCCCAGGTATGATCGGGACCGCGCATCCGCGCGTGTCCCCCATCCATCCGTTGCCATTCCACTCCTTACCGTTGCCGTTTTAGCCGCGTTGGCGGCATGCGGTGACTCCGCCACCGCGCCGGGTGCCAGCGGTACGGCGCCGGAGGCGCGTGAAGCGCGCGCCTTCACGGTCGCTGGCGTCACGTATCCGACGGTCGCGATTCAGGGCGTGAACACATCGCTCGCGATCGGGAAAACGGAGTCGCTGCACGCGAAGCTCGCCACGCCCACGGCGTCGTGGATGGGCGCGTACATGAACTGGTCGAGCTCCAACACCAGTGTCGCTTCGATCTCGACAGCGGATCAAGGCAATCAGAATGGTGATGTCGCGACCGTGGTGGGTGTCGCGAACGGCACGACGACGATCACCGCGACCACACAGAGCGGCACCAGCGCGTCGATCACGATTACGGTCGGCAGTGGTGGCAACGCGCCGCAGAGCTCGGGTGGTTATCATGAGCCCGCGGGCATGCAGGCGCAAATCAACACTGGCAGCATGTCGGTTGCGCCCTCCCGGGTGAGCGGCGGACGGTGGACAGAGGGATCGACGACGTTCCAGAATTACTCGCCGAACAACATGTCGGGTACTGGCGAGTGGTCGGGTAACCTGAGCGCCGTGCCCGGTGGCACCGGCATGCGCGTCACGTACTCGCCGTCGCTCGTCGGGGGCAATAGCCCCGTGCGATTCGGCGCGAATATCGCGAATCACGGCACCGGTCACATGTACCTGCGGTGGAAGTTCCGTCTTTCGCCCAATTGGACGCTGAGCCAGGCGAACGGCATCAAGGTCATGGAGCCGCGCACGGTCAACAGCACCGAGAACCACGTGGTGAATCTCGCCGCGTACAACGGGCTGACGAACGGCACGAGCATGTACTCGAGCTTCCTCCTGCAGTTCGCTAGTGGTGGCGGGACCGCCGGATTCATGGTGCCGGGCAGCTTGATCGGGCAGGCGGATCTGGTCAGCTACTTCACCTCCAGCCTCGCGAACATCGGTGGGAGCGCCCGTGGCGACTGGCACCAGATGGAGCTCTATGCGATGCCGGAATCGCCGGCGGGTGCGGGTAACGGCCAACTGACACTGTGGGTCGATGGGGTACAAGTCTTCAAGACCGGCGGCCCCGGCACGCCCAGAGGCGGGATGCATTTCTTCCTGCCCGGCGAGTCCGAGGGATGGAGCTTCCTGATGTTCGATCCCACCTATGGTGGTGACAGGGCATCCGACCATCCGCCGACATCTATCTACTGGGATATCGACGATCTCTATCTGAGCACCAAGTAACGCGCCGCCAGTTCTCTGGCGCGGGCCCCCGGCGGGCCCACATTCTTCCGGTGTGAGTCCGCTGCACACCCTGGTACGAGTCATGCGCGAGCCGGGTCGCGCCTGGTCAGTCGGTTGGGCAATGCTGCGCGGCTGGTGGTACAAGATCACGTACCCGCCGCGCGGCATTCGTTTTTCCGCCGGCCGCAATTTCCGAGTGACGGGCCGGCTCATCGTCCGCGGCCCAGGGGTCGTGCGGTTCGGCGACAACGTGCGGGTAGGGATGACGGTGACGCCCTGGACTCACACGCCCGACGCGCGCATCGAGGTCGGTGACGGTGCGTATCTCAACGGCACGCGATTCGGATGCGCGCGCGGTATTCACATTGGCGCGCGGTGCATCCTCGCGGATGCGTCGATCCTCGATAGCAATTTTCACAGCACGCGCGCCGATCGGCACAGTCCGGACGCGCCCGTGTACGTCGCCCCCGTCACTCTACACGAGAATGTGTGGGTGGCCTCGGGCGCGGGCATCTTGCCGGGCACCACCATCGGACAGAATTCGGTCGTGGGATTCGGGGCGGTCGTGAGCGGTGTATTTCCCTCGGACATCATCATCGCCGGGAATCCCGCGGTCGCGGTCAAGCCCATCCCGTCGTGAAGCGGCTGTTGGTTCTCTCGCACCGGGTGCCGTATCCGCCGCACAACGGCGCGGCGCTCCGGACGTTCAATATCCTGCGCCTGCTGGCCCGCGATTTCGAGATCGTGGGCCTCTGTTTCGATCGCACCGACCGCGCGACCGCGCACCTGGGACTCGCGCAGCGACTCGCCGGGCTCGCGCCGTTCGGGCAGTTCGAGGCGTTTCCGATTCCGCAGGAGCTCGATCGCGCTCGCTTCGTGTGGGATCACCTGCGCAGCGTCGTCTCGGGCCGGCCGTACACCTGGTATACGCACGACTCCGCGCCGTTCATCGCTCGCCTTCGGACCGTGCTCGCCGAGCGACCGTTCGATGCGGTGCACGTCGACAGTTTGGACCTCGTCCGACTGCTGCCCACGGTCCAACATCTCCCGATCGTGTGCACGCATCATAACGTCGAGTCGCAACTGCTCCGTCGCCGCGGCGGTCGCTACTTGCGACATCAAGCCGATGCGATCGAGCGAGCCGAACGCCAATGGCTCCCTCGGGTCGCGCTCAACATCGCCGTGTCTCCGGACGACGCCGCGCACTTCGCGATGTTGTCGCCGGGGGCTCGGGTCGAAGTCATCCCGAATGGTGTGGACACCGACTACTTCACGCCGTGCGATGTCGCGGACCCCCAGGGCTGCGTGTTCGTCGGCGGAACGAGCTGGTATCCGAATCGCGATGCGCTGCAATGGTTCGTCGATGACATTCTTCCAAGACTCGGCGCCACCAAAACCACCTGGGTCGGACGCGCCACTGACGCCGAGCGCCGATCGTTCGCGCATGTGTCCGACCTCGAGCTAACGGGTTATGTGGACGACATCCGGCCGTATGTCGGCGCGGCCGCCTGCTACATCGCGCCACTCCGCGTCGGCGGCGGTACGCGGCTCAAGCTGCTCGACGCATGGGCCATGGGAAAAGCCATCGTCTCGACCTCCATCGGCGCCGAAGGACTTGGTGCGCGACACGAGGAGAATATGCTGATCGCTGATACCGCGGATGCGTTCGCCAAAGCCGTCGCGCGGGTGCTGACCGATGAGGCGTTACGCCGGCGACTCGGCGCGGCGGCCCGGCGCACCGCTATGGAGCGATTCAGCTGGGATGTGATCGGCGCGAGGATGCGTGACGTGTATCAGGACGTTGCGGACGGCAGCGCCGGATAGCGCCTCGGGGGCGAGCGCGGCACGGCGAGCCGGAGCGCCAGCTTCCACCGCCGAAGACCGCGGCCCATAGACAATCGCGGCAGTGCGGCATCCGGGCGGACCCCACGAAGCGATCGGTTCGCCAGCGTCAACGACGTTCGCATCCCGGCCCGGCGAGCCCGCGCTTCCGTCTCGGCATCGTACAGACCGAAGGGGATGGCCAAAATGGGAACGGCCTTCGGAATGCGCTCGCGCAGTCGCTGAAAGGCGCCCGCGACCTCGTGCTCGAACGCTGAAGCGTCCAGCAGCGGCAGCACGGGATGCGAGATGGTATGCACGCCAACGTCAACCGCGTCGGCGCGCGCGAACCGAGCCATCTCCTCCCACGTCATAGCCCGTTGCACCGTCGTGTGCCCGTGCTCCCGCTCGAGCGCCGCCAATGGCGCCTCCAGATGATCGGGCCAACGCCCGCGATACTCGGCCAGTATCCACTGCCGGAGTGGCCGCAGCGGCCCCAGCTCCGGTGGCTGCCCCGCACGAAAGGCCGCCGGCAGCCCGATCGTATCCTCGAACGCACGCCATCGCGCGGCGGGAACCCGGACGAAGAGATCGTCGATGCGATCCCACCAGAAGCGTGCGCCCGTATCCGTGGCATCGGTCGTGACGAACACCGTGATCGGCACGGTCGAGCGGAACAACAGGGGCAGCGTGACATAGGCATCGTCGAACGTGAGCGCCACGAGTCGGCTCGTGGACCGTCCAGCCCGATGGCGATCTACGAGTTCCGTGAGCGGTACGATCTCACCCAGGCGTTGCACGAGTTGGATCGCGCTCTCGAGCTCCGACGCCGGCACGTTCGCCGTGCTCTCCGACGGCCACGACGCCGCGGTCACGCCGTGATAGCAGAGAATCGCCCCCATCTACCGACGCATGACCGCGAGCATCCGGTCGACCGCCGCCGGCCAGGTGAAGATCTCGCGCGCCCTCCGGCGGCCGGCGTCTCCCATGCGGCTGGCGAGCACCGGATCACGTAAGACGGTGACTAACCGATCGGCGAGCGCCTCGGCGTCATCGACCGGCACGAGATATCCGGTTTCGCCATCGATGATCATCTCGGGTACGGCGCCGGTGTCGGTCCCGATGCACGGCACGCCAAAGTACATCGCCTCGAGATACGAGATGCCGAACGGCTCGTAGCGCGTCGGGAGACAGTAGACGGCTGCGGCCGCATAGGCATCGAGCAGACGTCGTCTGGCCGCCGGATCATCCTGACGCAGATGACCCAGGCTGTCGACGCCCTCGTCCGCGATCGCGAGATCGCGAGGGCCGATGATGGTCAGGCGCGCCCCGGGTATCGAACGTCGCACCGAGCGGAACGCCTCGAGCAGCACGTCACCGCCTTTGCGTTGGAATTGCGTGCCGACGAAGAGGATATTCGGCGCCGTGACGCTCGCCCGCTCACCCGGGATCTCGGCGGGATCGAAATTGGGCCCTGCCCGGACCGCATGCACGCGGTCGGCCGCCATGCCGAAATCTTCGATGAACGATCGCCGCAGCCGATCGCTGATCGTGAAAATGCCCGCGGCGCCGTCATAAATCTCACGCTCGCGCCCGATCACGACCCGCTGTTCGGCCGCCGTCATGGCCGCCGCTTGCGAGAAGCCCGTCGTGCTGCCGCGCACGGCCATCTGGATGTTCGAGTCGCAATAGAGATAGTACGGAATCGCCCCACGTCCTTGGGGCCGGAACGTCGCACCGATCTGCAGGATGGCCTCGATACGCGGATGCGCTCGAATGATCGCTCGTCGCGCCACGGCCGTTCGGAGCGCGGCCGCCGGGGGGGCGAGGCGGTATCGCACGCTCCACCGGCGACGGTTCGGGGTGAACGTCAGCAGCGCGCCGAGCCATCGGAGCGGGCCGTACAACTCCGCGTCGGCGGTCGCCACCTCCACACCGTTGGAGCGGAGGGTTCTGAGAATGCTATACGTCGATCCCGAAAATGACTCCTCGGGATTCTCAGCGTCGCCCTCACAGACCATGAGAATGCGCATGCGCCAGAAGCTTATCCGACCCGACCGCGACACGACTGTGGCATTCACGCAACAAGTAGCACGCCGGGGAAGACTGTCATCGCGGTATCATGCCTTGATGTAATAACTTAGCAACCGGACGGCTCTCGCCGGACGGGCCGTTTCTTTGCATTACCTTGCACCCATGCCGGCGACGACTCTCCGGGCGGCTCGAGACCCGTTTCGCATAGCGCTCTTCGCATTGACGGTGCTCACGGTCAGCCGGATACACGAGCAATACAAATGGATGTCCGTGTTACGGCCCGCGCTCATTGCGACGGCTGCCGCGGCCCTCTACGCGTATTTGCGTCCCGACATCGTAGCCCGTCGCTCGCTGCTGCACACCTGGGCCGCGAAAGTCGTGGTCGCGTTTGCCGTCCAGGCCTTGCTCAGCATGTTCTTCGGCATCTCGTTCGGTAATTCGGCGGCGTTCATCCTGAACGTGTATGTCAAGACGCTGGTGTTCACGTTCCTGTTGATCGCCGCCATTCGGAGCACCGAAGATCTCGCGACCCTGGTGTGGGCCTACGTGGTCGCGACCGCCCTGTTGTGTTACACGACGCTGTTCGTGTTCCAGCTGCATCACTATGCCGCGGGCTACGACCGTCTGGCGAACGCCGACACGTATGATGCGAACGACCTCGGTCTCGTGCTGTTGACCGGCTTGCCGATGACACTCCTCGCGTTCGCGAATTCGAAGCTGCCTGGCAAGGCCTTCTGCGCGCTCGTCATGTGCGGCATTGGGGCCGGGATCTCGAAGACCGGCTCGCGCGGCGCGTTCGTCGGCATGCTCGCGGCCGGCGTGGGATTGCTGCTCTTTCTCGATCGCGTGCCCGTGTGGCAGCGGCTGGCGTTCATTATCGTCACGGTGACGGGCCTGTCGCTGTTCGCGCCGCCGGGGTACTGGCAGCAGATGCAAACGATCGAGAATCCGCAGGCGGATTACAACTGGAATACCGTCAACGGTCGCCGCCAGGTCGCGATTCGTGGCGTCGGCTACATGCTCGGCAATCCCCTGTTCGGTGTCGGCATTCACAATTTCGCGAAAGCCGAATGCACGATTTCCGACAAGGCGCTGAATTACGAAGTCGGCACCGGTATTCGATGTACGCCACCGCACAATGCGTACATCGAGTCGGGCGCCGAGCTCGGGTTGCCCGGTGGATTCCTGTGGCTGTTCATTATCCCGGGCGGCGTCATCCACCTGCTGCTGCTCCGCCTGCGGTTGCCGCGGTCGTGGCCGCGCGGTGATCCGGAGCAGCGATTCCTGTACGGCGCGGTCGTGTACTTCGCCGTGTGCTTGCTCGGATACTCCTTCGGCTCGTTCTTTCTTTCGTTCGCCTGGACTGATATCAGTTACTATCTGATGGCGATGCTCGCCGGCATTTGGATCTGCGTGGAAGACCGTCTCGCGCGCGATCGCGCCGGCACCATCGGGCCGGCCAGCGCCATCGTGCCGCCCGCGCTGCCGCGCAGCGGCTGGCGTGCCGCGGCGTCCGAGATCGCCGTGGCCCGGCGCCGATGGGCGGGCGGCGGTCGCTGACGGCCTCCAGAGCGGTGCGCTCGGTGCTCGTCACCGACGGCGAACACCGGTCCGCCCTCGCCACGGTTCGCTCGTTGGGCCGCGCCGGCTTCGATGTGCATGTCGCCGCATCGACCGCGCGATCCCTGGCGGGCGCCTCACGGGCGGCGGGGGTCCATCTCACCGTGCCGTCGGCCCTCGACGATCCGACGAGTTTCGCCGAGGTCGTCCGGACCCACGTCGCGGCGCACCGCATCGCCGTGGTCATACCCACGACCGAAGCCGCCGCATTGGCGCTGCTCGCCGCTCCCGAACGGCTCGCACCGGCTATCATCCCGATGCCCGATCTGGCGACATTTCGCGCGATCTCGGACAAGGCTGCCCTCATGTCGCGAGCCGCGGCCGCTGGCATCGCCGCGCCGCCGCAATGCGAGGCGCCCGATCCCGAATCGGCGCGGCACATGGCCGCGGACTTGACCTATCCGATCGTGCTCAAGCCCTCGCGCTCCGTGGCCGAACACAACGGCGTCCGCGTCAAGCTCGGCGTCAAACACGCCGCCGATCGCGCGCAGCTCGACGCGCATCTCGCGGCGCTCCCGCGAGGCGCGTACCCATTGCTCCTGCAGCAGCGTATCGTCGGCCCGGGGGTTGGCGTCTTTCTGCTGCGCTGGGACGATGAGACGATCGCCACGTTCACGCACCGTCGCATCCGCGAGAAGCCACCGAGTGGCGGGGTCAGCGTGTACGCCGAGAGCACCGCGCCGGATCCGGATCTCGTCGAGCGCGCCGAGGGATTGTTACGCGCCTGTGCGTGGCGTGGGGTCGCGATGGTGGAGCTCAAACTCGATGCGCGCACCAACACGCCCTATCTTATGGAGATCAACGGTCGCTTCTGGGGGTCCTTGCAACTGGCGATCGACGCCGGCGTCGATTTTCCCGCGATTCTCGTGAGGCGTGCGCTGGGAGACGAGGTCCGTGGACCCGATCGATGGAAGGCCGGCGTGCGCGGACGGTGGTTTTGGGGTGACGTGGATCATCTGATCACCCGATTGCGGCGCTCGGATGCGGCGCTCGCGT
The DNA here is from genome assembly GCA_035652495.1 of Gemmatimonadaceae bacterium. Classification (GTDB taxonomy): domain Bacteria; phylum Gemmatimonadota; class Gemmatimonadetes; order Gemmatimonadales; family Gemmatimonadaceae; genus DASRDS01. The sequence continues at coordinate 14,055 of DASRDS010000217.1, forward strand.
TGCCGCCGGATGCGCCCAGCCGCTCGCGCGTCGTCTCAGACTTCATGGTGGCGTCCTTTGCCGGGGCGCGGGATCAGGTCTTTCGCTGGGCGGACCCTCGACCGTTTCTCTTTGAGAGCAGACAGTGGCTGACTCGGTCGGCGTAGTCCACGTTCACAGCGCGTACTCGCACGACTCGCGTGACTCGCTCGCGAGCCTTCGCGAGTTCGCGCTGGCGCGCGATCTTCGATTCGTTGGTCTCACGGATCACGCGGAAGACTTCGACGCGGACAAATTCGCGGCGTATCGGGCCGAGTGCGCCGCGCTGTCGGATGATCGGGTCACGCTCATCGCGGGGCTCGAGTTTCGATTTGAGGGCTACACGGGACTCCATCTGCTGGCGTTGGGCCTCACGCGGTGGATCACGCCGGCGAAGCCCGCCGACTTCATTGCCGATACCCGTGGCGTGACCCGGTTGATCATCGCGGCGCATCCCGTGCTCTTCAAGTATCAGATGCCGGATGAGGTCCGTGCCGGCATCGACGCGATCGAGGTCTGGAACGCGAAGTACAACACGCGATATCTGCCGGACCCCTTGGCGATCCGCCTGTTGCACGCGGTCCGTCGCACGCGTCCGGACGTCGTGGGCACCGTTGGCCTCGACCAGCATGATGCGACCAATGATCGCAAGACCCGGATCATCATCGATGCCGCGGCATCGGATCCCCTGGCCGAGATTCGCGCGGGCCGTTTTCAGAACCGCGGGTTGAACATGACATTCGGGCCCGAGGTCGCCTGGCCGGTCTATGGCCTGCCGCTCCTCGAGGCCACGCGCTTCGTGTTCGATCGCGTCGAGCAGGTCCAGGAGCGCTGGGCCAAGCGCGCCAAGGCCAAGCGGACGCAGGCGAAATGATCCGCCAGATCCTCTTTGGACTGGGTCTGCTCGCCGTGGTCGCGGTCTCGATGGAGCTCGCGTGTCGGCTCGATGACGCCATCCGATTCGGCACACCAGTGTTCTCGCGGGTCGAATCCGAGAGTGATCTTCTCGTGCGTGACGCCGAAGGCGAGCATGCCCGGCCGCACGCGCAGTACGGGAAATGGGTGATCAACAACGTCGGCATGCGCGGTCCGGACGTGGATCCCGTGAAGGCCCCGGGGACGCTGCGTGTGGTCACCGCCGGCGCGTCCGAAACATTCGGTCTCTATGAATCGCCCGGCCAGGAGTTTCCGCGCCAGCTGGAGGACAGCCTGCGCGCGCGCCTCGGGCCACGGGTGGAAGTGCTCAACGCCGCGATCTTCGGGATGTCGCTGCCGACGCTCGAGCAGGACCTGCGGCTCCGCGTTCGCCAGCTGCATCCCGATGTCGTCGTGCTGTATCCGACCCCGGTGCAATACCTGAATGACGAGGTTCCGGCGCCGGCGGAGCCGGACTCCGCGGCGTCGAAACGATTGCCGCTCAGCGATGCGTTCTATCCGCGCGCGGTGGAGCGCCTGCGCAAACAAGCGAAGGCGTTGCTGCCCGAATGGATCGCGACATGGCTCCGGCGCGATGACATCGCGCGCGATGCGCGTGAGCATCCCGCCGGCTGGCGTTTCACGGGGGTACCCGCGGATCGACTGGCCGCGTACGATGCGGATGTGCGCCGCACGATCGGGACGATCCACGCGATCGGCGCGGTGCCCGTGATCGCGATCCATGCCAATGCCTTCGAGTCGGGTGGTCCGCTCAACGAGCCGCTCCTCGTCAGCTGGGAAAATCAGTATCACCGGGCGACCGGCGATGCGTTGATCGCGTTCGAGGCCGCGGCGGCACGGGCGACCATCCAGGCGGCACGTGATTCGAACGTCGTCTTCGTGGATCTCCGGAAGGTCCACGCCACGCCGATGTTCGCCGACTACGCCCACTTTACGGACGCGGGCGCCGCGGTCGTTGCCGGCGCACTCGCTCCGGCCGTGATCGCCGCCGTACCCGTGCAGGCGGCGTCGCGATGACCGCGCGTTCGATCTCGGTGGTCATTCCCACCTACAATCGCGCCGGGTTGTTGCGCCGCGCGGTCGACTCCGCGCTCGCGCAGACCGTCACGCCGCTCGAGATCCTCATCGTCGATGACGGATCGACGGACGACACCGCCGCCGTTTGTCGCGCATGGGGCACACCCGTCCG
>DASRDS010000218.1:0-7115 GCA_035652495.1 Gemmatimonadaceae bacterium
ATCTCCGTCAATCTCGCGGTGCTCAACCTGCTCCCGATTCCGATCCTGGACGGCGGTCAGATCGTCGTCAACGTGCTCGAGTCGCTGCGCGGTCATCCGTTCAGCCTCCATACGCGGGAGATGGTGTTGCGCACCGGACTCCTGGCGATCGCGTTCATCCTCGTGCTGGTCATGTACAACGATCGATGCGTTTTATTCTCTGGGCTCTGCTGATCGCCGCCCCGGCGGTAGCCCACGCGCAGGTCGGTTCGGCACGGTTCGACATCGATAGCATTGGCGATTCGACGGTCACGTTCGCCGTCGGGAACGCGCGTTGGGTGCACGCGGGGCAGACGGGACTCGCCGTCGAGCCGCGACGGCACGATGAGCTCATCGCCCGCCTGCGCATCATCACCGTGTCCAATGGCTCGGCGACGGCCGTCATCACGGGCCAGACCAGCCGCGTCAGCGAGGGGCAGGTCGCGCTCATCCGCCGGCCCGCGCCGCCGTTTTATACGGTCGGGCTATTCTGGATCGGCGCCGCCGTGGGCGCCGTCATCACGTTCGCCGCGACTCGCTAGCTAGGTTCCGCAGACCAAGCGCACGCGCACGTGCCGCGCGGCCGCGCCGGCCGCTTCTTCCGTGACATGCACGGTATCGCTATAGGTCGCGCAGTAGCGCGCGCTGACGGCCAGGGTATACGCGCCGATCGGTAGGGTGATCGGGCCGCCTGTCGGCGTGTGTCCACTCGCGACCTCGTCGCCGCCGCCGATTGGACGGAAGTTGTACTCGGCGCCATTGGGTTGTGCGTCGAGTACGAGCACGCCACATCCCCTCGGTGATAAGCGTGCCGTCGTGGTCCCCGTGGCCGGCACAGTGATCGTGGTCGTGACTCGAAGCGTTGGACACGGCTGATCGCCGCTATCGGGCAGTGTGGCCAGGATCTCGTAACGTCCCGGCTTGAGCGTATCCGTATGGAATTCGCCGGTGCCGACAACCGTGCCCGCGACACTGAGTTGCGCGTTGGCGGGCGCGGTGATGTGGACGACGGGCTTGGCCGGTGCTGGTGTAGGAGCCGTCGGCACGGGCGGCTTCGCGCTGGCTACCGGACTGCCGTGCGATGGTTCAGATGCCGGCGCAGGCGACGAGTTCGCTGGCGATGACGGAGTGGACGCAGCCGGCGCCGACGAAGCGGTGCGTACAGGTGTGTGCTGGCGGCGGAGGGTGTACGCCGACCCCAGGGCCAGCAAGACCGCGACGATGGCCGTCCCTTGCACGACACGGCGCCGGCGCCGTTTCGCCACCTCCCAAGGCGGAGGCGTGGGCGACGTCGGTCCGTCGATCGTCGGCGTGGGCGTCGCGCGCATCGCGATCGTCTCACCTTTCTCGGTGAGCAGCGCGCCGAGTGCCTGGCAGACCGCCTCGCCAGTTTGGTACCGGTCACCGGGATCCTTCTCGAGCAGGGTCAGGATGACCCGCTCCATGCCCTTTGAGAGAGACGGATTGTGCTCGCGCGGCTTGCGCGGCCGGTCCTCGACGTGCTGCCGCGCGATCTCGTACCAGTCCTCGCCCGTGAACGGCAGGACGCCGGTCGCGGCCCGATACAGCGTCACGCCGAGCGAGTACAGATCGGCGCGGCCGTCGAGCGTCAGGCCACGTGCTTGCTCGGGCGAGAAGTACTGCGGCGTGCCCACGACCATGTTCGTGCCGGTCTGTTGGGCATAGTTCGAGACGGCCCGCGCGATGCCGAAATCGGCCACGATCGCGTTGCCGTGTTCGTCGAACAGGATATTGTCGGTCTTGATGTCGCGATGGATGACGCCTTCGCGATGGGCGAACCCGAGCGCGCTCGCCACGTCGATCCCGAGCCGGATCAGGACGGGCTCGGGCAGGGTGGGGATGACCTCCAGCCGGTCCGGCAGGCCCTGCGGGAGGAAGTCCATCGCGAAGTAGACGGCGTCGTGGTCTTTGCCGACCGCGAAGATCTTGATGATATTCGGGTGCCGAAGGCGGGCCGCGGTCGAGGCTTCACGGCGGAACCGCTGCTCGAACTTCTCGTCGCCAGCGTACTGAGGCTTGAGGACCTTGAGCGCGACCGGGATCTCGAGCTCCGGGTCGAACGCCTTATAGACCCATGCGAACCCGCCCGAGCCGACGACGGCATCGATCCGGAACTTGCCTAGGGTTCGGCCGAGGTATCGCTCAGGCAATGCGAGAAGCCTTTACAGAGGCCACGAGGTCCAGTAAACTTCTGGGCTTACTAGAGATAGCGCCAACGCAGCGGAATAATATCACATGGCTTTCCAGAAAGCACCGACGATAGCGAAGTACCACACCCACGAAACTGATACGGGTTCGACGCGTGTTCAGGTCGCTCTGTTGACTGAACGCATAAATTATCTGACCGATCACTTCCGCGCGCACGCCAAGGATCATCATAGCCGCCGCGGGCTCCTCAAGATGGTTGGTCGTCGCCGCCGTTTGTTGAACTACCTCAAGCGCACCGATCTCGAAGGTTACCGGACACTGATCGAGACTCTTGGGCTTCGCTACTAGGACGATTCACCACGGGTTCCCCTTTTCGCGCGGCTGCGACGGCAGAATGTGTCGCCCGCGCGTTTCGCGTTTTTTACCTTACTAACCGATGCAACGTATAGAAAAGACCTTCGCCGGCCGCCGTCTGGTCATTGAGACCGGCCGCATGGCCAAGCAGGCCGCGGGCTCGGCCGTCGTAACGTTCGGCGAGACGATGGTGCTGGCGGCGGTCACGGTGAGCGACTCGCAGAGCGCACTGCCGTTCTTTCCCCTCACGGTCGAGTACAAAGAACGAACGTACGCCGCCGGCAAGATTCCCGGCGGCTTCATCAAGCGGGAAGGGCGCCCGCAGGACGCCGAGATCCTCTCGGCTCGAATCATCGATCGCTCGATCCGTCCCTTGTTTCCCGAGGGGTTCAAGAACGAAGTCCAGGTATTCGTCTACGTCATCTCCGCCGACCAGGAGAATGACGCCGATGTCCTGGCGCTGCTGGCGACTTCGTTTGCCCTCAACGCCTCCAAGATTCCGTTCTTGGGACCCATCGCCGGGGTCCGGGTTGGGCGAGTCCAGGAGCGCTGGGTTCTGAACCCGACGTTCCAGCAGCTCGGCTACAGCGACATGGACATCGTAATCGCCGGCGCCAAGGACTCGATCGTGATGGTCGAGGGTGGTGCGCTCGAAGTCTCCGAGACCGACTGTATCGATGCGCTCGCGATTGGTCATGGCGGCATCAAAGAGCTGATCAAGTTCCAAGAGGAGCTCTTGGCAAAACTCCCGCCCGTCCAAAAGATGGAGTGGACCAAGGCCGAACGCGCCGAACTGCTCCAGGCCCGCGTGAAAGAGCTCGCCTCTGGCCGCATCGTCGCCGCGCTGAATCAGCCCGACAAGCACGCGCGCATTGAAGCGGTCGAGATCGTGAAGAAGGAAGTCGTCGACGCATTGATGGCCGAGTTCCCCGAGAACGGTCGCGACATTGCCGATCTCGTCGGCGATGAGGAGTACCACGCGCTTCGCGCGCAGGTCCTCGACACCAAGCATCGCGTCGATGGTCGTGGCCTGACGGATGTGCGCCCGATTACGTCGGAGGTGTCTATCCTCCCGCGCGCTCACGGCTCGGCCCTGTTCACTCGCGGCCAGACGCAGGCGCTCGTCGCGGTCACGCTGGGTACGGCGAACGATGTGCAGCGACTCGACACGATCGACGAGGCCGGCGAGTCGACGAAATCGTTCATGCTCCACTACAACTTCCCCCCGTTCTCGACGGGTGAGGTTCGTCCAGTACGAGGGACCAGCCGCCGAGAGATCGGCCACGGCAACCTGGCCGAGCGCGCGCTGCAAGGCGTGCTGCCGGCGTTCGAGGACTTCCCGTACACGATTCGCATCGTATCGGATGTCCTCGAGTCGAACGGCTCATCCTCGATGGCATCGGTCTGTGGTGGCTCGCTGTCACTCTTCGATGCCGGTGTGCCGATCAAGGCTCCCGTCGCCGGTGTGGCGATGGGGCTGATCAAAGAGGGTGATCGCTACGCGGTGCTCACCGACATTCTCGGCACCGAGGATCACCTGGGCGACATGGACTTCAAGGTCGCCGGAACGGACCAGGGGATCACGTCCATCCAGATGGACATCAAGATCCAGGGTCTCGACATCGAGATCATGAAGGAAGCGCTGGCGCAGGCGCTTAAAGGAAGGCTGCACATTCTCGGCGAGATGGCGAAGGCCCTGCCCGAGCCGCGCGCCGACCTGTCGCGCTACGCCCCACGGATCGTGACGATGAACATCAACCCCGAGAAGATCGGCGATCTCATCGGCCCGAAGGGCAAGACGATCCGCGGCATTCAGGACGAGACGGGCGCCGAGCTCACGGTCGACGATTCCGGCCTCGTGACGATCGCGGCCGTCGGTGGCGATGCCATGCAGCGTGCCCGGCAGATGGTGCAGGCGCTCACGGCCGAGCCGGTGGTCGGCGAGACGTACGAAGGCACGGTCAAGAGCACGACCGCCTTTGGCGCGTTCGTCGAGATCATGCCCGGCACGGAAGCCCTCCTGCACATCTCCGAGATGCGCTGGGGCCGCACCGACAAGACCGAGGACGTCGTCAAGAAAGGCGATCGCGTGAAGGTGAAGCTCATCGATCGCGACGAGCGCGGTCGGTTGCGTCTTTCGATGCGTGCCCTGCAACCCAAGCCCGAGACTTCATCCTCGTCGGACTCTCCGGAGTCCAGCGGCGGCGCCCTCGGCGACGAGCTCGAAGCCGAGGGCGCCGGAGCGGCGAGCGGCGGCGGTGAGGAGCGCGAGCGGCGTCCGCGGCGTGGTGGTCGCGGCGGTCGCGGTGGCGGCGGCCGGTCGCGGGGATGAGCGGTGCCGCCGGCGCCTTCGTCGAAGACGGACTGCGCGCTACCACACTCGATAACGGCTTGACCGTGCTGTCCGAGCGCATGCCTGGCGTGCGCTCGGTCGCCCTCGGCGCCTGGATTCGCGCCGCCTCGATCCACGAGACGACCGCGATCATGGGGGTGTCGCATCTCCTCGAGCACATGGTGTTCAAGGGGACGCCGACGCGCGACGCGCGCGAGATCGCGCTGTCGCTGGAACGGCTCGGCGGGTCGCTCGATGCGTATACGGCGCGCGAGCACACGTCGTATCAGGCGCGCGTGCTGGACGAACACGTGAAAGTCGCGGCGGATGTGATCGCCGATATGGTGTATCGTCCGACCCTCAAACAGTCCGACCTCGCGCTCGAGCGCAAAGTGGTTCTCGAAGAGATCGGCATGGTCGACGATACGCCGGACGATCTCGTGTTCGAGCTGCACAACGCCGCGCTCTGGGGCACGCATCCGCTCGGCTATTCGATCCTCGGCACGCGCGACACGATCGGCGCGATGGGTGTTCGGGAGTTGCGGGCGCTCCATGATCGCGCGTATCACCCGACGCAAACCGTCGTTGCCGCCGCCGGCAACATCGATCACGATCGTTTGATCGGTGTGCTGACCGAGACCGGGTGGGCCCAGGTTCCAGCCGGTCCCGCGGCTCGACTGACGGCGCCACCGCCCAAGGCAGCGGCACCCAGCACGACGCATGTCGAGCGCGACACGACGCAGACGCATATCGTGTTCGGGTCGCCGACCGTCGCGCACGGTGATCCTCGACGCTACGCGTTCGCGATCGCATCGAGTGTGTTGGGCGGCGGTATGAGCTCTCGATTGTTTCAGCGCATTCGTGAGGAACTGGGACTGGCGTACGCCATCTACACGTTCTCCTCACTCCACGCGGATGTCGGCACGCACGGCGTCTACGTGGGTACCGCGCCCGAAACGGCGCAACAGGCGAGTGAGGCGATTCGCGAGGAGCTCGGGAAGCTGGCCCAGGATGGGCTGAGCGATGACGAGCTGATCGCGGGGAAGAATCAACTCAAGGGTCAGGTGACGCTCTCCCTGGAGAGTGTGACGACCCGGATGTATCGCGCCGCCAGCGTCGAGCTGTACGGCGAACCATATCGCGGGCTCGACGAAGAGCTCGCGGTCATCGAGCGCGTCGATCACGAAGACGTGCATGCCGTCTGCCGGGAGTTCTTCGCGCCGGAGCGTCAGACGGTCCTGAGCCTCGGTCCGGCCTAACTCTACCGACTAGCCATGAACATCGGCGTACCGAAAGAGATCAAGACGAACGAAAATCGCATCGCGCTCGTGCCCGCGGGGGCCGAGTCGTTAATCGCGGCGGGACATACGGTGTGGGTCGAACGGGGAGCGGGCGAAGGCAGCGGCTTCCCGGACGATCTCTACACGAATGTCGGAGCGAAAATCGCTCCGGACGCCGCTTCCGTGTGGAAGACGGCCGACCTGATTCTCAAGGTCAAGGAACCGATCGCGCCCGAGTGGCCGCACATCCGAAAGGGGCAGACGCTCTTCACCTACTTCCATTTCGCGGCCGATGAAAAGTTGACCCGCGCGTTGATGGACACGGGCTCGACCTGCATTGCGTACGAGACGGTCGAGCTGCCGACGCGGGAGCTTCCGCTGCTCACGCCGATGTCCGAGGTCGCCGGCCGGATGGCCGTGCAGGAAGGCGCGAAGTACCTCGAGAAACTCTATGGTGGCCGTGGCGTCCTGCTGGGCGGCGTGCCCGGCGTCTCGCCGGCCAAGGTCGTGGTGCTGGGTGGCGGTATCGTCGGCATCAATGCCGCGAAGATAGCGGCGGGAATGGGCGCGCAGGTCATCGTGCTCGACATCTCGCTCGAGCGGCTGCGCTACCTGTCCGATGTGATGGCGGCCAACGTCACGTTGATCCACTCGAACCGCCACAACATCCTCGAGCACATCGCCACGGCCGATCTGGTCGTCGGCGCGGTCTTGATCCCTGGCGCCAAGGCGCCGCGCCTCGTCCGCCGCGAGGACCTCAAGTCCATGCGTCCCGGCACGGTGATCGTCGATGTCGCCGTCGACCAGGGCGGCTGCGTCGAAACGATCCATCCCACGACGCACGAGAATCCGACGTACGTGGTCGATGGCGTGATCCACTACGGCGTGGCCAACATGCCGGGCGGCGTGCCGCGCACGTCGACGCTGGCGCTCACCAACGCGACGTTCCCGTATGCGCTGCA
>DASRDS010000219.1:0-4793 GCA_035652495.1 Gemmatimonadaceae bacterium
GTCGAGACCGGAGTCGGTCTCGTCGAGCACGGCCAGGCGTGGCTCCAGCACCGCCATCTGCAGGATCTCGTTCCGCTTCTTTTCGCCGCCGGAGAACCCGGTGTTGACCGACCGGCGCAGCATGTCCCGATCCATCTCGACGAATGCCAGCTTCTCGTCCATGATGTCATCAAATTCCATCAGATCAACTTCGCCGAGCCCCTTTGACTTGCGGATCGCGTTGTACGCGGCGCGGAGAAAGTAGGCGTTCGACACACCCGGGATCTCGACGGGATACTGGAAGGCGAGAAAGAGACCTTTCTGGGCCCGCTCCTCGGGATCCAGTTCCAACAGATTCTCGCCGTCATACGTGACGCTGCCGCCCGTCACCTCGTACGCCGGGTGCCCGGCGAGCACCTGCGCGAGCGTGCTCTTGCCGGAGCCGTTCGGCCCCATGATGGCGTGAATCTCACCCGCGCCGACGGTGAGCGAGATCCCACGCAGGATCTCCTTGTCGCCGACGTTGGCGTGCAGATCGCGAATATCGAGCACGATTACCCTACGCTCCCTTCGAGTGTGATGCCAAGGAGTTGCTGCGCTTCCAGCGCGAACTCCATCGGCAATTGCTGAAAGACGTCTTTGCAAAACCCGCTGACGATCATCGACACGGCATCTTCGGCCGTGAGACCACGCTGCTTGCAATAAAAGATCTGGTCCTCGCCGATCTTCGATGTCGATGCTTCGTGCTCGACGGTCGAGGTATTGTTCTCGACCTCGATATACGGAAACGTGTGCGCGCCGCAGCGGTTCCCGACGAGCATGGAATCGCACTGGGTATAGTTTCTGGCATTATCAGCTTTCTTGAGAACCTGAACTTTGCCGCGATAGCTGTTGTTGCCCTGGCCGGCCGAGATGCCCTTGGAGACAATCGTGCTCTTCGTGTTGCGCCCCAAGTGGATCATCTTCGTGCCGGTGTCCGCCTGCTGGTGATTGTTCACGACGGCGACCGAGTAAAACTCGCCCGTCGAGTTGTCACCCTGCAGAATGACGCTCGGATATTTCCAGGTAATCGCAGACCCAGTCTCAACCTGTGTCCACGAAATCTTGGAATTCACGCCTTTGGCTTTGCCGCGCTTGGTGACAAAGTTGTAGATGCCGCCTTTGCCCTCGCTGTCGCCCGCATACCAATTCTGAACGGTCGAGTACTTGACGCTGGCGTTGTTCTCGGCGATCAACTCGACCACCGCGGCATGCAGCTGGTGCTCGTCTCGCTTGGGCGCGGTGCATCCCTCGAGATAGCTCACATACGCGCCTTCGTCCGCGATGATCAGCGTACGCTCGAACTGTCCGGTGCCCGCCGCATTGATGCGGAAGTACGTGGACAATTCCATCGGGCAGCGCACGCCAGGCGGCACGTAGCAGAACGAGCCATCGCTGAACACGGCCGAGTTCAGCGCGGCAAAGAAGTTGTCGCTGTACGGGACGACGGAGCCCAGGTATTTCTCGATGAGCTCCGGGTGCTCGCGTACCGCCTCGCCGAACGAGCAGAAAATGATGCCGAGCTCGGCCAGTTCTTTACGCATCGTCGTCCCGACGGAAACGCTGTCGAAGATCGCGTCGACCGCGACGCCGGACAGACGCTTTTGTTCGGTCAACGAAATGCCGAGCTTTTCGTACGTACGACGAAGCTCCGGATCGACCTCATCCAGACTCGCCAGTGGCTTCACGGCTCTTGGAGCCGAGTAGTAGCTGACGTTCTGGTAGTCGATCGGCGGATATGTAACATTGGACCAGTGCGGTTCACGCATCTGGAGCCAGCGCTTGTACGCTTTAAGACGCCAATTCAGGAGAAATTCCGGCTCCTGCTTTTTCCCCGAAATCAGACGGATCACGTCCTCGTTCAGCCCGCGCGGGATCGTGTCCTGTTCGATATCGGTGACGAACCCGTACTGGTACTCGCGGTTAACCAGGGTTTCGATGGACGCGCTCATGACTTCTCTAATCTCCACAGTGACTTATCTCGAATGATAAGTAACTTTGTCGGGATTATCAAATCAGGCAAACAGAGGCTATGTGCTTGATTTTGCTGCGCTTACAGAGCGGTGTCGCGTTGGTGTGCTCTGATCGTCGTATTTAGAGTATGACATACCTCGCTTTTGGGCCGACCGTACGCCAGCTAGGGCCCGGCGTACTGACCATCGGGAGTGCTCCCGAGGCGGGGTGGCGCGTGCTGGGGCATGGCTTGGAGCCCAGGCACGCGATCGTGTCACAGGAGACCGGCTGGGGCGGCCGGGCCCTGATCGAGCGCGGCTCGCCGAACGCCGTGATCATCGTGAACGGGGCTGAAGTGAGCGGCGGGAGCGCCACCCTCGAGTTCGACGATGTGATCCGGCTAGGTACCGCCGAGTTCACGTATCGGCGGACCGGGTCAGGGGCCGGGAAGGGTGGTCCCTATCTCAAGGACCGCCGCCGAAACCGGCTGTATCTCCTCGCGGAGCGCAACACGATCGGGCGTGATCCGTCATCGACCATCGTCATGAACAATGTCGACGTCTCGCGCACGCACGCCGAGATCGTGAAAGAAGGCGACGCGTTCGTGGTGCGGCCGCACGGCGTGTCGGTGGTCTCGCTGAATGGCGTGCGCGTTCCCCGTCAGGCGGCCTTGCGCGAGGGCGACGACATCTCGATCGCGGATTCCACGTTCCGGTTTACGACGGACGTCGGGTCCTCAGCAGCTGTCTCGGTCGAGCCTCGTCGCGAGACGACGGGAGTCTCTATGCCGCGCGGGTCCGCGGCGCAGACGATGTTCATGGGTACCGTCGAGGCCCGCGATTTTCATGATCGCTCGATCAAGAAGAAGATCACGCGTGGGTTTGCGGTGACGATGACGATCTTGGCGGTCGCGCTTTCGCTGTTCTGGCTCGCGTACAGCGCCCGGCGGCCGAGTGCCGCTCTACAGCACCGTCACGCGGCGGCGGCCGAAGCGGCTCGCTAGCCAGGCCGCGAGGCGCTGCACGATACCCTGAGTGGGGAGCGGCTCAATCGTGGCCGCCTCCACCGATCGGACGACTTGAGTCGCCTTGAGCGAAGCACTATCAGCCGGTGCGTCGCTGCGCTGCGCGACCGTCACGCCGGCCGGTAGCGCCTCTTGCGTGAATCGCCAGGTCTCGCCGCGGATCGTGATCGTATCGCCTTCGGCGAGTTTCCGCTCGGCTTTCACGCTCTCGCCATTGACGCTCGATCCGGCGGAGCCCATGGATCGGAAGGTGTACACCGGCCGCCGACCGCGATCGTCCGCCCGCACTTCGGCGTGAAACCGGGATACCGTTGGGTCGTCCACGACGACATGGCTGACCGAATCGCGCCCAATCGTGAGCGGCCCCGATCCGATCGGGTACGCGCGACTGGTACGGTCCGAAACCAGGTATGCCGCCATATTATGCACGTCTGATGGACGATCGAATTCGCAGCCGGGTCTCAGCCCTTTTGCCGCTTCGCGTCAAAGGGCAGAGACAGTTTTATCGGGCCCCCCGATTGCGCCTCATGGCGTTCATCGTGGGACTTTGTGTCATCGCGGCGTGCAGGCATTCTGGCCGCCCGGCCAAGCCTGCCGTCGATTCCCTCGCCGTCGACTCCGCCCTGACCAGGGCCGAGGACACCTCGGCGAGCGCCGAGTCCACGGCTGTGGCGCCCACGGATACGTCGGGCCGTGCGGCGGCAAAGCCCGTAGCGGTGCCGGTGGCTTTGTCCCCGCTGGCCGACTCGATCGCGTCCTATCTCGTGTTCGTGCCGACGAGCCAGACCTGGTTCGTGGTCGCCTCGCGCGCTAAACGCGTGCTTCTCGACCTCGGCCGCGTCGACGCCGACGTGAAGACCAAGCCCCGCCGGCTGCATGCGTATCTCGAGGCCGTCCAGAAATTGTCGCCGGTTCCGATCGGCACGCATTTCCGGCTGTTCAGCCAGGACGGCATCGCCGATGTCTCCGTAAAGGGCTTCGACGTCTGGAACGGGCGCATCGTCGCGACTCTCGTGGCGCCGCACGCGATCGACTCGATAGGGCGTACCGCCCCACTGTTCGTCGCGTCCGCCGAGCTGATTGATTCGACGCGGGCCGATTCTTTGCGCCGCGTCGACTCGGTCGCGAAGGCCGATACGACCACGAAGATCGATACGGCCGCGCATCACGACTCGGCCCAAGCCAGGGCCGACACCTGTCGTCACGGCAATGTGCCGGACACGCTGCGCTCGCGCGTACTGACCGTTCGTGATTCGCTGATCGATTGGCTGGATTCGCTGCCGCCGCCGCCGTATCAGCGGCTCATGAAGACCGAGAAGCCTCAATGGTCGACCATTGTCGGCTGCTTCGGAGGCGCCAAGCGAATTGCCCTGGCGGTCGATCTGCGAGCCGGTAACAACGAATGGATCCGTGAGCGAGTCGTGCTCATCGACACCCTGGGCGCGGTGACCACCCTCCGAGTCAGCGACCTACGGTTCAAGGGCCACGATCTCCTACTCGCGTTTGACGCCGACGGTGACGGCCTCGACGATCTGGCCACTCGGGGATTTGCCGAAGCGTCCGGCGGGATCACCATCCTGAAGCTCACGGACAAGGCCCGACTTCAACGCCTCTCGAACGGGTTCGCCTGGGAATCACGATAATGCGGGTCAGACTACGACCCGCTATTCTTCCCAAGTAAGACACGGGTGCCGGCATATCGGCTGAGATCACACCGTCGAACCTGATCCGGTTAATTCCGGCGTAGGGAGTCAGCATGACCACGCAGATGCATGCCGCGCGAAGCGGCGAGATCACC
>DASRDS010000220.1:0-10859 GCA_035652495.1 Gemmatimonadaceae bacterium
GCGGACTACCTGTTACGCGAGTGGCGCCGGACGTCCGGCCAGATCGACGTGCAAGAGTCGCGATCGCTGCAAGCGTTCTACACCCTGCGAGAAACGAACGACTGGCGAGCGATCCTGCAATCTGGTACCCGATAGCCAACGCTCGGCCGTCTGATCCTCTTTTTCTTGGCCGTGAAACTAGTCAGCACCCAGCCATCGCCTGACACCAGCCCGCGCGTACCGCAGTCCCAGTGACGCACGCCACCGCGGAGGCAACGCATTCCATGCCCAGTAGAGGCGCAAGAACGCCTCTTCCTTGAGTGGCCATGCCGATCCCATTGGAGCCTCCGGCGCTTTCTCGTCGATCACGTCCCGGTAGAGCTGCTCGAACACGCCGGCCGCGTGCTCGAGACTCGCCTCGACACGGATCCGGTCGCGCACGCGCTCCGCATCGCGCGGATCATACCGTGCGATTTCGTCCAGCAGCATGGCGGGATCGAGCGGCCGATTCAACGCCTCGAATCCGAAATTCATGTCCCGCAACATGTCGAAGTTATCGGACGTGACTAGCGGCCCGGCGCCGGCATAATCGCACAGCACGACCGCCGCGCCCACCGCCATGGCCTCGATCGCGGCCTTCGCCTTCGCGAATACGATGTCATACGACCCCAGTCGCTCCTCTGGAAGGAGGACCGTATTGCCGACACCGGACCCAATGACATCGAGCTCGAGTCCATGCCGCCGGCACGCTTCCATTACGACGGGCAGATGCGAGCCGTGATGCGCGTAGTTGCTGAACACGAGCGCCCCACGCGGCCGCGCGGGAAGCGGCGTCCGCGGGCGAAATCGCATCACATCGACGAAGTTGAGCGCCAGGTGAGTCGCGTCGGCGGCCGCCCCCTCGCGCACCAGACGCGCCACGGTGAGGCGGCTCACCCCGCAATGCCGACGAATGCGCGGATCGAGCGGAGTCCGATCATCCCGATGCAGATGATCGTGGCAGACGTGGATCGCCGGAACCGTTCGCCACTGCCGTACGGCGAGCAGCGTCGGCATGAAATGATGCCCGTGAATAATGTCCGGCCGATCGTCCGATGCGCGTCGCGGACGATCGGTGACGGCAACATCGGCGCGCCGCAGCTCACGAACGACGGGACCGGTCCCACGGCCGAACACGGTCACGCGATGCCCGCGGCGCGTCAGGGCGAGCGCCAGATCGCGCGCGTACACCTCCGTTCCCGTAAGACCCCACAGGGTGAGATTCGTGATCAGCACGCGCACGCTGACGCCCTACACGGCGACCGCGACCGGCAGCCCGATGATCCGACGGGCCTCGGATGGCGTCGCCGGCTCGCGGCCGATGTCGCGCGCAACCCGGGCGATCCGGTCGACCAGCCGCGGATTATCCGCCAGCTCGCTCCGCCGCCGGTCGAAGTAGATGTTGTCTTCGAGGCCCACGCGGATATGCCCACCGGCCGCGAGCGCCAACAGGTTCGCATCCAACTGAAATCGTCCGAGACCGCCGACGGACCAGATGGACCCTTCCGGCAGGAGCGACACGATGTGTCCGAGCCCGATGAGATCCATGGGCGCCGTCCCCAAAGATCCGAGGATGACGTTGACGTAATACGGCGCGCGCAGCACGTCCTTCCGCGCCAGATACGACGCGACGTTCGCGAACCCCGTGTCGAACACCTCGAGCTCCGGAACCGCGCCGGCCGCATAGATGCGGGTCGCCAACTCGCGAATCGTGTCCGGCGCATTGACGCTCGGCTGCGTCATGAAGTTCATCGATCCCAGTGTCAGACTCGCCAGGTCCGGCTGGGATGCCAGGGCCGCGGCCCGGCGACTGACGTCCGGCACAAAGCGCCCGGAGAGCGAGACGCAGACGACGAGGTCCGTCACATCGCGGATCCGCTCCACGATCTCCGCATATGCGGCCGGATCGTAGGACGGACTCTGATCGAGTTGACGGGCGTGCAGATGCACGATCGCGGCGCCGGCGTCCCGCACCCGCTGCGCGCAGTCGACGATCTCGCCGGTGCTGACCGGGAGGAACGCCGTGTCGCCCTTCGTGAGTACCGCCCCCGTGATCGCGGCATTTATGATGACTTTGTCGGTCAGGGGCTCATCGAAGCTCATGGTCCCTCACGCATCCGACGACCCGCGCGGGATTCCCGACGACGATCGCCCGATCCGGCACGTCCGCCGTCACCACCGATCCCGCTCCAACGAACGCGTTCTCCCCGATCGTCACGCCCGGCAACAGGACGCTGCCCCCGCCCACGCGCGCCGCCCGCAAGATCCGCGGCGCGCGGCGCTCGAATGTGAGGTTGGGCCGGCGATGGCAGATGCGCTTGTCGTTCATGGTCACGAGGCGGGGCCCGCAAAAGACCTCGTCCTCGATGACGACCCCTCGGGTCACGTAGCAGCCGCTCTGGAGTGACACGTCATTGCCGATAGTCACGTCACCCTCGACATCGACATACGATCCAATCACGCAATTGCGTCCGATCGTCGTGTGATCGCGCACGAACACGAAGTTGCCGATGCGCGTCCCCTCGCCGATCGCCGCGTCCGGCGCAATCACACAATACTGTCCGAGAAGATCCATGTCAGAAAGTGAAGAGGGTGGGACTGATGGTGAGGCGCTTCCAGACGCGCCACAGGAGCACGCTGTTCCATCCGACCAGGCTCATCGCCCCCGCGGCCGCGGCGCCGACCATGCCCCAGCGCGGGATGAGGATAACACCGAGGGCGACATGGACCACGGTGCTGCCGGCGACCGCGGCAACAGCGTCGCGTTCGTGCTTCGTGACCATGAGCAGCGTCGCCACCGGTCCAGCCGCGACACTGAAGACCTGGCCCGCGCTGAGCACCGTCAGCGCCGCGCGTGCGGTCGCGAACCCAGACCCAAAGAGGCGCAAGAACCAGGGCCCCGCGAGGAAGCAAGCGACCGGCACCGCGACGACCGTACCCGCCTGCGAGATCCGCCGCACGGCGCGTTGCAATGCATCGCGATCACCGGCCGCATGGAGTTCCGCAAGTGTCGGCGCCATCGCGAGGAGCATCATATCGAACGCCATCGGGACCAGGCCGGCGCCGCGCTGCGCCGCCGCGTAGGCACCGACCGCTTCGGAACCGACATAGCGCCCGAGGAGCAACAGCCCGATTCGGCCATCGATGGCGACCGCCACGCTCAAGATGCCGAGGCGCAGAGCGCTCGGAAGCCACTGACGGGTGTCATACGTCGGCGTCGCCAGCGATGCCGCAGGCGGTATGGCCCGTCCCGACCATGCGAACGCCGCCGCGATCGCGCCAACCACGGCGATCAGGTGAACCGACAGCGCCAGCGAGACCGTGGCAGTCCCGAGCCTGGCGCCGAACAGCACCGCGACCGCGAGCAGCATAACCGCTGGCCGCACGACGGCCTCTGGCACCTGGCTAATTGCGAGCCGCTGGAGCCCGCGCAATGTCGCTTGCTGGAATCGAAGGAGTGCTGTCAGCGGCGCCAAGACGGCGGCCAGGATAACCCCCGAACCACTCGCGACCCAGATCGCGGCCAAGGCGGACGTCCCGATCACGGTGAGCGCACCACCCCAATGGATTTGCCCCCGCAGCAATCCCCAGGCGCCATGGACCCGATGCGACGGCAGGTCGCGCACGACCAAGGCGTCGATGCCGCTCCCACCGACCGCCGTCAAAATCGCCATCCACGACACGAGGTACGTGTAGGTTCCGAACGCCGACACGCCCAGCCAGCGAGCCATCAGGATGGTCAGGGCAAACGACAGCCCGATGCCGACTGCACGAGGGAGCGCGATGGCGACCGCGCCGCGCGCGATCCGGCCCTCGAGTCCTGCTGGATGCCAATCGAGCTTGGCGTTGCGGGCGCTGACTCCCATGGGCGGCACGATAACATATACCCTGGCGTGAGTCGTGCAACAGAATGTGCGCATGTGGCAATACCCACCGATCGGCGACTACGCGTTCATTGGCGACTGCCACGGCTCCGCGCTCGTGAGTCGGACCGGGTCGATCGATTGGTATTGCCCCCGACGCTTCGACGCGGGCTCGATCTGCAATCGTATTCTCGACGCGGAGCTTGGCGGATACTTCGCGATCACACCGCGCGAGCCATTCAAGTCCCGACGGCGCTATCGCAAAGGCACGATGGTGCTGCAGACGGAGCTCGAGACGCCGCACGGCAGGATCCGCATCACGGATGCACTCGCGATGCGGGCCGGCGGCCGGCTCCAACCGTTGCGCCAGCTCATGCGAGTCATCGAGGGCATCAGCGGCAATCTCGATGTCGACGTGGTCCTCGCGCCGCGATTCGACTACGGCACGCTCCGACCCTGGCTGCACCGGCACACCGGCGGCCCGAGCCTCGTTCGGGGATCCAAGGGCGTGGATGCCCCACCAGAGAAGGAGCCGCAGAAAGACCACCTCAAGTTATTCAGCGCCGTTGGCGGCGATGAGGGCATCGTCATCAGCACGAATATGCCGTTGCGCGTCGACCGCGATCGCGTCGCGATCGCCGGAACCACGCCCATCGTCGCGGGGAGGCGGTTCTTCATCTCGTGCGTCTGGCACCAAGCGCACGCGATGAATTTGCGCGCGTGGCCGATGGACGAAATCCTCGAGCGCCTCGACGAGACCGTCAGCTGGTGGCGCGCATGGTCAGCGAAGGGTCAGCGGCAGTCGGGCCCCTACGCCGCCGCGATCGAGCGCTCGGCCCTGGTGCTCAAAGCGCTGACGGCCGCGCCGACCGGAGCCGTCATCGCGGCGCCGACGACATCGCTGCCTGAGGGCATCGGCGGCCAGCGGAACTGGGACTATCGATACACCTGGGTGCGCGACGCGGCCTTCACGCTCGAAGCCCTCTATCAGGTTGGCCATCAGGAAGTAGCCTATGGCTTTCGGCGATTCCTCGCGCGCGCGGCGGCCGGCAACGCTGAAGACATGCAGGTGCTGTACGGCTGCTACGGCGAGCGCCGCATGCCGGAACAGGTGCTGCCGCACCTGAGCGGCTATCGCAACTCCTCCCCGGTGCGCGTCGGCAATGCCGCTGTCGAACAACGCCAGCTCGACGTATACGGCGAATTCGTGTCCGCATTCTGGCTGTCGCATCACGCGGGCGATCCCGTCGGTCCCGATATCTGGCAATTTCTGCGCAGCCTGATCGATGCGGCCGCCGCGCAGTGGTGTGAACCCGATCGTGGACTCTGGGAGACCCGAGGTCCGCCGCGCCATTTCGTGTACTCGAAGGTCATGTGCTGGGTGGCCCTCGACCGCGGCATTCAACTGGCCGCCGTGATGAAAGAACCAGAGTCGATCGCGCGGTGGACGAAAGCGCGGGACGCGATTCGGGACGCGATTTACCGGCAGGGCATCGATCCCGCTCGGAACTGCTTCGTGCAAGCGTTCGACTCGACCGAGCTCGATGCCAGTCTGCTCCTCCTCTCGCGCGTCGGGTTCGTCGACCCGAACGATCCGATCATGCTCGGCACCGTCGCGGCGATCGAGCAGGATCTCGTCGTCGATGGCTTCGTCCGTCGCTATCGAACGGAGACGAACGACGACGGCGTCGGCGGACCTGAGGGGGTGTTTCTCATGTGCAGCTTCTGGCTCGTCGACACGTTCGTAAGCCAGGGTCGGCGGGCCGAGGCCGAGCAACTGTTCCAGCGACTGGTGGCGACCGGGAATGATGTCGGCTTGTTCGCCGAACAGTACGATCCACACACCCGCGAAATGCTCGGCAATTTCCCTCAAGCCTTCACGCACGTGGCGCTCATCAACTCCGCCCGCGGTCTGGCCCTCGCGGCTCGGCCCGCCTCAGCACCTGGCGTGGTCTCTGCACTACCAGCGACCCATGAACGGTCCACAGACAGTCGTCGTGACCGGCGCGTCGGCCGGGCTCGGTCGCGCCATCGCTGAACGGTTCGCGCGCGAGGGCGCGTCCGTCGCGCTCATCGCCCGCGGCGAGAAGCGCCTGGCCATGGCCAAATCATCCGTCGAGTCACTCGGCGGGATCGCCCTCACGCTGTCCCTCGACGTAGCGGA
Source organism: Gemmatimonadaceae bacterium (assembly GCA_035652495.1). Taxonomy (GTDB): domain Bacteria; phylum Gemmatimonadota; class Gemmatimonadetes; order Gemmatimonadales; family Gemmatimonadaceae; genus DASRDS01. Next base: position 6,046 of record DASRDS010000220.1, read on the forward strand.
TGCCGACGCCGTCATGCGGGCCGCCGAGCGCGTCGAAGACGAGCTCGGCCCCATCGACGTATGGGTGAACAACGCGATGGTCTCGGTCTTCTCACCCGTGAAGTCCATGCGACCCGAGGAATATCGGCGGGTTACTGACGTCACCTACCTCGGGTACGTCCACGGTACACTGGCCGCGCTGCAGTTCATGCTGCGGCGCAACCGCGGCGTCATCGTGCAGGTCGGGAGCGCGCTCGCGCATCGCTCCATTCCGTTGCAGTCGGCCTACTGCGCCGCGAAGCACGCGATCGCCGGATTTCACGCATCACTTCGTACCGAGTTGCTCCACGAGATGAGCCGCGTGCGCACGGTGATGGTACAGATGCCGGCCATGAATACGCCGCAGTTCGACTGGGTCAAGTCGCGGCTCCCGTACAAGCCGCAACCCGTGCCACCGATCTTCCAGCCCGAGGTCGGGGCCGAGGCGGTGTACTATGCGGCGCAGCACGATGTCGGACGTGAGCTGAACGTCGGCTGGCCAACGATCATGGCCGTCTACGGGAACAAGGTCGCGCCCGGCCTCGGGGATCGCTACCTGGCCGCGCATGGCTATGCCGCCCAGGAGACGCACGATCTGGCGGATCCGAACGCGCCAGCGAACCTCTGGGAACCGGCGCCAGGTTCGTGGGGCGCGCATGGCCGATTCGATAACCGCTCGCGAACGTGGAGCAGCGAGCAATACCTCTATCGACGCCGCCACTGGCTCGCCGCCACGGGGATGGTGTTGGCGATCATATCGCTAGGCGCCATCGCTCAACGTCTCCGTGCTTGAGGGTCAGCCCGAGCCCGGGCCGGCTGCGATCGGGGCGCAGCGCGCCCCCGACCGGATAGAGCGCGCCATCGAAGAGGAGGTGCTCGATCCGCGCGTGATCGTGGAAGTACTCGATATGCCGCACCGACGAAAGCGCGCAGCAGGCATGCGCGTGTAACGACGGCGCGGTGTGCGCGGAGAGCGGCATGGAACGCGCATCGCACACGGCGCCGACGCGAAGGAGGTTCGAGATGCCGCCGCAGCGCGACGCGTCCGCTTGCAACACGTCGACGGCGCCGGCGTCGAGCATCCGTCGAAAATACCACAGATCATAGCCATACTCGCCGGCGGCGATGTCGATCCCGGCCGGCGCCCGATCGCGCAGCAATCGCAGCCCGTCGAGGTCATCGGACGAGACGGGCTCTTCGAACCAGCTCACCCCTTCGCCAGCGAAGACATCCGCCAGACGCAGTGCCTGCTTTCGGTCGTACGCGCCATTGGCGTCGACGAACAGCTCGTGTCGGTCACCGATCGCTTGTCGCGCGGCGTGCACGCGGGCGGGATCGTCGCTCGGGTGCGTGCCGACCTTCATCTTCACACGTGGGATACCGTCGGCGATCCACTGCGCGAGCTGCGACTCGAGATGTTCGACCGGATACGATGTGAAGCCACCGCTCCCATACACCGGGACGGCGTCGCGCACCGCGCCCAGCAGCGTGATCAGCGACACATCCAGCAGGCGGGCTTTGAGGTCCCACAAAGCCGCATCGACGGCCGAGATGGCCATTGACGCGATGCCGGGCCGACCCTCGTTCCGAATCGTATGTACCATTGCCGACCACAAGGCCGGCACGTCCATCGCATCGTTCCCACTGACGACCGGCGCCAGCATGTCGACGATGAGCCTGGCAGTGGCCGGGCCGGCATACGTGTAGCCGATGCCGGTCACCTTCCCCGCGTGACACTCCACGACCACGATGGTCGTCGAGTCCCACGCGAGCGTGCCGTCCGCCTCCGGCGCATCCGTGGGGATGCGGTAGGCCGTGACGTGCACGCGGTCGATCAGGGTCATGTCAGACGACTTCCCGCACCTTCTGCTTGATCACGTGCTTGATGATGTCCCACCGGTCGCGCTCACCTTTGACCATCGCCTCGGTGAACTTGACGGCCTGTTGCGTCGTGATCTTGCCGGGCATCGGCGGCTCGTTGGCATCGACCACGGCTTCGACGATCGCGGGCCCGTCAACGGCCAGCGCCTCCCGTAACGTCCCTTCGATGTCCGCCGGATCCTCGATCGTGTAGCCAGCCGCTCCACAGGCGCGCGCGTAGGCGGCGAAGTCGATCGGCTCGAGCTCGACGCCGAACTCCGGTGCGGCCTCCATCACGATCTGCTCCCACTTGATCTGGCCGAGCACGTTGTTCTTGATGATGATCACCTTGACCGGCAGCCGGTACTTCATGAGCGTCGCCACCTCGCCCATAAGCATCGTGAAGCCGCCGTCGCCCACGACGCACACCACCTGTCGTCCGGGATAGGCGACCGCCGCGCCGATACTGTACGGGAGTCCGTTCGCCATCGTGGCGAGGGAGCCGGAGAGGGAGAACTGCTGCGAGCCCCGAATATCCAGATAGCGAGCGCTCCACGTCGCGATCGTGCCGCTGTCGGTCGAGATGATGGCGTCATCGCGCAGCAGCTTGTTGAGATGATACGTGATTGCCTGGGGCTTGATCGGGCGATCGAGGCGCGTCGCTTGTTGCTCCATTAACGCGCGCCAGTCGCGCATGCGTTTCTGGGCCGATTCCAGAAAGCGCCGATCGGGTTTGCTCGTGATGCGCGGGAGCAAGGCGCGCAGGACCTCGCGGCATCGGCCGACGAGTCCGACGTCAGCCGGATAGCGGAGGCCGATGTGCTCGGGGCTGACGTCGATCTGCACCGCTCTCGCCTTACCCGGTTTCGGGTAGAACTCCATGTACGGGAACGCGCTGCCGGCGATGACCAGCGTGTCGCATTCTTCCATCGCGTCTTGCGACGGGGCCGTGCCGAGGAGCCCGATGCCACCCGTGGTATAGGGACTCGTGTCGGGAACGACCGCCTTTCCCAGCAACGGCTTGATGATCGGGCCACCGACGCGCTCCGCGAGCTCCGTCACCTCGGATTCGCAGCCGAGGCACCCGCGGCCCGCCAGGATGGCGACTCGGGATCCGGAGTTGATAAGGTCCGCCGCCGCGTCGAGCATGAGGTCCGACGGTAGCGGGTGCGGGCCGACGAACAGATCGGCGCTGTGCTTGGGCACGTTGGCCGAGGACCGATGGCCATCTGAGGTCCAGCTCTGCACGTCCTTGGGGATCGTGATATGCGAGACCGCGCGCCTCGCGAGAGACGTCTTGATAGCCTCATCGACCACGTTGTGCACGTGCGCCGGCCCCATGATCCGCTGATTGTATGCGGCCACGTCCATGAAGACACGGTCGAGGTCGACGTCCTGTTGGTAGTGCGTGCCGATGAGATCGTGGAACGTGTGCCCCGTGATCGCCAGCACGGGTTGGCCGTCGCACTTGGCATCGTAGAGACCATTCAGGAGATGGATCCCACCCGGTCCCGATGTCGCGAGGCACACACCCAGTCGGCCCGTGTACTTGGCGTATCCGCACGCCGCGAACGCCGCGGCCTCCTCGTGGCGAACTTGGATGAACCGAATCGCGTCTTGGTGGGTGCGGAGCGCCTCGAAGATGCCGTTCACGCCATCGCCGGGAAATCCAAAGATCGTGTCGACTCCCCATTCGGCGAGGCGTTCGACGAGCAGATCGGCCACGGTGGTCGTCATATGGTGTTCTCCTTGTGATGCAGAGCCCGCGCGAGCGCATCGGCGATATGGATCGCGCGATGGTTCGTCGTTTGGGCGATCTGCTCCCGGCAGCTGAATCCGTCGGCGATGATGAGGGTGTCGGGTGTCGCGGCGCGCACGGCCGGCAGCAGCACGCGCTCGCCGCACGCGATCGACACCTCGTAATGGTCTTGCTCGAAGCCGAACGCGCCGGCCATGCCGCAGCATCCCGAGTCGAGGATCGTGTGCTGCAGTCCCATCTTCGACAGCAGCGCCGATTCGCTCTCAAATCCGAGTATGGCCTTGTGATGACAATGGCCGTGGACGAGAGCAGTCGTGTTCAAGGGTGGCACCGCGAACTCCGGACACCGTTGCTGCAAAAAGTCGCTCAGCAAAAAGACCTGATCGCGCAACCGGCGTGCCTCGTCATGGCCAGGGAGCAAGTTGGGCATCTCGTCCTTGAACACGCTCGCGCAACTGGGCTCGAGGAAGACAATGGGGATGCCAGCGCGAATCTCAACGCGCAGCGCATGGAGCGCGCGCTGCAGGAGCTTTTTCGCGAGCGGCAGCATGCCGTAGTCGTACAACGGTCGGCCGCAACATAGCCTTCGACTCGGAATCGTGACCCGGAACCCGGCGGCCTTCAACACCTCGACCGCCGAGCGAGCCGTATCCGGATGGAAGTAGTTGTTCCAGGTATCCGGCCACAACATCACCTCGGGCAAGCGCAGCCGGCTGGTCGCGCGGTGTCGGAACCACGACCGGAACGTGCGCCGGGCAAATTGCGGAATGCGGCGCTCTGGCGCCATGGTCACGGCCAGCTTCGCCAGCGATCGCAGTCCGGGCGTCTGGGTCACGAAGTTCACGAGACGCGGCGCGTACGAGGCCATGCCAGCCCAACGGTACATGAGCCCGAATGCGTACGCCCGGATGGGCCGCCGGCGATGCTCGAAGTAGTGCGCCAGAAACTCCGACTTGTACGTCGCCATGTCGACGTTCACCGGACACTCGCCTCGGCACCCTTTGCACGCGAGACAGAGATCGAGCGCCTCCTTGACCGCCTCGTCGTGCCAACTGCGCTCGAGCGGGTCGCCTTCCAGCATCTCGAACAGAATGCGCGAGCGTCCGCGCGTGGAGTGCCGCTCATCCCGCGTCACCATATAACTCGGGCACATCGTGCCGCTGTCGTGCTTGCGGCA
>DASRDS010000221.1:0-5341 GCA_035652495.1 Gemmatimonadaceae bacterium
GAAGCCGCTGACCGCGTCATCTCATCGCTCGAGAAGACCATCGGCCAGCGGCGGGTGACGTACGACTTCGAGCGGCTTATGTCCGATTCGACTTTGCTCAAGACCAGCGAGTTTGCCGCCGCAATGGTCGAGAACATGTAGGGGTGGCCTTAGGGCACCCAGTGTCCCTCGACCCAATACCAAGCGCCATCGCGCCGGTACCAATGCCCAGGCACCCAGCGTGTGTAGCCCGCTGGGTGGACTTGCCAGTGTCCTGGCGTCCAGACGTAGGCGCCCGCGACGCCGTCCCAGCGGTAGTGACCACGAATCCATACGTGATCGGGTGACGGCTGGGGGGGACGTTCCTCTACGACTTCAACCGGTGGTCCCGTGCGAACGTAGACGACGCCAGGGGGCGGCGGCGGTGGCGGCGGGCCGCCGCAGCCGACGAGGCCGAGCACGCAGGCGACGGCAAGGAGTTTCGAGTACATGATGTTCCCTCGTGGTAATCGGGTGTTGAATCTATGACTACCGACTAGCGTCGGACGTTAACCGGGCAAACGACGCCCGGTTAACGCAGTCGATCGGCCGTGATACATGTCCGAATAGCCTTTCGATTCAAGTTGCCGCGTAAAGAAGTCGTTGGAAGGGTGCAATTCCGCCGGATCGCCTGAACGGCTGATTGTACCCGCGCCAAGTCGCCGGGTACGCTCCAACATGGACGCGTTACTCGATGCCTATTCAGAGGCCGTATCCGGCGCCGCCGAGCGCGCGAGTCCGGCGGTCGTCAAGATCGACAGCCGTCGCCGTGAAGGCCGCGGACGCTCGGGTGGTTCGGGCTCCGGTTTTGTTTTCTCTTCCGAGGGTCTGACCCTCACCAACAGCCACGTCGTACAGGGCGCGAAGCGCTTGTCGGTATCCCTCCAGGATGGCCGGACGCGCACCGCCACCCTCGTAGGCGATGATCCCGAGACCGACCTCGCGGTTCTACGGATCGAGGGGAATAGCGACGATGCCCCGTACCCGACGGTGGAGCTCGGAGACTCGGCGACACTCCGTCCCGGTCAGGTCGTCATCGCGATTGGCAACCCATACGGGTTCCAATACACCGTCACGGCTGGAGTCGTGAGCGCGGTCGGCCGCTCGATGCGCTCGCAGTCCGGTCGCCTGATCGATAACGTCGTGCAGACCGATGCCGCGCTCAATCCCGGCAACTCGGGCGGCCCGCTGCTCGACTCCCGCGGCCGCGTGGTCGGCGTCAACAATGCCATCATTCTGCCCGCGCAGGGCATTTGCTTCGCGATCCCGATCGACACGGCAAAGCGTGTCGTCGCCGCGCTGCTTCGGGATGGTCGCGTGCGCCGCAGTTATCTCGGCGTTGGCGGTCAAACGATCCGCGTCGGCGACGGCACGGGAGTGCTCGTGACGAACATCGAGCCGGGCAGCCCGGCGGCCAACGCAGGCTTGGTGGACGGCGACGTCATCGTCCGGTTCAACGACGAGCCAGTGCGCAACGTCGATGACCTCCATCGCGTCCTGACCGAGGAGCGCATCGGCGTGCCCTCGAAGCTGGGCCTCGTTCGCGCCGGCGCGGCCAGAACGCTTCCCATCATCCCGGCCGAGACGCGGCCGCGCGCCGCATAATTGGGCAAAAAATTGAGGGCCCGCTTTGGCGCCCGTACGCCAAGCGAGCCCTCGAAACCAGGCGGTTACTGCTGACCGCTCAGTTGGTGCTGGCGATCCTGACCGCCGTTAGGCTAGACAAGAGATCACCTCCTCGGAAGCTGGGTTCTACATGAGGGGTGGACATGTGGATAATATAACATGGCTTGACGTGACAACGGGTTACGTTGCGATCCAGTCCCATGTCTGTTACCGTTAAGATCTCACATCGGAGACCTATGGCGAAACAAGAAGCGATCGAGCTCGAAGGTACAGTAGCCGAAGTATTGCCGAATGCGACGTTCCGCGTCGTGATGGACAACGGCCACGACGTTCTGACCACCCTCGGCGGCAACATGCGCCGTTTCCGTATCCGCGTACTGGCCGGCGACCGCGTAAAAATTGAGGTCTCCCCATACGACCTGACCCGCGGCCGCATCACGTACCGCCACAAAGCCTGATCGCGCGAGCTTTTGTTGGCCTGCTCGTTCTCGGGACGAGCATCGCCGCTCCACTAGCGGCACAAACGCTCGATGCTCCCGTTCGCACTCCCGCGGCGTCGATCGTCTTCGCCGCCCGCGCGTTTGACCGCGCGAATCAGCTCGACTCGGCCCGCGCCGCCTACGAGGCCGCGGCCGCGCTCCTTCCGACCATCTCCGATTGGCTCTGGCTTCGCGCCGCCGGCGTGACGGCCGATACCACGACGCGCGCGCGCGACTACGCGTCGATCAAGAGCGACGCCGCGCGCGCCCGGATCCCGTGGACCGAGGCCCTCGCGCGCGCACGCACCGGCGATGTCGCCGGCGCCGCGCGCGCCTACGACTCGCTCGGTGCCCACGCCGAGGCGCTGCATGCGCGTGCCGCCGCTCCAGATTCAAATCTCTGCAAAGACATTGAGCAGTTCGCGCTAGCGCATAGCGGCGGCCCCGACGCGAGAGCCGCGCTCGACATTGGCGATCGTCTGTGCGCACCGTTGCCGCTCGATGTCGAGCGCGCGGCGGCCTCGAGCGGGCCGCCCGCCCGCTCAGTCGCCGCGTTCGTACGACTCGACTCCGCCGGCCCACTGACGCCGACGGAGCGATTTGCGTACGGACTGGCCCTCGAGCGTCTCCGACGTCCCGAGGAAGCCATGCGGCAGTTCTCGCGCGTCACGTCCCCGGCGGCGCTGGCGCACGCGGCGATGTACCAGCGTGGCCGCACAATGGTGGTCGCGGGAGAGAAGTCGAGCGCCAAAGTCGTTCTCCGGCGGCTCGTCGCCATCGCGCCCAAAGACACGTCGGCCGCGAACGCCCTCGCGCTGCTCGCTGACCTGGCGACCGACGATGGCAACGACGCTGCGGCGCGCACCGCGTATCTCAGCATCGCCGACCGATTCCCAAGGTCGGTCCTGGCCGGGCGCGCGCGCTTTCGCTTGGGACTCATCGCCTTTGTCGCGGGCCGCTACCGCGCCGCCGCGCGTGAGCTGGACGGCCTCGCGACGATCCCACACGCGGAGGACGCGGTCGCCGCGAAGTATTGGGCGGGGCGCGCGTGGGCGGCCGCGGGCGATACCGGCGCCGCGCGCATTCGCTGGCGAGCCATCATCGCCGGCGAGCCACTGTCGTACTACGCCGGCCTCGCCGGCCAGCGCCTCGACGGTCACGCGCCGGTTCCCACATTCGGCGCGGACACGACGCCCCCACGCGTCGGCGCCGCCACCGACAGCGCCCTCGGCCGCGCGGCTCTCCTCACCGAGCTCGGCATGGATGTCGAGGCCAAGTTCGAAACCGACCGCGTCGCGCGCACGACCTCGGGCACATTCACCGATCTCCTCTCGACCGGCGCCGCGCTCGCCCGTGCGGGCGATCCCTCGCGCGGCATCGGCTTCGGCTGGCGGCTCCTCGCCCGAGGCGACAGCGCCCGCACCGACGCCCGCGTCTACCGCCTGATCTTCCCTCTGCTCTACGGCGACAAAATCTCCGCCGACTCCAAGGCCGCCTCCCTCGACCCGGCCCTAGTCGCAGCCGTCATTCGCCAAGAATCCAACTTCACCGCCAACGCCGCCTCCCCCGTCGGCGCCCGCGGCCTCATGCAAATCATGCCCGACGTCGGCCGCGGCCTCGCGCGCAGTCACCAGATCCCCGGCCCCTGGGACCCCTCAGTCCTCGACCAGCCCGACATCAACATCTCACTCGGCGTAGCCCACTTCTCAACCTTCCTGGAACAGGAACACGGCATCGTCGTCCGCGGCCTCGCCGCCTACAACGCCGGCCCCTCGCGCGTGACCCTCTGGAGCTCCCGCAAGGGCACGAACGACCCCGAAGTGTTCGTCGAGCGCATCCCGTTCACGGAGACCCGTGACTATGTTCGGGCGATCATGAGAGGACGTGACCTGTACGCGGCGCTCTATCACTTATGATATCCCGCCGCGAGTTCGTCGTCGTCGCCGGAGCCAGCGTGGCCGCTGCGTGCACGCGCCACGCCGACACCGGCGTCCAGCCAACGCACGGCGCGACGATCCTGTTTCAGGGCGACTCGATCACGGATACGGGGCGCGACCGGAAAAGTGCGGCGCCCAATGCGATGGGCGCGCTTGGACAGGGCTATCCGATGTTGCTCGCGGCGGCCTTGCTCAAGCAGTGGCCGGACCTCGAGCTCCGGGTGTTCAATCGCGGCATCAGCGGCAACAAAGTCCCAGATCTCCAAGCGCGCTGGGAGACGGACACGGTGGCGCTCAAGCCGGATATTCTCAGTATCCTGATCGGCGTGAACGACTACTGGCACACGCGAACGCACGGGTATACGGGGACGGCCGCCGATTACGAGACGCAATTCTCGGCGTTGCTGGCCGAGACGAAGGCGTCGAGAGTCGTGGTTCTCGAGCCGTTCGTCCTCAAGACCGGCGCGGTGGATGCGTCCTGGTGGCCCGAGTTCGATGTGCGCCGCGCGGCCGCGGCTCGCGTCGCTGAGCGGGCGGGGGCGACGTTCGTGCCGCTGCAGCAGGCGTTCGAGCAGGCGGCGGCGAAGGGTGGGCCGGCGTATTGGCTATCGGATGGCGTTCACCCGACGCCGGCGGGTCATGAGCTGATCGCGGAGCGGTGGCGCGAGGTCAGCGGTATCCTGCCGCCTGCCTAGTCAGGGGCGTTTTTTGCCCCTGACAGTTCACGACTCCGTCAAATGCGCGCAAAACAGGGCAGCTACGCCCGAATGAGCCTTGTATGATCGATGGCTCGCCGGCCCTACCGATATCCTGCCGCCTGCATCGTGAAGAGCTCGGAGTAGAGGCCGCCCTTCGCGACCAGTTCTTCGTGCGTACCCTGCTCGACGAGATGCGCTTTACTGAGTACGAGAATGCGATCCGCCATACGCACGGTCGAGAACCGGTGCGAGATGAGAATCGCCATGCGTCCCCGCGTCAGCTCGGAGAACCGCTCGAACACCTCGTACTCGGCCCTGGCGTCCAGCGCCGCGGTTGGCTCGTCGAGAATCAATAGCTGCGCGTCACGCAGGTACGCCCGCGCCAGCGCGACCTTTTGCCACTCGCCACCAGAGAGGTCGACGCCGTCCTCGAAGCGCCGGCCGAGCATCTGGGCGTAGCCCTTGGGCAGCCGCGGCAGCAGCGTATCCGCCAAGGAATCGTGCGCGGCTGATTCGATCTTGGGCGGCACCGGCGGCGCGGCGCCGTTCTCACTCGCCACGGCGTGCTTGAGATAGTCCTCGG
>DASRDS010000222.1:0-24466 GCA_035652495.1 Gemmatimonadaceae bacterium
AGTCGGCGAAGCGTGCGATAATGGGAGACGACGGCGGAGCGAACGGTCGGCTGATCGTGATACGGCAGACAATGCTGCCGGGCCACCCCGCGCACGATCTCGCTGATCGCCGGATAGTGCACGCTGCAGACCTTGGGAAAGAGGTGGTGCTCGATCTGGAAGTTGAGACCGCCGACGTACCACGTCAGCCATCGGTTGTGTCTCGCGAAGTTGGCCGTCGTGTGCATCTCATGGAGCCACCAGTCGGTCGCCATGCTCCCGCTGTCATCGGGTAACGGATGCTCCATGTCCTCGACGATATGCGCGAGCTGGAATACCATGCCCAGAATCAGCCCTGCGGTCAGGTGCATGGCGAGGAATCCGATCAGGATCTGCCACCAGGGGAGTCGAATGACGAGGAGCGGGACGACGAGCGCGTAGCCGTAGTAGGCGAGCTTGGCCCCGAAGAGCATCACGACCTGCGCCGCATCGTGCTGCTTATTCCGGTACGGTCCGAGGTCTCGTCGCGAGAGCTGCTGATAGTCCTTGAGGAAGACCCAGAACAGCGTCGTGCACGCGTACAGCGGAAACGCGTAGAGATGCTGCGTCCGGTGAAACCAATATCGCGGCGCGTTCGGCGAGAGTCGCAGCAGGGGTGAGACCGCCAAATCCTCGTCCACGCCGTGAATATTCGTGTACGTATGATGGACGATATTGTGCGTGATCTTCCAGAGGTAGCTGCTCGCGCCGAGGGCATCGAACGAGAGTCCGATGAGATCGTTGAGCCACGGCCGATGGCTGTAGGCGCCGTGCAGGGCATCGTGCGAAATGCCGAAGCCGATCCCAGCGATCCCGACGCCCATCATGACCGTGAGCGCCAGCATCGCCGCCGGGCGAAAGTGATTCGACAGGATCATGCCGTACGGCGCGACGACCAAGGTGACGAGGGCGACGCTCTTGATGACCATCGCGGCGTTGGCTTTCGTGGAGAGCCCGCGGCTCGCGAAGTACTCGGCCACCCCCGCTTTCATCTCGCGCATCGCCTCTCGGGCCGAGTGACTCGGGTCGTGTTGGGTGAAGCGAACCGCTGTGTGCGGGGGAGTCAACTCGCCACCTGGGCAACGGTTGTCGACAATCGGGGGTTGTACGCGAGCTCGTGGTCGCGCGTGCTGTCGATCGCGAGAGCCAGTCGCGCGAGGTCGAAGTACCGAAGGCGCGGGTCGAGGCGGTGGAAGGCGATGCCCAGCTCGATGGACGCGGGAAAGCGCAGCTGGTATAGTTCGCGCAACTCGTGATCGGTCACGGAACAACCGATCACTTCATGGTACAGGTGAGCGACATGCGGCGTGTCCATTCACAATCCTCCGGCTTCGTGCGGCGCGCGATCGATCGAAGGAGGCCACACCACATCCCTTCGATGCGAAGGACGTCGTCACGACAAATGGCTCATGGGCGGGCATTCGGGCTTGGCGGGAGTGCCTTACCGTTGCGCGACAGCGCCGGAATTCCACCGGACTTTCCCCAGTATTGCAGCCCGGCTACGACAGCCGGGCCCCACGAGCGGTCGATCAATTGTCGGCGCGCATGTTAGGTGCGCGGCGGCGGGCGCGTCAAGTCCAGTCGGACTGAGTCGGACCCCGCAAGAGTGCATCCACCCGATCGTAGTGCGCTTTGTCCACCGGCGCGTCCGCGATGCGGCCGCGATCCAGTTGGGGCACCCGGCGGTACCTCCGCACACCGTCCGAAATCAGGTTTCGCCGACCGCTGAAAGTCAGCACGACGTGCTGACGCGCTCGGACGATGCCCGACATCGGCACGGTAAATGCCCACGGTTCCATGTGTGCAGTGTCGCGGTGGAAGGAGGCCGGTCACGCAGTGGTTGACCGGCCTTTTTGCATCGCATTCAGGGGGTTCACGATATGAGTCGGGTATTTGCGCACTGGCGGAGCGGCAGGAGGCGCCACGTGGCGCTCGCGGCTGTGCTCGCGGCCAGCACCGTGGTCGGGACGGCCTGCAAGAGCGGACGGCAGAACGAGGCTGAGGGCAAGGCTACGGAGACGAAAGGGAAGATCGAGTCAGCAATCGGTGACGTCACTGGTAACGATAACAAGCAGGCTGAAGGCCGCGCCGATCAAGCCAAAGGCGGGGTGCAGAAGGATGTCGGCAAAGCGCAACAGAAGGTCGACTCTGCCGTGAAGAAAGTCACGCCGTGATACGGCATCGAAGCACGATATCGAACTCTCGCGATACAGGAGCGTTGTCAATGGCAACTACATACGCGGAAGAGGGCCGTCTGGCTCGACGCATCGAGCAACAGACAGCAAAGGTTCCGTCGGACATGTACCTCTGGGCAGCCCTAGGATCCATGGGCGTGGCGTTGGCTCTTCAGGTGACGGGACGGAAGCACGGGAGTCTCTTCGTCGGCCAATGGGCCGCACCGTTTCTCTTGCTCGGTGTTTACAACAAGGTCGTCAAGGTCGCTGGCTCGGACCGCAGGAGTTAATCGGCACACGCGCCCCTCTCCATGTGAGCTGGCGACGAAGATGTCGCTACCGTGCGATACGGTTCAACGCCACCGCAGGCCCGATGGCGAGCGCGGAGTGCACATTGCACAGATGCCGCGCTTGGCGAAGCGCTCGCCATCGGTCAACCGCCTATCGAACCCGTGACGCGCTGGATGGTCGCTTTCAGTTGACCGATCGTCACGGGCTTGATGATGTGATCGAGAAACCCCACTTCGCGGCTGCGCCGCTGGTCCTCTTCCATTCCGTAGCCGCTCAGCGCGATGCCCTTGATTCCGTAGTGGTCGCGGATCTGCTTCATTAAATCGTAGCCGGTCCCGTCTGGCAATCCCAAGTCGCTGACGACAATGTCAAACGGCTCGGTGGCGGCGAGATGGAGCGCCGCTTCCACACTGCTGGCTGTCTTGACCGCGAAATTCGAGGCGGTCAGCAGCGCGGCCATGACTTCGCGGCTGTCGGGATGATCCTCGACCAGCAGCACGCGCAAGTGCCCGTGAGGGGCATCGTGGCCCGGTGACGGTGTCGCATACGCTTCCGCTTCGGTTGCCAGGGTGACGGGCAGATCGACGGTGAAGGTCGCGCCCGTCGCGGGGCCGTCACTGTGAGCGCGAATCGCGCCGCCGTGCATGTCCAAGATCGCTTTGCAAATCGCTAAGCCTAGTCCAAGGCCGCCAAACTGACGCGTCGTCTTGATGTCTCCTTGTTCAAAGGCATCGAACACCTTGGGGAGAAATTCCGGTGCGATGCCCACGCCGGTGTCACGCACCTCGATGTGCACCCGACCGCCGATGTTCCGCGTGCGAATGAAGATGTCCCCTTCTTCGGGCGTGAACTTGACCGCGTTGCGCAGCAGGTTCCAGAATACTTGCTGCAACCGCGCCGGATCGGCGTTCACCAGATCGTTGTCGGCGTGCAGGTCGAATCGAATGTTCAACCGCTTAGCCGACGTCTCACTGGCGCAATTCCGTACGGCCTCGGTCAGCGTCGCATGGACGTGAGTCGCCTGCATCTGCAAGCGCATCTTGCCGCTGGTCACGCGGTTTAAGTCCAGCAGGTCGTCGATCAGGCGGATTTCCAGCTCGATGTTGCGGCGCATCATCGCCAGATCGTCGCGCAACGCGGCCGGCAGGTCGGGATGGGTCTCGATGGCCGCGACCGTCATCACAACCGGAGCAAGCGGGGTGCGCAACTCGTGGCTCAGCGCGGCCAGAAAACGGTCTTTGGCGCGCGTGGCCGCCTCCGCGTCTTTGCGCAAGCCTCCTTCCTGCACCAGCAGCATCTCGCGCTGGCGCTCGAGCTTCTTCCGCTCGGTGATGTCCATCAAGATGTTGATGCCGCCAACGATCTGGCCTCGGGGGTCCCGCAGCAGCGTGGGATACACCGCGAGCCAGACGCATGTCCCATCGGGTCGCTCGGCGACAAGCTCCGCGCCGCGCCCGATACGACCTTCCTTGAGCGCAACGGCCATGGGACTCTCCTCGAGGGGCATCGACGTGCCATCGAGGCGGTAGAGCTTCCAGGTGACGCACCACCGGTCGCTGCCCAGAGTGGGCATCCGGCCTGACAATGCTACGCACGCGGGATTGAAGTGGGTGAGCCGGCCTTCGGCGTCGGTGGTGTAGACGGCGGCGGGAAGTGCGTCGATCATCTCGCGAAACCGGCGTTCGCCGTCTCGCAACTTTTGCTCGGCCCGCTTGCGCTCGGTGATGTCCCGAAACGTCAGCAGGACGAGCGCGTTGCCGTCACGTATCAGCCGAGACGCGTCGAGCAGGACCGTGCGGTGCCCGATGTTGGGGAAGTCCCGCTCGATCTCGATGGTCTGGAAATCACGCTCGTCGGACAGCACGGCGTTGAGCGACGACCACACGGTGGAGGTCCGCCAATCGCGGTCTCCCAGATTCCTGAGGAGCACCCCTTGCAGCTGCTCGCGCGAAACCCCGAACCAGTGATAGAAGGCGCGATTGGCCGTCTGTATGCGCAGATCCTCGTCAAGCACGACGAGCGGGTCCATGACCGCGTTCAGGATCGTTTTCGTGAATTCCCGTTCGTAAATGGCCTGCCCGAGACTGGCCCGGAACGCGGTGACATTCGTGAACGTGAGCACCGCGCCGCGCACGCGTCCATCGGTTCCCGTGAACGAGACAGCGTAAAGCAGAAACCACCGGTCGCCGTTGCGGATGTCGCGTCGGATGGGCAGACCATCGATCATGACTTGCGCGCATATCTGGTCGATGTCCTGGACCTTCGCCAGCGCCGATATGTCGCCGGCCCGCCGGCCGACATCCGATACCGTGAGACCAAGAACGTCTGCTCCCGCTCGATTGAAACGCGTGACCGTGCCGTCACGCGCCACCACGATGATCGGGGCATCGATCGTGTCAAAGACGCCGAGCATATCGGTGTCGACGGTATCACGAGCCGCGTTCTCGCCTTTCACTCCCGGGAGAGTATCAATAGGGATCGCGCTCGTGCCAAGCTCGGTCACTAGGCAGACTCCTTCAACCCATGATACAGCTTGCGACTGCGGGTCAGCACGGCGTTCGCGACATCGGGCAGACTGTCACGCAGCGCCAAGAGCAGCGCCTGCGATCGTGGCATCTGAAAAACCGGCGAGTAGCTCGACAGCAGTTGCTGCTCGAGAACCCGGGCGTCGCTCGCCCCAACGGTCTGTCGCAGCGCATCGGCCACGGCCCGTTCGAGCCGGGCGTAGTCTTCCACCGGGATCAGGTGGGAATGATTTTGCCCGAGTCGTGGCAGGAGGCGGGAGTGCACTTCGCTATTGAAATTGTCCATCACGAACGAGCAGAAGATGGCGATCCCGTGATGCTTGGCGAGGTGGTCGAACTGATCCTCCAGGCTCATGCTGGCCGCCACATTCCCCTGTTCCCAGAGCACATTGACCATCTCCCCCCACCACCGGACCTTCGGGTAACGAGCTTCCGCCCGCGCGTTCGCGATCACCTCGCCGGCCAAACCGAGGAACACCGGCGCATCCGGCATCGCCTTATGCATAAAGCGAGGCAGTAGCTCGTCGGCGTCGACCACCGTAAGTTGTCCCCGCAGCTCCGCTGCTTTTACGTCTACCCCCTCGGCCTCGAGACGGGGCCGGAACGCTTCCCAGTGCTCGGCTGTCGGCACGAGGATGATCCCCTCGCCATTGGCGATGGCACCAGCCGCGAAGCGACATACGGCGCGACTGAGAAACTCAGGATCCTGATACAGCTGCACGATGTGATCTTTGGGCCCTGCGCTAGCCAGAAGGCCATCCCAGGGCTCATGGGTATTCAGGCTACCATTCGGAACGTGGTTAGCAGCATTCTCCATAAATGGCTTCCGGTGACCTGGCATGGGTGATAGAACGGCGACATATGGCGCGCACTGCGTCTCACGCGAACAACGGGCCATGACGATGGACCCGCTCGGCGAGCCAGCCGACCGCGCTTCCCGCCGATGGGGGCGCGCGCAGGTCGACACTGTGCACGTCGACAATGTACACGTCGACTTCACGACAGGTTGAAGAGTGGTTGGTTGACCATGGGGAAGTGGCAGGGCTGCTGGCGCGACGTGGCTTGTCGAGGTGCGGCAACGCGGGTCGTATGGTCCCTACCGACTCGACAAGTCATGTGGCCATCCGCCCAACCTCGGTAATCGAGTGACGCGAGGGTGAATCTGGCAGTACCTGCGGCGTTTTAGTTCACTTGAGCTCGGCCGAGCCTCCCTCCGCCCAGGAATGGAGGCTACCGCGTGGCGAAGGCCTCTGCTTTGCAAATGTTCTAGCAGAATCTTGACTCGTTCTGGCAGAGGCAACGATGCAAAGCAGAGCAAAGTTCGCGGGCCACCCAGTTCACCCCATGCTCATCGTCTTCCCGCTCGGGCTGCTCGCGACCGCGATGATCTTCGACATCATCCACTTGGCTGGCGGCGGCGATCAGTGGGCCACGGCGGCGTACTGGATGATACCGGCGGGCGTCATCGGGGGACTGATCGCCGCCATTTTTGGTCTCATCGATTGGCTCGCGATTCCGTCGGGTACGCGCGCGCGGCGGATCGGTGCCGTCCACGGACTCGGCAATGTCGTGGTCGTCGGGCTCTTCGCCGCGAGTTGGTTCCTGCGGCGCGGCGATTTCTTAGCCCCTTCGGCGCTCGCCTACGTCCTCTCGTTCGCTGGCGCCGGGCTCGCCCTGGTGACCGGCTGGCTCGGCGGCGAGTTGGTCGACCGCCTCGGCGTCGGCGTGGATGATGGCGCCAATCTCGATGCGCCGAACTCACTCCGGTCGCGCGACGCGCGCGAGTCCGCTGCTTCCTCGCGTGTGGTTGCGCACTGAAATCGTTCTCCCAAGTACCGCCGGCACGGGGGGTAGGAAATCGCTCACGGCATCGCACCCTTGGCTGCGTCGGATCCGCGGTTCGCTGCTCGTGATGCATCGTCGAGCCTGATGGGCGACTATCATCCGGCGCATGATACAACGCTTCGATCTCTTGGTCTTGATGGCGTCGTCATTCGCCCCATGCATCGTCAGCGCGCAAACCATGCTTCAGCCAGGAGACCGCCGGATCCATTCCGAATGGCTCAAGCCTTCTCATGATTTCTACCGGACGGTCGTACGAGACTCCACGGGTCATGTCACGTACGACTTCGTCATGGACGATTTTACGATGATCGACTCGGCGCCCGGGCAGATTGTGTTTGCCCGCTCACGTCAGGTCCCGGCCGGCTTTTTCTCCACGGACACATCCGTCACCGACCTGTCCTTCCGGCCGCTGCGGATGCATGAAATTCATTTTCGGCAAAACGTCGATTTCGACATGCGATTCGCCGACACACTGGCGAGCGTCCGGACGACTCGCAAGGGCGTGCCTTCCAGCAAGACGTACGCGATGAAGAAGGGGTATTTCGAGGACAACATGATCGAGTACATCTTCGGATACCTGGACCTGCAGAAAGGCGTGGTCTATACGCTGGATAATTTCAATAAGGATACGCCGTCCCCCTCCGATCCCTATACGCTCGAATATGTCCTCGATGACACCTGGTTCGTGGCCGCCGACCAGCAGATACCTTGCTCGATGATCCGCTTTACCCACGGCGAAACGACTGGCTATATCTGGGTCAATCGGCGTACGCGGCAGATGCTCAAAGAACTGGGCCAGTTCAAGAACGGGTCGTATGTCATCATAAAACTTTAAAATCGTGGCCCACAACTCACGGTGACGCGATCGAGGGTGGTGGTGATCCAGCCCTGATAGTCGGTGAAATAGAGGTAGAACGAGCTGCCAAGGATGCTCGGATCCGCGCCCGAGCCCACGAGGGTCATGTACTCGTAGTTATCCGTTGTTGGCGGTTGATCTACGAGTACCGTCGACGGCGACCAATTGAGCCCGTCGGACGACTCGGTGACGCTGATGACGCCGTTTGCTTGGATGGCGATGAATTGCTTGGTGGCGCTATCCCACGCCACGTTCATGTCGCCGTAGTAGGGGCCATTGGGCAACACCGATGACGACGTGCCGCCCAAGCCCGGCTGATTCCACTGGCCGTTGTTGTATTTCTCGAACGACGGCAGCGCCGTGCCTTGACTTGCGGCCGTGAGCAAGTCGGCGTAGGACACGCGGGCCACCGACATGCCCGTCGCGACGCTCCCGTTCTCGATGACGTCGGGGAAGTAAATGTAGAAGTAGCTGCCGGCGGCCACGAGATTCCCGACACCCATGTCCACCGTCTGCTGTGGATTGTATGGCGTGCCGGGGCTGATGATGAGCCCGAGGTCAGTCCACGTCACCCCATCGTCGGTCGATCGCGCCAGCCCGAAATTGGAGTAAAATCCGTTCGCGTGTTGTCCGCAGTTCTGTCCGTTCGCGTCGCAGTCTGGATACTGATATCCGGACGGAAAGGACAGGCGGGCCGCCTGATAGATGAGAAGCAGATTGCCCGCGCCCGGCTGGCCGGCCGGGACACGATAGGTCGGACCGCCGCCAGCATAAACCATATACGCCGGCAGGTTGGCGGTGTTGAGCGGCAGGACCGTCTCCATTGGCGCCTGCGCGCCCAGCGGGTTGTCGAGCGTGCCCACGGTGCGCGTGATCGATCCGTCTCGCTCGCGCGGCAGGTTGCAGTTGGCGTGACAGCTGCCGTCGCTGCCGAAGAAGAGATAGTGACTGCCGTCCAGGCTCTTCACGACTCCCATGGGCGTGTCGGAAAAATCAAAGCCTGTCGGACCCACGACGCCCGACGGTAACACGAGTGCACTGTCCGCCTGTCGGGCGACACCCGAGACCACCACTGTCGGTTGACCGACGATGGTCGGCACGCAGGCGGCGAGCTGATTCCCGCCCGGATTCGCCAAGGTCGGCGATGAGCACGCGAGTGCAACGACACTGATCAAGCCAAAACGAAGTGACCACATGGTGAGATGACCGTGTGACCCGCGTTTTCGTTAAGGTATTCCGCACTTGTGACGGTTTGGGTGTCGAGCTTACCCTTCGAGCACAACTCATGATTGTGTCTAGGGTTCCGCCAGTCGATCCGCGACTGGGCCTGTGACCGAGCGACACCACGGCCGCGGTGGCCGACAACTTACGGCATAAAAAGCCTGAGGTCATTCCTACCCCAATGGGCGGAAGGGCCACGGCTATGCCGAAAATCGCTTCAATCCTGTTGCTCCTCCATGTCCACTCGCTGGCGGCGCAGTCTGTCCCTCGGGACCGCCGGCCGAATCTGGTCATCGTGATCTCCGTCGATATGCTGTCGGGAGAGATCATGGACCGGTACACCGGCGGTCTCACCGGCGGATTGGGACAGCTTCTCGCGGAAGGTGTGGTTTTCGAGAACGCCTATCAGGAGCACGCCTTCACAGAGACCTGTCCAGGACACGCTACGCTCCTCTCAGGTCGGTATCCCGCGTCCACGGGCATCGGTACCAATAGTTGGATCGACTCGGGTACGAGCAAGCAGACGTACTGCGTCGAGGATGATCGGAACCGAACCATCGGCATGGCATCTGGCACGCCTGGAGCAAGCGATGCCCACTTTATCGGCACGACGTTCGGCACGTGGCTCAAGGACGAGATTCCTGGGAGCCGCGTCTTTGCCGTGGCGGGCAAAGATCGCTCGGCGATCTTGATGGCGGGACCGAAGACCGACGGGGTGTATTGGTTCCAGGAAGGATTTGGATTCACGACATCGACGGCCTATGCCGACACGATTCCCCCGTGGCTGACGCAGTTCAATGCGCGTCTCATGTATCGCCTGCGAACGCAGACTCTCACGTGGATTCCCGTGGGTCCGTCCGACGGACTCACGTATCCAGGCGAGTGGAAGGCCGATCTGACCGGCTACCCCATCGTGAGTCGCTTGCCGCGATTGATCGGGACTCAGGGCTTCCCGGAAATGGCCAAGAGCGGCTTCGTCCTGAACGAGACCCAGGACGGTGGGTTTTGGAATCGATACCGCGCATCACCATTCTGGGACGATGCGATATTCGGCGCGGCCGAGGCGTTGATCGACCACGAGCATCTGGGCGAAGGGAAGCACATCGATCTCTTGTGCTTGGGCCTCTCGGCGACCAACGCGGCGGAGCACGCCTACGGCAACGCCGGGCCGGAAATGCAGGATCTCATTCGCCGCTTGGATGCGAGGCTAGGGGTCTTTCTCTCCCGGCTGCGCCGACGCGGGACGCGGGTCGTCGTGGTCCTGAGTGCGGATCATGGCGGTCTCGATTTCGCCGAGCGACTGAGGAGCCAAGGCATCCCGGCGCGCCGGATCGATACGCAAGCGTGGACCAAGGAGCTCAACGTCCGCGTTCGACGCGAGCTCGGCGCGAGCACCGATCTCGTGAGCGGTGGTGACCAGCAGATCTACGTGGATCATGCCGCCGCGGCGGCGGTCGGCAATCTGAGCGACGTGATCGAGCGGATCACGGCGATCGTTCGCACGATGCCCGAGGTGGCCGCCGCGGCCTCTCTCGTCGAGCTGAGAGCGATGCCCTCACAACGCTTTCTCGACCCTCGCGACGAAGACGTGCTCTATCGCTTGAAGCTCAGTGCGGCCGAGCGACGGTCGGCCGATATACTCTTTGCTTTCAATCCGCTCGTCGAGCGCGACGGTCCGCCCAAGCACGATCCGGCGCAACACGGTACGCCGTGGGACTATGATCGTCGAGTACCGTTGATCTTCATGGGCCCCTGGAGGGCCGAGCATCGAACGGATCCGGCCAGCACCGTGGACATCGCGCCGACGCTTGCCGACGCGCTGGGCATTAGACCGGAACAAGCAGTGGACGGGAGGCCGCTCCGCCTCGCGCCGACGCGAGTGTCACGATCGGCGGCGCGTTAGATACATCGCATGGCTAGGGCGAACGCAGCGGTCTCGGCGGGGTATCGATCGCATGCGATATCCCGCGCTGGTCGGCCTCATACTGCCCGCGGCGCTCGCGGGCCAGTCATCTCCTACCGCCGAGTCACCCAATCGCGCGATCTTCGCGTTCGAGACGTTCGCGGATCTCTTCGGAAGCCGGCTCGTCGCGGCGTTCGACTCCATCCCTGCCAGCAAATACGATTACCGGCCCACGCCCGAGCAGCAGACGATCGGCTATGTCGCCCAGCATCTCGAAGACGCGAACTACGGTTTGTGCGAACGCCTCACCGATGTGAAGCACCCAACGACGGCGAAGGACTCGCTGGCGGACACGGTTAAGGCGCGGTGGCCGAAGGACACGCTCGTCACTCGGCTCAAGACGTCGCTCGCTTTTTGCGATGCCGCCATCGAGCACATGGCGGCTCCTCAGCTGCCAGCGCTCACGCGGACCCTGCTCGGCTTCGAGACCGACCTGGCCGAACACTACAGTCAGATTTCGGTCTACATGCGACTGCTCGGCATGGTGCCCCCCTCCGCGCTCCCGCCTCGGCCGCATACGGCGATCGACTTGCCGATGTCCGCACTGTCGCCGTACGTCGGCCGCTACGAGCTCGCGCCTGGACTGGTACTCGAGATGAGCGTGAGCGCGGGGGCGCTGTTTGTGACATCGACCGAGGGCGGGGGCCCGGTGAAGCTCTGGCCGGAAAGTCGCACCGATTTCTTCGTCCGCGGCGCGGACGCGGAGGTCACGTTCGTTCGTGATGCGCGCGATCAGGTGACCGGCCTTGTGCTCCGTCAGTACGGCCGCGACAGGCCGGCCGCCAGAATCAAATAGCATCGCACAGGAACGTCTGGTCGGACGCCCAGTGATCTCGGCATTTTGGGGGTAAACGCGCGCGCGTTTGGTGACAATATCATCCAGGGCCAATGGAGCGCTCTGACGTGGGTGACGCCGATGACAGTCAACTCCTCCACCGCGCGGCGGATGGCGACGAGGCGGCAACCGGGGCGCTCGTGCGTCAGTACGTCCGGCGCGCGACCCTCTTGGCGCGGCAGGTGGTCGGCGATGCCGACGAAGCGGAGGACGTGGTGGCCGAGGCGTTCGTGGTGGCGCTCGATCGAGCGGCAACGTTTCGTGATGGTGAGCCCCTGGGGCCTTGGTTATACGGGATCGTCCGGCGCATCGCGGTCCGTCAGCGGCGACGCGCGTCGCGGCGTCAATGGTTGCTGTCGCGGTGGCGTCCCGAGCCGCGGCGTGTCCCAGATCCGGCGAGCAGCGCCGAGGCGCGTGACACCATCGACCGGGTCGCGCTTCTCGTGAAGGCGCTCCCCGAGATGCAACGACAGTGTTTCGCGCTGGTGGTCCATGGCGGACTGGATATAGCGGAGGTCGCGACGATGTTCGACATCAGCCCATCGACGGTACGGCAGCATGTGCATCGCGCCCGCGAGGCGATTCGGGAGAAGCTGCATGCGTGACGATCCCGAGTACTGGGAGGCGCTCTCGACCCGCATCGTGGCGGAGATTCGTGACCGGCACCCATCGCCGCTCGGATGGCGGGTCTGGGCCGCGCCCCTCGCCGCCGCGGCCGTATTGGCGATACTGATCGCCCGCGGGAAGGCCCCGTCGACTGTCTTGCAGCCGCCGACAATAGCCACGCGATTGGCGCCAGAACCGAACCGGGCGCCGAGCATCGTCGTGTTGCTACAGGAGGAACCGTGAAAGGAGCCTGGCGCCAGACGCTGGCGTTACTGACCGCGACGATCCTCGGTGTCATCGCGGGCGCCGCCGGCGAGCATGCGCGGCTCTCGCGTCCGGCGACCAATCCCATGGACGCGACCGCCCTGCTGTCGCAGATGGATCGACGGTTGGGGCTGAGTCCCAGCCAACACGAGGCGATCGCCCGCATCCTGGCGCGGCATCAAGCGGCGCTCGACTCGGCGTGGCAGGCGACACGCCCAGGTGTCGACAGCGCGCATATGGAGATCGTGTCTGTCCTCAGCGCCGACCAGCGCGCGCGATATCTCAGCTGGATGCGCGTCGCGCACGGGACTACTGGCGCAGCGCGCTCGATGGCTCGACCGCGGTCGCGCGGAGCGCGGGAAGGAGACACGCTAGGAGCGCCGTGACGAGCATGAGCGCCGTCACGGCCGCGAACGTCGGCGGGTCGAACGGCTGAACCGCGAACAGCATGCTCCGCAAGAATTTCGTGAGCAGCGCACCGCCAGCGATGCCGATCGCGATGCCGATGGTCGTGCTGGTGATCCCCTGGCGCAACACCATGGACACGATATCGCGGGCCTGTGCCCCGAGCGCCATGCGCACGCCGAACTCGTTCCACCGCTCGATCGTGCTCTGATTGATCACGCCGTAGACGCCGATGAGCGCGAGCAGCAGGGCCGCGCCGGCGAAGGCGAGGAGCCAGGTCAGCGCGAATCGTCGTGGCTTGAGGGACGTCGCTGTGAGATCGTCCATGGTTTTCAGGTCCGCGATCGGGAGGGCCGGGTTGAGCGCGGCGATGACGCGCTTGAGACTGCGGACCACGGCGGTCGGCGCGACGCGCGTCCGAACGACCAACACGACGCCGCCGGTCGGTGCTTGGGGGTGCGGGAGGTAGATCGTCGGCTCGGCCGGCGCATCGAGCGCGGTTTGGCGCACATCGGCGACGACGCCGACGATCTCACGCTCGCTCGTCGGGCCGTAGAATCGGAGCGTGATGTGCTTGCCGACGGCGTCCGCGTCCGGCCAATACTGTCGCGCCATGGACTCGCTGATGATCGCGACCGGCGGCGCGCTCGAGTCATCGTGCACACCGAACAGGCGACCGCGCTGGAGCGTGAGTCGCAAAGCATCGAAGGCGCCAGGTGTGAGCGACGTCATGTGCGCCGACGGTTCCTCGCCCACCAGCGTCGGGCGACCCGGAATCGTGAAGGTGCCCTTGTCTCCCTCGATCGCCATGTCGAGTGGCAGCGACGACGTCGCACCGGCGGCGACGACGCCGGGTATCGTCCTCGCTTGCTCGACCAGTCGGGCGATGAAATCGCGCCGGGCCGCCGGCGTTCGGTTCCACTCGTACACGAAGACGGTGGCCGCCAAGATATGGTCGGCACGGTAACCGCGATCCGCGCGCAGCACCGCGATAAAACTGCGCGAGAGCAAGCCGGCGCCGACCAAGAGAACGATCGCGAGGGCGACCTCCGTGACGACGAACGTCGATCGCAGGCGACCTTGCCGGACCGTCCCGGCGGATCTGGTGCCGGCGCCCAGACTGCCGGCCAGACCGGGTCGGGCTGCGCGCAGGGCGGGGACCACCCCCGACAGCAACGTCGCCAGCATCACCACACCAGCCGTGAACGCGAGGGCGCGCGCATCCACGCGGAGTTGATCGATGCGGGGAAAGGACGCCGGGCTCGCGGCCCGGATGCCCACGATGCCACCGAAGGCGAAGATCGCCCCAACCAGACCACCCGCGCACGCGATCAAGAGACTCTCGGTCAACACGTGGCGCAGGACGCGATCCCGCGCGGCACCCAAGGCGCTTCGGAGCGCGAACTCGCGGTGGCGCCGGACGATCCGCGCCAGCAGAAGGTGCGCGACGTTCGTGCAGGCGATGAGGAGCACCATCGACACGGCGCCAAGGAGCAGCATCAACACCCTGGCCGTGTCGCCGACGATGGCATCAGCTAGGCCATCGACGTTCGCGCCAACTTCCGCGTTCGTCGCCGGATATTCCGCCGTCAGCTGCGCGGCCACCCGTCGCATATCCGCCCGCGCGGCACCCAGGGTCACGCCATCCTTGAGGCGACCGACCACGTGCCACCATGCATAGTTGCGAATGCGGATGGTGGCCGAGTCCAATGCCTTTGGCGCGTAGATTTCCATCTTCGAGCCGGCGAGGTACGCGAAGTCCGCTGGGAGCACGCCCACGATGGTGACGGGACCACCGCCGATCCGGAGCTGCCGGCCGACAATCGTCGGGTCCGCGCCGAACCGCCGCTGCCACGAGCCATAGGTGAGGATCACGACGCTCGCCGCGCCACGCACGAAGTCGGACGCGCGGAAGAGCCGCCCCAGCGCGGGACGCGCGTTCAAGACCGTGAAGAAGTCTTGCGTCACGTTCCAATTGTAGATCTGCTCCTCGCCGTCTGGCCCAGAGTAATTCAGGGCGAAGGGTTCGGCCGCGGCGAGGCCCGCGAATGCCCGGCTGCGTTCACGCCAGTCGGCGAAGTTGCCTGGGGCGACATCGTCGTGATCCAGTCCCTTCTTCCGGTCCGTCTGGAACACGGTCACGATGCGATCCGGCCGCTGGAATGGAAGCGGCTCGAGGAGCACACCGTCGACCGCGCTGAAGATGGTCGTCGTCGATCCTATCCCGACCGCGAGCGTGAGTACCGCCGCGATCGTGAATCCAGGCGCCCGCCGCAGGGTGCGCGCCGCGTACCGAAGGTCGCCGGCGAAGTCGTGGAGCAATCCCATACTGGCATGTTGCCACGACTCGATCGATCGTTTACCGAACGGTCAGGACGATCTTCCCGGGGGCGTGGGGCCGGCCGGCGAGCATCTCGTGCGCCGTGCGCGCATCGTCGAGCGGCAGGATGCTGCCGACGCGAGTAGTGAGGCTGCCGTTGTTGAAGAGATCAGCCAACGTCTCGAGGCGCCCCGTCGTCATGTCGACGATGAAGAACGCTTCCCGTATACCCGGATGCTGGCCGGTCTTTGGGAACGGCGTCACGACCGACACCAGCATCCCACCCGGTTTCAGCACACGATACGAGCGCTCGACTGTGTCGCCACCGACGGTATCGAACACGAAGTCGAGCGGCGGCACGGCGTCCTCGAATCGCGTCGCGCGGTAGTCGATGACGTGCGCCGCGCCCAAGCTTTTGACGTATGGAATGTCGGCGCCGGAGGCGGTGACGAATACCTCGAGCCCAGCCAGCCGCGCGAGCTGGACGGCGTATAGGCCGACATTGCCGCCGCCACCGTGAACCAATACCGTCTGTCCCGCGCTAGCCTTCGCGTACTCCAGCATCTGCAAGGCGGTCACGGCCACAATGGGAGCCGAGGCTGCCTCGGTGTGACTCAGGGTTCGCGGCTTGCGGGCCAAGGTCGCGGTGCTCGCGATGGCCATCTGGGCGTAGCCGCCGTAGAGCTCTTTGTTCGTCGCCCCGTACACCGCTTCGCCGTTCACCGTGCCGGACACTTCGCCGCCGAGCACCGTCGGCAAGGGTGCACTGACCCTGTAGGCGCCGGTCCGCACCAATGCATCCCACGGCCCCACGCCCGCGGCGGCCACTTCGACGATCACTTGACCCGCTGCCGGAACAGCAGTCGGGATATCGTCGATGACGATCACATCGGGTGGTCCGAACTTATGAATGCGAGCGCATTTCATGCGATCACCCCAACCTGTCCAGTTCGCGCCGAATGAGCTTGGCTTCGGCGACAGAATTCGCGAGAGCGATGGCACGGTTCAGCGCATCGCGAGCCTCATCGAATCTATTGAGGTCCTTGAGCAGCGTGCCACGCAGCCCGTGTAAATAGAAGTACGCGTCGAGCTCGCTCCTTAGCGGGTCGATCATGTCGAGTGCGGCCTCAGCACCCTGCAGCTTCCACACGGCCACGGCGCGGTTGAGCGTCACCACCGGTGATGGCTGCATCGCTTCGAGCGCTTGATACAGCGAGTCGATCTCTTTCCATAACGTGTCTTCGGCTCGGGTCGCGCGGGCATGCAGCGCGGCGATGGCCGCCTGAAGTTGGTATGGACCCGGGCTTTGGTAAGCGGAGGCGCTCGCCAGGACGCGCCGCCCTTCATCAATGAGCACCCAATTCCAGAGGCTCCGATCCTGCTCCTCGAGCAACACGATTTCACCATTCGCGTCGAAGCGCGCCGGCGCGCGGGACTGCTGGAGGAGCATCAGCGCCAACAATCCGAGGACCTCCGGATCGGTTGGGAACAGGCTCACGAGCAGTCGCGCCAAGCGAATGGCTTCGTCCGCGAGCGCTTCGCGCGCGGCCGCGGTGTCCGGCGTGCTGCCGTAGCCCTCATTGAAGATGAGATAGACCATCGTCGACACCGCCGCGAGTCTCACCCGCCGCTCGGCGGCGCCAGGCGTGTCGAATTCCACGCCAGCCTGCTTGATCGCGCGCTTGGCGCGGGTAATCCGTTGCTCCATCGCGTCGGGCGACACCAAGAAGGCTTTCGCGATCTGCTCGACGGTGAGCCCAGACACGATGCGAAGCGCGAGGGCGATTTGTTGGGTCGCGGGCAGCGTGGGGTGGCCGCACATGAACAGCAGTCGCAGGATGTCGTCGCCGTACTGGCTCTCGTCGAGCTGCTCCAGCGTGCGTTCGTCGCTCGAGGTTGAGAGGGAGTCGGCGTCAGCTAGCGGGTCCATGGAGCGGCCGCGGCGCATGGCGTCCAAGGTCGCGTTGCGCCCTACCATGACCAGCCAAGCTGTGGGGTTACGGGGAGGACCTTTATGGGGCCAGGTCTGCAAAGCCCGAAGGCAGGCTTCCTGAAACGCCTCCTCGGCGGTATCCAAATCGCGAAAATACCGGAGAAGGGCCGCAACGGCCTTCGGCCGGGCCCCCAGAATCGCTATATCGATATGCGCCGGGTCGTGCATCCTGTATCAAGGACGATAGTTAGGCCACGAGCCGACAAAATTGTCGGGAGGCGGGTCCTCGCCACGTCCTTGAGGCAGAATCTATCCCAACTATCCCAACCGGGAGATCTGTTATGAAAGTCATGGTTCTCGGCAAAGCTACCAAAAACACAGAAGCCGGTGTGCCGCCCGATCCGGCGGCGATGCAGGCGATGGAGCGGTATAACGAAGCCCTCATCGCGGCCGGCATCAAGATAGAAATCATGGGCGGCCTCAAACCCAGCCGCTTCGCCAAGCACGTGCATTTCTCAGGGAAGAAGGCCACGGTCACCGACGGTCCGTTTGCCGACACGAAGGAAATCGTCGCGGGCTTCTCGTTGTGGGAGGTCAAGTCCATCGAAGAGGCCGTCGAATGGGTGAAGAAGTTGCCCATGACGGAGGAGTGCGACACCGTGATTTTCCCGCTTTACGGGCTGGAGGACTTCGCGGCCTGGGATCGCGGAGAAGGCCAATGAAACGCGCATTGGCGCTCGCCGTCGTGATCGCATCCGGGTCTGCTGCCGCACAAGACGCTCAGCAGCCGTATCCCACCATGGCGCCGGTCGAGCAATACCTGATGGACCGCGATGCGGAGATCGGGCTCGCCAAGAGCGCTGCTCCCGACGCCATCTCGCACGATGCGACCGTGCTGGTACTCAGCCGTCACGGCTACGACACCGCCATCGAAGGCAAGAACGGCTTCGTGTGCTTTGTCGCTCGCGCATGGGGGGCCATGTTCGACAGCCCCGAATTCTGGAACCCGAAAGTTCGCGCCGCTGCTTGCTACAACGCACCGGCCGCGCGCTCCCTACTCCCCTACGACAAAAAACGCTCCGAAATGGTCCTCGCCGGCCGCTCAAAACTCGACGTGATCGCCGCGATCAAAGCCGGCATCGACAAAAAGGAATTGCCGGCGCTCGAGCCGGGAACCCTCTGTTATATGATGTCCAAGTCCGCCTACCTCACCGACAATGGCGGTCACAACGGTCCCCACTTGATGTTTTTCCAGCCCGACAAGGACGGCGCAGCCTGGGGTGCCAACCTCACCAACTCTCCGGTCTTCGCCACCAACTATTGGTACATTTCTCCCGAGCGCTATCCGCAGCTCAAGACATTCCCACCACTGGCGGTGTTCCTCGTAGGCGTGGAGAAATGGTCCGACGGTACCTCGGCCCCGCCGATGTAACGCGAGCCCCGGTCGTCTGCGCGGCGTCGCCTCGCCTGAGGAAGTAGTAAACGGTGGCCTCGCCGGCGGACCCGTCGTCGGGCGCGCCGGCGGAGAAATAGTCGGTGCTGAACCCCAAGGGCACGTACCACCCGTTGGCGCTGAAGTAGTTGGCGCCCAGCCAATTGGCCGAATGGATCGCCAACTTTGCTGACACCACGCCGGTGTCGAGTGGGTAATAGCTCGTGTCGGTCGGCACCGCGGTATCGATCGGCGTCGGCGCCGTCCGCACCCAACCAAACCAGGAGGGGCCGAGGTCGCCAGGTTGCGGGGACTCGGTCAGGTCGACGTACGGCGTCGCTTCGATCGTGAACGCGCACGTGGCCGTATCGATCGAGACGATCACGTGCGAGAGATTGATCCCCGAGACGACGAGGTCGCCGTTGCCTTTGATCGTCTCGATCTGGCCAGTTCTGAGATCGGTTCGCGTGTCGGTCACGATGGCTTTCCCGGTTTCCGGGCCCATCCAGAGCTTGTGACCAGTCGGGTCGACGCCGGGTTGCGAATCAACGACGAAATCCGTCGCGGTGTTGTCATGCATCTTGTACGTCACGCTATCCAGCGTCGTGTCGTACGAGTAGAGGAAGTCGATCTGGCCACGGAGATGGGGTGACCGCAGCACGTTGTAACAGCTCGACGCGTTGACGAGGATGGTCGCCGAGTCCGTGGCGCCCGTGCTGGTCTTGGCGACGATGGTGGCGATCCCGGCGGCGAGTCCCGTCGCGACGCCGGCCGTGGAGACCGAGGCCACGGACGGCGAGGAAGACTTCCAGGTGACGGACGCCACGCCGATCGAGTCCCCGAACTCGTTCAGCGTCGCGGCGCTCAGCGTCACCGACTGCCCGACCAGAATCGTGGAATTGCTCGGGCGGACGCGAAGCCCCGTCGCGAGCTCCTTCGGCGTCGTCGGAGCGCTGCAGGCCATTAGCCACACCAGAACAACGACAAGCCGGCGCATGATCGTCCCGTTTCGTTAGAGAGGCTTCAGTGCCTCCTCTCAGTGAACGTCCGGGGCGACCGATTCTTCTCAGTTACGGGCCGGCGTGTCGCGCGCGAAAGGCGGCGACCTTCGCTCGGTTGCCGCAGGCCGAGGCGCTGCAGAAGAGGCGGCGGTGACCTTTGGTGCGATCGAGGAACCAGAGGGTGCAGTCCGAACCCGCACACGACTTGATGTACGTCGGATCCTCGCCGGTGACCAACTCGGCGAGTGACGTCGCAACGACCGCCAGCAAGTCATCGGCGCTGTCCAAGCGAACCCGCTCGGCGAGGTGTAGGCGGCCGTGCTCGTCGACGACTTCACGAGACGTCGCTCCACGTTGGAGCCACGCGTTGAGGCGACGGAGCTCGGCGCTGTAGTCCGCTTCTGGGTCGCGACGCCAGCGGGTGATCCACGCCTTGGCCCACGTCCGCATATCGCGCGCTGCGCTAGCGGCTGCGTCCAAGCGCTCTGTGCTGACGCGACGTTTCAGCCGAGCCGCCGCGGATTCCGTCACGAGGCCGGCGTGCACCAGCCAATCGAGAAGCGAGCGGCCGTCGGTGATCACGTCCACGGGCTCGCCGCGAGGCGCGAAGGCGGTATTGAGGAAATCGATCGCCGGATGGTCGCCGAGAAAGACCGGTTCCATGTTCATGATATTGTAACTAAATAAACGACCATTGACAAGTTACCGCAGTATCGCTACGATCTACCGAAGTAACTAGATAACAACGATTAATAACGTTACTTCAGGGAGGTTCAACCATGCTGCTTTCCGCGCGCTGGCCAGTGGCCATCGCATGCCTCGGCTTGATGGGGGCCCAGCACCCCGCGGCCCAGCGTCCCGAGTCCGCGGTCGTTCACTATCGCACGCTTCGCGTCGACGGCGTCGACATCTTCTATCGGGAGGCAGGCCCCACCGATGGTCCGGTGATCGTGCTCCTGCACGGGTTCCCCACGTCCTCATCGATGTTCCGCAACCTGATCCCGGCGCTCGCGGACCGATACCATGTCATCGCGCCGGACTATCCCGGCTTCGGCCAAAGCGGTGTGCCCGATCGCGCGCAGTTCAGCTACACGTTCGCGCACTTCGCCGAGGTGATGGATGATCTCCTCGGGCAACTCGGCGCCCCGCACTACGCGCTGTACGTGCAAGACTATGGCGCGCCGGTCGGATATCGGCTCGCGCTTCGTCACCCCGAGCGCGTGACCGCGCTCGTCGTGCAGAACGGGAATGCCTACGAGGACGGGTTCAGCGATTTCTGGAAACCGATCAAGGCGTACTGGGCCGACGGGTCCGCGGCGCATCGGAACGCGCTCCGCGCTGGCCTCACGCCGCAGGCGACCAAGTCTCAGTATCTCGATGGCGTGCGCGACTCAACGCGGATCGATCCCGATATGTGGGTGCACGACCAAGCGTTGCTCGATCGGCCCGGTATCGACCAGATCATGCTCGACCTGTTCCGTGATTACGGGACCAACGTCGCGCTCTATCCCCAATTTCAAGCGTTCTTCCGTACGCATCAGCCGCCGACATTGATCGTCTGGGGGCAGAACGATGCGATCTTTCCGGCCGCGGGCGCTCGCGCGTACCTGCGCGATCTGCCGAAGGCCGAACTGCACTTGCTCGACACGGGCCACTTCGCGCTCGAGGATCAGGGTGATACGATCGCGGGGTTGATGCGCGATTTTCTCGGTCGCACGGACGCGATGCACAACGTCCACCGATGACGAAACGTCAGCGTCGCGCCGGTGGCCTCCGGGCGGAATCCGGTCGGCTCGCTCAACCCCTCATGGTCTCCGACGAGCGCCGAGGTGATGCGGGCCCGGCGCTCGGGATCGGTGGCGGTGAAATCGAGCCAAGTCGCGAGGTTCATCGTCACATCGCGCGACTGGGTCGAGATCACCTCCAGGGCCACGTCGGCGATGTGACGCACGAGGTCAGCCTGGGACAGTGCGACGGTGTGCGTCGGGTCGCGGAGTCGCTCGAGCGCATTGTATCGCTCGGCGATCGCCGGATCGTCGGGGGCGGTGATATCGATGATCGCCACCCGATGGCCCGGCGCCGCGACCCGGGCCATCTCGTGTAGCACGCGATGCACATCCGTGAGGTGATGCAGGACGAAGCGGGATACGACGAGCGTGAACGACCCGTCCGCATACGGGAGCGACTCGGCCGCTCCCAGGTCGAACGCGATGTTCGTCAGATGCTCGCGTCGGGCAGCGTCCCGACCCGCGGTAAGCATCGCAGGCGTGAGATCGATCGCGCGAACTTGGCGTACGTGCGGAGCGAGGGCTCGGGCGAGGAGCCCTGAGCCCGCGCCGACATCGAGCACACTATCGCTCCGGCGTGGCGCGATGCATTGGACGACCCAGTCGATGTCGGCGTTCTCGTGATGATCGAGCCCGGCCCAACTCGTCGCCTGAGCCTGGAATTCGGCGCGGACCGCGTCGTGGTGGGGATTGCGGTTCTTCATGCAGATAGATACTATCATCATATGATAGTACCTGCAAGCAGAATCTCGCGGCGTCGCCTGGTCGATCAGGTCATCGAGCAGATCCAGGAATGGATCTCACTCGGGCAAGTCGCGCCCGGCGATCGGCTCCCCGTCGAGGACTCACTAACCACGACACTCGGCGTTAGTCGCACCACGCTCCGCGAGGCTGTGAGCGTGCTGGCGCGCGCGGGCGTGCTCGATGTCCGGCAGGGGGACGGGACATATGTGCGGGAGCCCGCGCCAGTGGGCGAGCCGCTGGATCGGCGTCTCCGGCGCGCGGCCGCATTGGACGTGTGGGAGGTCCGGCGCACGCTCGAGATCGAAACGGCGCGACTCGCCGCGGAACGGCGGACCGACGCCGATGTCCGCACGATGCGCCTGCACCTCGCCGCGCGCGACAACGCTCGCGCGATCGGGGCGCTCGATGCGTTGGTCGAGGCGGACGTGGCGCTGCACGTGGCCGTCGCGCGCGCGAGTCGGAATCCGGTGCTGGCTGATCTCTTCAGCTCATTCGCGACCGTCCTCCGCGACACGATCGCGAACGTGCTGCGCGATCCGGTCTCGCAGGAGGACACGACGGCGCTCCACCACGATCTCGTCAACGCGATCGCCGCGCGAGACGGCGCCGCCGCCATGGAAGCAACCAGCCGACTGCTCGAGGCCGACGCGCGCTCCATGCGCGCGGCTTCGGCGCCGTCGTAACGAGGACTGTATGCACGCCGCTATTCTTGCCTTGCTGTTGAGCGCCAGAGTCATCACGGTCGATATGGTCCGTGACGAGCAGGGACGCACGTATTTCGCGCCGAGTGATGTCGTGGCGGAGCAGGGCGACACGATACGGTTCGTGTCGCGCGGCGGAACGCACGATGTGTACTTTCTGCCGGATTCGAATGCCGGCGTGGCCGGTTTGCCGGCCAAGTCCGCGCTGGTCGAGAAGCCCGGCGACATCATCGACGTCGTCGTGACGTTGGCGCCTGGACGCTATTACTTCCAGTGCGATCCGCACCTCAGTCGCGGCATGATCGGCCATCTGCGCGTGACGCCATCCACGCCGCCGGCCGTCGTGCTGGTGGTGCGCCATGCGGACAAGGCGCGGTCGACATCGCTCGACCCGCCGCTCAGCGTGGCGGGCCGAAAGCGCGCCGGGGCGCTCGCGGATGCGCTACGCGACGCCGGTGTGACGCGCATTCTGGTCGATCAATCGCGGCGCACGCAGGAGACGGCGGCGCCGCTCAGTCAGCGCCGCGGACTGCACACCGACGTCATTCCAATCGATTGGAACGATCCGACGTCCCAGGTCCACGCGATCGTCGACTCGGTTCGGCGAGACGGCGCGGTGACGTTGGTCATCGGCCACCGCAACACGATTCCGGCGATCATCCGCGCGCTCGGTGGGCCCGCCATTCCGGATATTCGCGACGCGGACTACGATGACCTCTACGTTCTTGTCCTGGGCACAGGATCGGCCGCGCCGGTCTTCATTCACTCGGCGTACCATGATTAGGGAATAAAGCGACACGCCGCGCGATCCCATCCGCGTGCTCAAGAGTGCCGTATTGCGGATGGCCGCCATGGCGCTTTGCGCGAACGTTGCCGCGGCCCAGTGGAATCCGGCCGCGACGATGATGCTGGGACAGGGGTACGGCCAGATCGCCCTCAGTCAATCGATCCTGAGCGGCACACAGCTCATGCTGGGCGATGTGGCCACCTCGTCCGCCCATCGAGGAACCGCTCGGGGCGAGTCCGGTCTGACCTACGTTCCCGACTCTAATGAGAGCGGCCGGATCCGCGCGGCGATGATCGAGTCGGTCAGCCGCAACAACGCCGCGCTACGGCCGCAGATCGAGCAAGCATTCGCGGGCAATGCGGCGTTGAAGACGTTTGACCACCTCATGTCCGCGCTCGGATACTCCAGCCACAACATCGCCGATGATTTCGCGATGCTGCTCTTGGTGTCTTGGGAGATCGCGACGGACGGACAGGCCACGCGCAGTCAGATCGAGGGCGCAGCGCGTCAGGTCAACCGCGCGTTTTCCATGTCACCACAGTTGCTCACCTTGAGCAACGCGCAGCGCCAGGAGATGGCCGAGGACATTGCGTATCAGGTTGTGCTCGGGATGGCCGCGAAACGCGAGTATGTCCGCACCGGCGACCAGGCCCAGCTCGCGCACTTGCGGGAGCTGGCCGCCTCCATCATGAAACGCCAGGGATTCGACCTCCGGGATCTGCAGCTGACCGATCAGGGGTTCAGCCGCAAGTAGCGTC
>DASRDS010000223.1:0-4956 GCA_035652495.1 Gemmatimonadaceae bacterium
CGGGCTGCGCGGAGGGATGCCGTCAGGGCAGCGGCCTCCTCGTCCGTGATCTCGCCATCAACCACGTCGCCGAGCGCATCGAGGCGCATCAGAGCCGCACGCACTGGCTCCTCCGGTTCCCAATCGGCGTCGATGTCCCGAGCGATCAGGGAGGCCCACCGCCGTATCGCGTCGGTCTGCGAACGGTCGACCACCAAATGACCGATGACCGTCGCGACCGTCGCTCCCCTCACGACCAACGAGGCTCCGTCGGTCGCGGCCTCCTGGATGGCGTCCAGCGCCGCCCGCTCGACGATGGCGAGCGCGGTCAGGTCGCCGCTCGTCAGACGGACGAGTGCAGCGCGGAGGTCCTCGGCCAAGACACCAGCATGACCGAGCGCAACCTCAGGACCGGACATATCGGCACTTCCCGTGCTGTGGACGGCGGGCATCATGGAGTGGTGGCAGAGCCGCTGACCGACGAACTGCTCTCGGGCCTGAACGTCGCCCTCAGCGAGAGCAACCTGCACGATGCCCAGGTGCGTGCTGACCGCCGAGAGGCCATCGTCCTTTTCACTGTGCTCTCGCTGCCCGAGGTCGGCCCTGAGCCAGACGACCGCCGCCTAATACTTCGCCTGTCGGGCGTCAGTCGTGTCGCCGCATCGCTGCGACACGGAAGATGGGAAGACGCTGCCGCCGAGGTCGAACAGTTCGCCCTCAGCGACCTGAGCGATGTCGTGCGGAGCTTCTCCGCGCAACCGATCTACGGATGGGAGTTCCTCGATCCGTCGCCAGAAGGCTGGGAGCGTTGGGAGGACCGCCTGAGCCTTGACATGACGCTCAGCGCCGAGGACGGGCCTCACGTTTTGGAACTCTTCCAGGAGTCAGCAGCAGGCCCACCACGGCATCTCGACCTGCGCTTGTGGTTCAGTGCGCTGGCCGCGTACGACTTCGGCTGGAACGCCGTACCTCTCACCCAAGTGATGACCGATGGTCGGCGCTGGTGGGACAGGATGTACGCCGGTGACCCTCGCACCGAGGGGCACGGCATCGTGCCGAGCAGGTCACCGAAAGGGTCCGACTAGCCGCCGTGGTAGCCCCAACCCGGCGCTCGATAACGGCACCTACGTGCCGTCCTCGTCGTCCACGGCCTCTTGTCCCATCCCCCCAATGTCGTCAGGAGACCCCGCATCGGGCAGCAGAGCCTCCAAGGCCTCTTCGACATCGGGTGGAACCGACAATTCAGCGCACGTCAGCAAAGCCCGAAAGTTGCGAGACTTTCGTACCTCGTCAAGGTGTTCGAGGACGTAGTACGGGTGCGTGTCGATGAATGGTTCAACGATCCGCATCCCCAAGTCACAGAGGACCCTGTCGTCAGGGGCGGCATCGATCGCCGTAACCAACTGCTCCCACCCTGCGTCCACATCGCTGTCTCCGATGAACCCTGCAATGGCAAGCCAAAGACCGTGGTCATCTGGGTCTCGGATTGAGGCCGCAAGTCGACGAAGCGTGGGGCCGTCGAACGGCGGGGACTCACCGAACTTCTCCAGAGCGAGCCTGCGGTAGAAGGGCGGCTTCTGCTCGCGGTCCACTCGGACAGAGTGCCGGACGCGGAGCTACCTGTCAGGCGCACATAGCGGCACCTCTGCGCCGCCCGGCGGGATCAGTCTGCAGGTCCAGGGAGTCGTGTCCAGTAGACGTGGGTCGCGAAAGACATCCGGTACTCGCTCGCCGCCAGCCGTGACCTCACTGCGCCGAGCAAGGCGAGTCGGTCTTCGTCGGGTAGCGCGCCTACCCAGCCCATGGAGCCGAAGAAGGCAACCCCTCGCGGTCCACCGTCTGCGTGTTGGTAAGGCGCACTTCCTGTAGCGGCTCAAACGGCGACCGAGCGAACGCCAGCGGCCAGTCGCGGGCGTGCTCAAACTGACGGGGATCTAGGTCAAGGGGCATCTCGATGGCGTCGGGCCAGTACGGCTCCAACAACTCCTCCACAGCCGCGATCGACGGCTCGACCCCTCCGTCGGGCCGGTTCCATGCCAGCACCAGGCTGCCGCCAGGCCGCAGCACCCGCGCGAAGTCGGCGAGAGCGCGGTCGTGCGCGAACCAATGGAAAGCCTCAGCGCTGAACACAGCG
Source organism: Gemmatimonadaceae bacterium (assembly GCA_035652495.1). Lineage (GTDB taxonomy): Bacteria > Gemmatimonadota > Gemmatimonadetes > Gemmatimonadales > Gemmatimonadaceae > DASRDS01. The sequence continues at coordinate 2,114 of DASRDS010000223.1, forward strand.
TCCACGCTGCGATCCGCCAGGGGGAGTTGTTCCGCTGTCCCGGCGATCAGCATCGCCTGAGGACAGCACGCGTCGCACCAGCGCCGCATAGTTGGGTCCGGCTCCAGCGCGAGCACCACTGCGTACGCGTCCACGAGTAGGCGCGTCAGCTTGCCGGTACCAGCGCCGACCTCAAGCACCGATGCCGAAGTCGGCACGACGGGAACACGGACCACCTGAGCTGGGTACCCCGGTCGCCCGCGCTCGTAGTTCTCGTGCCACCCCGACGACATGTCGGTCCAATGCTTCATTCCTCACGACCTCGTGCCACGAGCCAAATGTTCGCGCCTCAGCAAACAACTCGATAACGGCACCTCCGAGCGAGCCACAACGGTGCCTACGCGTCGGCCTTCGTGAACCAGAGGTCTACTGACTCCGGGTAATCGAAGGGTCTCGGGGCCGCGGAGACGGACCATTCTCCGGGCAGAAGCTCGATGCTGTCCCAGCCCGCTGCGTCCCCGACGACCACCCGGCCCGACGGCACGTCGAGAGCGATGCGAATGGGCGCATCCGGGGGAGGGACCGCGTCCAACCAGCATCGGATCGCCACCTTGAACGGAGGCACTGGATCGGACGGTTTCAAACTCTCGACATCAGCCTCGGTGTCCTGGGCGTGCCGCACGACGATCCCTAAGCACGCACGCGACGCTGCAAACGCCGCTCCTCTCTGTAACTCGGGCCACTCGTCAGTTGATTGTCCGTCGCAGACCAGGACGATGCCCCACTCGAATGGTCGACTCGCTTCGAGTATCGGCTGCGGCAGGGTGTCCATCGACTAATGCTCGCGCTCAGCTGACCCGCACAAAGTGCCGGACGCCGAGCTTGCTGTCAGGCGCTCGTTATCGACACTTCTGTGCCTCGGCCGCGGTTCTGATCGTTGTCCACTTCGGGCAGCGGCATCGGGCACGATGGGGCGTGAAGTGAGTGAACGCACTGCCCGCCTCCCCACCACCGCGACGTTTCGGTGCGTACGTTCGGAGGCGACGCGCGACGGGAATCCTGACGATCGCGCCGGGAGAGATCGCGTTCCGGCTGGACCGCCTATTCCGACGGACGACGGACGTCGAGGAGGTCGTGCAGACAAGCCCGGACGTCGTGGTCGTCTACGCGCGGCTTCGGCATGCCGTGGTGATCTGGTTAGAAGGCCGCGACGCAAACGCAGCAGTCTCGGCGGGGTTCTCGCTCTCGCGCGTTGTGCGCGAGCTGCGCGACGCGGGGTTCAGACCGCATCTGCAACGGCGATGGCTCTGGATGGGCGCAACCGGCCCACCGTGATGACGCCCCTGCATGCATCACAGCCGCGAGCGCTCGATAGCGGCACCTACGAGTGCTGCTGGCGCTCAGTCCCGGTGTCGAAGAACGTGTCCAGGTACGCGCCCACGGCGAGGTCGCTCTCCCGCATCAGCGAGAACACCTCGGCCCCGTCACCGGGGCTGTCCTCGGCAAGCTCGAACCCCTGGGCCAGCCCGAGGTAGTCGGCATTGACCAGCCCGCCGTACTCGGCGGCGTCGGCCTCGGCACGCCGGATCGCCTCATCGAACGACGACGCGTTCCACAGGGTGATCCGCTCCTCAAAGAGCCGCTCATCACCGTGGTGCCGCAGGACACAACGTACCGAATACCAGGCCATGTAGCCATGATGCCGTCCGTCGCGCCCGCTCGGAAACGGCACCTCTCGTGCTCTAGGTGCGAGCGAGAACCACGGCGAAGAAGCCACCGACGAGCATCGCCCAAACGGTGGCTACAGCCGCGACCACGGTCAGCGCCTGCCGACTCTTGCCGCCGCCCAACGGCACGACTCCCCAGCACCCAAGCGATATAGCGACAGCGATGAGAACGGGGACCGCCCACGGGGTTGCTGCGCCGCCAGGAGCGGTCGCAAGCACCACGAAGCTGGCGACGAACGCGAGCAACGCCAGCCCCTCGATGACCACCGCACGACGCACGCTCACAGAGTGCCAGAAGGCCGCGCTCGCGGCCCGCTAACAACTCGAGATCGGCACCTACGAGCTATGCGGAGTCGCGCCCGTTCGGCGGGTGACCGCGACCATGGATCCCCTTGTAGGCATCGGCCTCAAGCCTCTGCATCCGGGCAGCCTCGGCTTGCGGCTGCTCCATGGGGAACCCAAGCTCTGCGCGCCATCCCAGCGGGTCATCCGTCGGTGCCGGTTCACCGCGGGCCAGTCGGCGGCGCTCCCTCCGTTCCTCTCGCCAAGCCCAGAAGGACCGGCCGAAGAGCCATCCAGCGATGAACACTGCGACGATGTTGACCCATCATGAGCTTGTCGGGCCACTCGATAACGGCACTTCCCGAGCCGCCTGAGGGTCAGCCTTCGCGAACGAAGTCCAGCGGAACGTTGTACCGCTCGCACCACTGATCCAACGGCAGTTGCCGCAACTCCTGCTCGACCCGCTCGCGCTTCTCGGCCAGTTCCATGGGCGGGACCCAGAACAACCGTCGCTGACGGCCCGCTCGGTTTCTGGCAACGATCCAGCCGGTGTCGTGGTCTGAGCCGCGGTTCGCAGTCGCCCACGGCGAGAGGGACATGAGCCACCAAAACCGACCCCATGGCTTGGGTGGAACAGCGACAATCTCTACAAGCGGACCAGCCTCCACGGCGTCCATGGTGCACCTTTGTCACCCGCTCGGAAACGGCGCCTCTGTGCGAGCTTGGCTCAGTCGAGATCGGGTAGAGGAAAGCGCAGTTGGTGCATGACGCCAAGGCGATCGGCGACGCTCCACATCTCGACGATCCGGCCATCGACCACACGAGCAGCTTCAACCTCGGCAAGACGAGCGACTC
>DASRDS010000224.1:0-4888 GCA_035652495.1 Gemmatimonadaceae bacterium
TCGACCGGCGTACTCGGCGGCCACGAGGGCCAACCGCTCGTCGTGAAAAACACGATGTACGTGGTGACGCCGTACCCGAACGTGCTCTACGCGTTCGATCTGACGCAGGAAGGGTATCCACTCAAGTGGAAGTACCGCCCGGCCGTCGATCAGAACGCGGTCGGCCTCTCCTGCTGCGATGTCGTGAATCGCGGCGCGGCCTACGCGGATGGCAAAATCCTGTACAACCTGCTCGACGGCCACACGGTCGCCGTTGACGCCGCGACCGGCCGCGAGCTCTGGAAAACGCCGATCGCCGATTTGCAGCGTGGCGAGACCGTCACGATGGCGCCGCTCGTCGTCAAGAATCGCGTGATCGTCGGCGCCTCGGGCGGCGAGTTCGGCATCCTCGGCTCGATCAAAGGGTTGGATCTCGCGACCGGCCACCTCGTCTGGACCGCGACGAACCTCGGGCCGGACTCCTCGATGCACGTGAGTCCGAGCTTCAAGACGCCCTACGATACGGGCTCACAGCTCGGCCTCCGCACGTGGCCTCCTGATGCGTGGCGTCACGGCGGTGGTCCGGTCTGGGGATGGCTGTCGTACGACTCGACGCTCGATCTCGTGTACTATGGCGTCGGCAACGCGGGTCCGTACAATGCCGAGCAGCGCGCCGGCGATAACAAGTGGACCGCGAGCGTCATGGCGCGGCACCCGTCGGACGGCTCGCTCGTCTGGGCGTATCAGTTCACGCCGCATGATAGTTGGGACTACGACGCCACGGCCGAGATGGTCCTGGTCGATCTCATGATCGGGGGCAAGCCGCGCAAAGCGCTCGTGCATTTCGACAAGAACGGTTTCGCGTACACGCTCGATCGCGCGACCGGCGAGGTGCTGGTCGCGGAGCCGTACGTCGATGTGAACTGGGCCACGAAGATCGACCACGCGACGGGGCGCCCGGTGCTCAACCCGACCAAGGCCACGGGCGCCTCTCGCGGCAACGTGCGCGACATCTGCCCGACGCTCGAAGGCGGCAAGAGTCCCGCGTCGCCCGTGTCGTACTCGGCGCAGACGAAGCTCTTTTATGCGTCGACGAACAACATGTGCATGGATTACGAGGCGGGTCCGTCGACCTACCTCGCCGGCACGCCATTCTTCAACGCGAACACCCCGTACCACGCCGGCCGCGGCGGCAATCTCGGATTCTTCATTGCGTGGGATCCGACGACCGGACAAAAGAAGTGGCAGATTCCCGAGAAATTCCCCATTTGGAGCGGGAGCCTCGCGACGCGGGGCAACGTCGTGTTCTACGGTACCCTCGACGGATGGTTCAAGGCCGTCGACGCGACGACCGGGCGCGCGCTCTGGAAGTTCAAGGTCGGCTCCGGCGTCGTCGGCAGTCCGATCACGTTCACGGGGCCGAACGGCAAGCAGTACGTCGCGATCTACGCGGGCATCGGCGGCGACTGGTTCTTGCTCTCGGGGGATTACCGATCGGATGATCCGGCCGACGTGCGCGATCCCGCGGACTTCGCCAAGGATCTCGCGCGGCACACGAGCCAAGGTGGCATCGTATGGATCTTCGCGCTCTAGTCGTTCTCGCGCTCGCGTGCGCGGCGTGCAGCACGAAGCCCGTGCACATCGGCCGGCGCGCGGCCAACAGCGGACCGCCCTCGATCCGGCCGAGCTCACGCGTCTTCGCGGGCGGCATCGCGCCACCGGCGGGTCGCATGACTAATCCGCTCTCCGAGAACTCGGGGACAGCCGCCGAAGGTGCGAAGCTCTTCACCAGCATGAACTGCGACGGATGCCACGGTGGCGGCGCCGTCGGCTTCGTCGGCCCAAGCCTCACCGCGCGCCGTTGGCGCTACGGTGGCACGGACGCCGAGATCTTCACGTCGATCTACTACGGCCGGTCACATGGCATGCCGGCCTTTGGCGGGGCGCTGCCCGCCGAGTCGATCTGGCGCATCGTGGCCTACATCAAGTCGCTGCCGCCGCCGAATGATCTCCCGACGGAGTCATGGGTCACACCGGAGGCGGCGCAGTAGCTAAGGCAGCAGTTCCTTTGGAATCGGCGATCCGGGTCGCTCATCGTCCCACGACGCGGACGTGATCCACCACCGCTTGCCGTCCCAGTAGAGATCGATGGAGTTGACGCCGCGCCCGGTGACCGGGCCGGTGCCGACCTCCTTCGTCTCATACGTGCTCATGACGTGCGCGATGTTTCCGATGCGCGTCATCGTGCGATGGATCTCGTGCTCGTCGAACCCGTTCTTGACCGCCATCGCGTCGAAGGTGTCGACGAACTCCTGGTGCGTCATCACGTGCACCGTCGGCGTGCCGTCCTTCTTCACGCCGGCCGCGAAGAATCGGATGCCAGGCCAGTAGAGCGTCCGATCGCGCGACCACTGTCTCGGCTGGCCGACGGGGCCGGTGATCACATCGTAGTAGGCGTTGATCATGCCATCGATCGTCGAGACATCGGACGCCCGCGCCGGGATGGTCGGGACGACGACATGCGATGCGGGTGCTTGCGCGCTGGCGACGGTCGCCAGCACAGCCGTCAATGCAAAGAGTGGGAGGCGCATGCCGCAATTATCGCGCGCCTCCCACGCCTCGCGCCAGCCCGAGCGCTACTTCACCTGCACGACGACTGGTGTGTGCGTCTCACTCGACCGGTTGACCGCCGCCTGGAACGCGGCATTGACGGCATCCTGACCATCCGTTGCGGCGACGGACACGTCAGGCGCGATATGCGACGCGTCGGCCGTTCCCGTCGCGGCGCACGTCACCTTGATCGACATCGGCGTGTAGATCTCGAGCGTCAAGAATCCGACGAGCTGATTGAGAAACGAGAGCTGCGTCTCGACCTTCGCGACGCCGTTCGGGCATTTGGATGCGCTGGCCACGACATCCGGTGGCACCAAGCCATAGACCCATCCCGATGCCCAGTCCTTCTGGATCACGGTGTCGGACGGCTTCGCGCCGGTCTCGATGGTTGCATGATAGCAAGCGGCGGTGACGAACAGCGTCGAGGCGAGTGTGACACAACGACGGACGAACGCAGGCATGGCGGCTCCAGGTGGGATGGAAGACGCCCAGAGGACCCGCATCTGCTACGATTCGTCACAAGGTGACTTATTTCGCCGCGTCGAGCTTGTTGTGCATCTCCGTTAGAGCGGAATCGATCTGTGGCAGCGAGCCCGAGACGAAATCGCTAGTGAACGAGCAGCACCAACTCCCACAACGCGCGTTGAGGAGAAAGATGTGCATGCCTTCGCTGTCGAAGCTCAAGAATCGCGCGGTCGAGAGGTACTTCGGCTGTCCGTGCTTCCGAAGGAGAATCGGCCGCTCGAAGCGGCGGCTCAGTGAATCCTCTGGGATCATGGTACCGCGCGCGCGATCGCCAGAGCCGTCGACCCAGTAGTATGTGGTGCCGGCCGCGATGCCAAGCGCGCTGAATGGGGCGTTGCTGTGAATGCGCGCGAGAATACGCCCAGCCGCAACGTCCGAATCGCTGAGCGCCGCGGCGCCGATTTCCGGCGACGCCGCGAGGCGAATCGTGTCCCCGGTCGGCGTGTTGATCGTGATCGTGTCCGCGCCAGGCGCCGTCGTGTCGAACTGGAGCGTCTTGGCGTACGCCACGACTTCGCTCGTCGGCACGGAGGCGATCGGCTTCCCGGCGAACGGCGGCGCGGGCGTCGGCCGCGGCTTTTGCGGACCGCACGCCACGGCGACGAGTATCGGCACGACCAACGGCAAGACGCGGCGGAACATGATTACTCCGTCGAGAGGAGGATTCGGGAATCTGGCCCGATGGTTACGGCTGCGCGAGAGCGCGAGCTCGTGTAACGACCGGTTGCAGTTCGGGATCGGCGTTGCCCCAGAGGGCAATGACCGCCTGAGCCCAGTGACTCGCGGTACGGGCATCGCCCGTATGATGCGCCAGATCGGCTCGAAGCGCCATCATCCGCACGAATGTCGCCCCCTCGTCCGCCGCCTCGGTGAGGCGAAGTCCGAATCGCGGGACGGCATCCAGACCATAGAAATCGATCTCCGATATGGCGCTTGCCGTGTCCCTGACCGCCAGCGCGAGCCGGGCATCGACGAAGACCCCCGCGGGATCAGCGTCTCCAGGCATAGCCAGTCGCATCTGGTCTTTGATCTGGCCGAGATAAGCCCGTTCGACGGTGGCATCCCCGTGGGCGAGGGCCCACTCACGCGCCATCTGGGAGTTTGCCCCATTGGCCGGCCGGTGGTCAAACGACGCCCCCATCTCGTCGTAGGCGATGGTCGCCGGCCAGTCCATGAGGGCTCGGCGCACCTCCTCTCGATGCGCCGTATCGACCCAAGCTCGCAAGGCATGAACGGTTCGCTCGGCGCTCACCCGCATGCTATCGACGGGTGCCCCACATGAGGCATACCCGAGGAACGCCAACGCCTCAGCTGCTGGGACGATTGGCGCGACCTGTCGCTCGTGCGGTGGCGGGAGCCAAATCGTGTCGTATGCCGCGGTCATCCGCAGCGCGGAAACGGTCCGTCCGACGTGACCCGTGAGCGCGGCCGCCGTCGCCACCAGCCTCGCCTCCTCGGCGGACGGTTGCGTCCATCCGCCGAGAATCGAATCCGCGACCGCGCGGGCCGCACCGAACCGCTCGACCTCGATGTCGAGACGGGCCTCATCGACCATCGCGTTGAGGCGTTGCAGCGGCCGCTCGGCAAGCGCTCGTGCGTGGCGCGCTTCGTCGATGGCATTCGTATCCTGCGCCGCCCTCGCGGCGATGGCACCCGATGCTTCCAGCGCCCGAGCCAACTGGAGATGGGCCGCGCTGCTGCCTGGCGCAGCCCGCACCCAATCCGCGGCGACGGTTCGCAACAGGGCAATGTTGCGGGCGATCGCTTCATT
>DASRDS010000225.1:0-21790 GCA_035652495.1 Gemmatimonadaceae bacterium
CACCGAAATGTTACCTGTCGCGGCGACGAAAACGCTGCCCGGCCGGTACTTCTCCTCGCCCGCCATCCTGGCCGAGGAGTTCGACAAGATCTTCACGCAACGCTGGCTCTGCGTCGGCCGCGCGGACCGGATCGCCAACCCCGGCGAGTACTTTCTCCAGGCGGTCGGTCAGGAGAGCATCATCGTCGTCCGCGATCGCGCGGGCGCGGTGCATGCGCACTACAACGTCTGTCGCCATCGCGGCACGCATATGATCGAGGCTGAGCATGGTCGGCTCGGCGAGACGATCCAGTGCCCGTATCACGCGTGGACGTACGCGTTAGACGGCCGGCTCATCGGCTGTCCGTCCGCCGATGCGATCGAAGGGTTCAAAAAATCCGACTATCCACTGCATGCCGTCGCGACGCATGAGTGGGAGGGATTCTTATTTATCAATCTCTCTCACCATCCCGTCCCATTCGACGACGCGTATGCGCCAATGTTGGGGAGATTCTCGGCCTTCAATCTGCCGAATCTCAAAGTCGCCCAGCAGATCGACTACGATGTGAAGGCGAACTGGAAGCTGATCGTCGAGAACTATCAAGAATGCTATCACTGCGCCCCGATCCACCCGACGCTCTCGAAGCTCACGCCACCCACCAGTGGCGAAATCGATCTCTACGAAGGCCCGTTCATTGGTGGCTACATGGTGCTCAACCAAGAACACGAAACCATGTCGATGACCGGCCGCGCCTGTGGCGTACCGGTGGCGGATGACCTTCCGGCGATCGAATACCCGCGCATCTACTACTACTCGCTGTTCCCGAACGTTCTCTTGAGCGTCCACCACGACTACGTCATGTTGCACACCCTGTGGCCACAGTCGGTGGATCGCACGCTGATTCATTGTTATTGGCTATTCAACGAGAAGAGCATCAACAATCCGCAATTCGATCCGACGGATGGCATCAAATTCTGGGACATGACGAACAAAGAAGACTGGCACATCTGCGAACAGAGCCAGTTAGGCGTCGTATCCCGAGTCTATCAACCGGGCCCGTACTCCAGACGGGAAAACTGCTCAGCCGCGTTCGACGCCGAGGTCTTGCGAGCCTTGGGTCATTCGCAGAGCGTAGATGCACGCGCCACAAACCACGACGCCCGCTGAAAACCCGATCAGCTTGATGAGATAGAGCGTAGGATTTTTCTCGTCCGCCGGCGGCACCGCCGCGAGCACGAGCGAGATCGCGGTCGTCACGAAGCCCAGCGCGCCCATACACCGCGCGAGCGGTTTTGGCTCGAGGCGGATCAGCGACGCGAAGAGAAAGAGATAGGGGATGAAGTACGTGATGATCGAGGCGCTAAAGAAGAGATCATACGCCGTCTTGACCGTCGCCCCCGCCTGCCCGGCCAGCGTGACCAACACGGCGATCGCGCCCTGAATGAGCATCGCGATATACGGCGTGCGCCACGTGGGATGCAGCTTCGCGAAGTACCCCGGCAGCACGCCATCCACGGCCGCCGCATATGGCAACCGTGCACTGGCGGCGAACCACCCGCCGATCTGCCCCAACACGCCGACGATGAGAAACCCGATAGCGATCGGCACGAGCCACGGCGCATTGATCCGGCCGGCCGCGGCCGCGATCGCCTGCGGCACGCCCTGCAGGTCCGTGATCTCGCCCATGGGCAACGCCACGAGCACCGCCACCGTGGCCGCGACGAACACGGCCGTGATGCTCACGCCGGCGCCAAGGAGCGCGCGCGGAATCGTCCGCGGATCCTGATCCAGCTCCCCGCCCATGATCGACGCGTTCTCGACCCCGGCGAACCCGAATGTAATCGCCGACCAGAACACCATATCCTGCAACCGCGTACTCGGCACAAAGGCGTGCGGCGTGAACGCGGTGGCCGATCCAAATCGCGCATACGCCACGACGGCGGCGCCGATCAGGATCGCGGTCGGCACCCACATGCCGATCGCGCCGGCGTTGTGCAGCCACTTGCCGATGTTGAGCCCGACGAGGTTCAGCACCACGCACAGCGTGAGCCCGGCCAGCGAGATCGCGATCGTATAGCGCGGATCGGCGGCCAGGTGCTGCGCCCGCGGGCCAAGAAGGAACGGCAGGGTCCCGGCCACGAAGTAGAGCAGCAAGGGATAGTACGGGATGTTGCAACACCAGTAGCACCACCCCGTGAGGAATCCGGAGAATCGACCGAACGATCGGCGCGTCCAGATGTAGATGCCGCCTTGGTCGGGGTAGCGCGCCGAGAGCTTGAGCACCGCGAAGCAGAGCGGCACGTAGAAGAGCAAGCAGGCGCCGATCCAGATCACGACCGAGCTTGGCCCGGCGGTCGCGGCGCGTTGCACCCACTGCAGGTTGAGGCTTGTGACGACGTAGAACAGCATCAGGTCGCGCCAACCCATGGCGCGACGGAGCTTCACCGAGCCCGGCTCAGTCGGCGGCGTCAGCCAGCAGCTCGAAGGCCGCGTTGCGGCCGTTGATGCCCATGACGCTGCCGCCCGGATAGGTACCGGCGCCGCACAAAAACACTCCGGGCATGGGCGTGCGCGCTGATAGCCTTCTGTCCCACATGTACTCTGGAAGGATCTCGCCCTGAAATATGTGTCCTCCGGTGAGTCCCACCCGCTTCTCTATATCCGGTGGGCCGAGGACTTCGAGGTTGATGATGGCCTCTGGGAGATTCGACGTATATCGCGCGATGCTCTGTACTACTCGCTCACCTACTTCTTTTCGTCTCGAATCCCACGTGCCTTGCGCGAATTCGTGTGGAACGAATTGCGAGAAAACGCTGAGCGTCTCGACACCCTCTGGCGCCACACTGTGATCATAGACGGTATGCAGATACAACTCTGTCCATAGTCTATCTGGCAGTATGCCCACATTCGCTTGGCGATGACCGTCGATCCATTCTTGCTTGGTCAGTGGCGTATTGATCTGCCCAGTATGATGTGGTTCGCGCGTTCCCGGTCGCGCGCGGAAATTGGGCAACTCGGTCAGTGTCATGTTGACCTTGACCGTGACCCCTTTCACGGGAACGCGCTCGACCTCACTCCTCCAGCCGGCATCCGCGGACGATCCCAAAAGGCGCAGGGTTGTCCGAGGATCAGCGTTGGAGACCACATAAGGCGCGAAAATCCGTTCGCCGGACTCGAGCTCAACCCCCTCGCCTGGAACGATGCGAGCGACTGGCGTCCCAGTCGTGATACTCGCGCCGCGTTCACGAGCGACATCGCACAAGAGGAACGAGACCATACCCATGCCCCCGGTCACGTACCCCCACGTGCCAGGGTCGCCGAACATAGACCCCGAGGCGTGATGGTACAACACGGACGCGGTACCAGGATCAGTCGGCGAAGCGTTCGTGCCGATGACGCCCTGCCCCAAGTAAGCCATCTGCAACCGCTCGTCGCTCAGATAGCGCTCGACATACTCACACATCGACCAATCGTAGAGCAGCCCACGCGCCTCGTCATCGCCCCCGAGACGCTCCTCGATGATCTCGCGCGTGGGCGCCGGCCCGATCCAGAGATCACCGGGCCCCGCCGGCCGCAACGCGTCGCGTAAGCGAGCCTTGACGTGGACCATCGCCCGCCACCCGTCGAGATCACGCGGCGCGAAGCGGCGGACTTCGTCCTCGCACCGGTCGTCGTCGTGCCACAGCTGCACGCTAGTCCCGTCGTCAAATGGCACGAACATCCCGCCAACCGCCGGCTGCCAGATGAACCCATGCTCGACGAGCTCCAACTCGTCGATCACGAGCGGGTGCAGCAACCCACACACATACGCGCACGGCGAAAACCGCACGCCGGGAAACGGCTCATCCATCGTCGCCGCCCCACCGACCCGCTCGCGCGCTTCGAGCACTAAAACACGACGGCCGGCGCGCGCGAGGTACGCCGCGCACGCCAGCCCGTTGTGTCCCGCTCCCACGATGATGACATCCCAGGTCTTGCCGGCGAGAGCCGCAACGGGCTCAGCGAGCCCGATGCGACCCAGCACCGCCGCCGTCGGCGACGTCACACCACTACTGCGCGACTAGCGTTGGCGTACACACGTTGCCCAGTCCTCGCGCCGTGCATTCGGAGGCGGGCACCGGCATGATCGGCGGCACGTGCCCGCCGGACAGCCCGTCTGGATTGGCCTCGATGGTCGCGAGGCGTCCATACCGCCGCGCATCGATCCAGCGCGTGCCCTGCTCCCACATGAGCGAATAGCGCCGCTCGTAGATCAATTGCGTGAGCAGCGAATCCGCTGACAGCCCTGGATCCAGTGCCTTGAGACCGCCGGACCCGGTGCGAGTATGATTGAGGTCGTTCGTCGCCGCGGCGGTGTTCCCCAACCCCAACTCCGCCTCCGCACGCAGCAGCACCAACTCCTCATCCCGGATGATCGGGACCTGGGCCGCCGGATTCGCCGCGCCGTTCGACAGGTAGATCGAGTACTTGAGCGTGCCGTGGATCGGGAATCCCGACAGGATCTGGGGGACCGTCGCCGGAACGATCTTGGCGCCGACCCGCGCATCGGGCGTCACACCGTCCGTCTGCAACTGCGCATCCGTCTGCTGCACATCCAGCGCGAAGTAGAGGTTGCCGTTGAGCGGATCGGAGAGACCATTCTGCAGGTCACCCGGACTGGGCGAAAAATCGAAGTAGACGCCGTTGTAGAAACTCGCCGCCGTGGTGTCCGCGTAGCCGCTGTTGAAGAGCGAGTCGAGCAGGTTCATCGCGGCCGTATAGCACGTGGCCTTCGCGCCTTTGCACCCGTTGACATCCGTCGCGCGGAAGACCCACGCCTTGGCCGCGAGCGCTTGCGTGAACTCCGCAAAGGTCTGCGGCGAGCTCGCGTTCGCATACCCCGGCGGCATCGGGAATGGGAACGCGGCTCCGTTGCCATTCAATTTCGAGCGCGCGTCGGCCAGGAGGCCGATAATAGCGCGGTACACGCTGTCCTCACCCACGAACGGCGCCGGCGCGGCCGTGGGACTGACGTCGACGTTCACCGGAGCGCCGAGCTGAGCCCGGGTTTGGATGACATAGAAGAGCGCCAGGGCTTTTTGCGTCTCGCCGAACGCGACCGACGCCTTCTTCTCATCGGCGGAGAGGTCGGGCGCGTTCACCACGGCATCGTCATACAGGTTATCGAGACGGATCTCGATGTAGGGATTCCCCCACTGCGACCCGCCGAACTGGGTGCTCGAGAGCGGACCGTAATACGGCTCTTGGTAGTCCGGCTGGTTGTTGCCCGAGAGATTGACGCCTTCGCGACCCATCGAGCCCAGGCGCCAGACGTACGATTCCATGTCCTGGCGGGCCTGGTCGAACATGCCGAGCGCGGCCGCCGACATATTCGCCCGAGTCGGATTCCCGTAGACGGACTGGGTCGTTGGCGCGTTCGGGTCGGTAACGTGAAAATCGTAGCAGGCCATGCTGGCGAACGCGGTCGCCGAGAGGGCCAGGAGTGGAGTGATCTTCATGGTCAGAACCCCGCCGATATGGTGAAGAAGAACTGACGGGACGGCGGATACGGCGCGAGATCGACGCCGCGGAACGGCGACTGACCGAAGTTGCTCACTTCCGGATCGTACCCATAGTACTTCGTGATCAAGATCAAGTTGCGGCCGGACGCGCTCAGCTGCACCCCGTGCGAGCCGAACAGGTAGCGGCTGTACTGGAGCGGCACATCGTACTGGAGTTTCACCTCGCGCAGCTTGAGGAACGTCGTGCTCTGCACGTAGGGCGTGGCGATACCGTCGGAGCAGGCGTTGAGCAGCAGCGTGCCGTAGGCGCCGTGATCCACGAGGCCATTGCAGCCATAGAGCGACAGCGTCTGGTTCTCGATGATGCCGCCCTTCTGCCAATCCCACAGACCGGTCAGCGTGAACCGACCGAGCGTGAACGTGCTGCCGAAGGTCCAGTCGTAATCGGGATTGACCTGCCCCATGGACGAGACGATGAAGTTGCCGCTGTTATCGATGCCGGTCTGCCCGACGATCTGCGTGATCGGACGTCCCTGCTGCACGAGCAACTGGCCGTAGGCGAGACCGAAGCCAGATCCGACGGGCGTGAAGCTCGACACCCCAGCGGGGAGCTGCAGCACTTCGTTGTGCAGCGTGCGGAACGCCGTATTCAGCGTCCAGCTGAAATTGCGCATCTGGATCGGGATCAGCGTGGCGCCGATCTCGAGTCCCTCGTTCTGGAACGTGCCGCCATTGGCCAGGATCTCGGCGTATCCTGTCGACGCCGCCGGCGTTCTCGGCAAAAACAGATCATACGTGCGGCGATGGAAGTACGTGACCTCGAGATCGACCCGCGACGACCAGCCGGTGAGGTCACCACCAAACTCGAACTCGCGAGTGCGCTCGGGGCGCAGGTCGGGCGCCGCGAACACGGCCTGACCACCGAGACCGAGGGCGGGGAAACCGCCATAGGCCCGGTTGTCGATGAGGCTCGTGTACTTCTGGCCGAAGGTCGGCTGGTTGCCCGTCTCGCCGTAGTCCGCGCGCAGTTTGAGCTCGGACCCACGGACCGGCAGATCGATGAAGCGATAGGACGCGGCGATCTTCGGGTAGATATAGTACTTGTTGATCGACGCGTTGGCCGACGTGCGCTCGGCGCGCAGACCGCCTTCGATGTTCAGCCGCGATTCGAACAGGTTCAGGTCTTCCTGTCCGTAGAACGACAGCGTGCGCTCGACGGAGTTGAGCTCGAACGGCACGACGATCGAACCCGCGTCGATGTTCGTCTGTGTGCCGACCAGGTTGGACGTGGCCGTCTGCGCCCGGTCGAGCTGCCGATCCTCGTACGTCATGCCGAGGGCGGTCGTCGCCGAGAGGAGGCTCGAGCTCGTGGTGTAGGTGTGGATCGCGTTCAGGTTCCAGTTGTATTGCCGGCTCTGCGCCTGACCCTGCACCGAGATACCCGGCGTCGCCGTCGCCGCCTCGAGAAAGGTGTTGGCTGGCAGGGTGACGCTCGTGCCCTGGTCGAAGAAGTCCAGGCCACCTTGCGCGACCAACTTGATGGTATTGTTGTCGGTCTTGAGCGCCGTGTAGCTGGCCTTGGCCGCGCCGACGAACCGGTTCGTGAGCGCCGTGTTGGTCCCCAGCGACATGGTCTGCAGGGGGTTCGAGCTCTTGTACGTGATGAGCGGCTGTGGCCATGAGGCGTTCGAGAACTGCAGGGGCTCGAAGCTCGGGATGTACGAGATGGCGTACGGGACGCTGGCGCCGTTGTTGTCGTTGTTGTTGAACCCGCGGTCTTCGCGCGTGTGCGTGAACACCGTCGACAGCGAACCGTCGAAGTTCTTGGCGAGGTTCTGATTGATGTTGAGGCGCAGCGATTGACGGTCCGCGGCGGTCCCCTGCTCGATGCCGCCCTCCTGGGCGAGCGAACCCGACGCGAAGTACTGCGTCTTGTCATTGCCGCCGCTCAGGTCGAGCAACGTGGTGCTCTGCAGGGGCGTGCGACCGGCGACCTCGTTCAGGTGGTCGTACACGGGCAGGACGCCATTGTGCGCGTAGCCATTGATCGTCGCGCTGTCCGACCCGGATGACGCGAAGGTACTGAGCGCCTGGCTGAGGGTCCACGGCTCGTTCGCCGGTCCGCGGAGCAGATGCGCGAACCCGGTCTGTTGCGAGACGTTGATCCGGAGCTTCCCGGCTTTGCCCCGCTTCGTCGTGATGATCACGACGCCGTTCGATGCCTTCGATCCGTAGATCGATGAGGCGGCCGCGCTCTTGAGCACCTCGATCGATTCGATGTCCGCGGGATTCAAATCGGCGATGCGATTCGCGGCATCGTCCTGGATGGGACCCGTCGAGTTCAGGCCACCGCTGCCGGTCGCCTGGAACAAACCGGTCGGAATCGTCTCGTTGCTGTAGATGACGCCGTCGACGACGAACAAGGCGTCGGTATTTCCCGTGGCGGTGTTGACGCCGCGGATCTGAATTTGGATGCCACCGCCGGGGGCACCCGAGTTCGTCTGGATCGAGGCACCGGGGACTTTCCCCTGCAGCGCCGCGTCGACGGTCTGCGCCGGCGCGCGCGTGAGCTCCGCGGCCGATACGAGATCCGTGGGCGTCGTCGCCGTCGCCTTGGTCGTCGTGGTCGCCTGACCGGTGACGACGACCTCGCTCAGCTTCGTCGCCTCCTCGACCATCGAGATCACGATGGTGCTATCGGTCGCGCCAAGATCGACGTTCTTTGGCGTGAAGCCGATCGCGCGGACCAGCAGCGTCACGGGTCCCGATGGCGCCGTGATCCGGAACTTGCCACCGGCGTCGGCCTGTGTCCGAGCCGTGCCGCCTTGGATGACGATCTGCGCGAACGAAATGGGTTGCTGATCGGCCTCGCGTACGACCGAACCGTTAATGTGCCGCTCCTGCGCCTGGGCCTGCGCGGCGAGGGCGGCGAGTGCTACCGCAATACCGACAATACGACAATTCATGGCCACTCCGGGGTGAGAGTTGGCTACATGCGTGTCAAGACGATGTATCCGCAATAGGCGGTAAGAATGCCCGCCTTTGGCAATCGGTCAAGGAGTGGCAAGAGGATGATTCCGATCATACGTTCCCCAGAGTGGAACGTCCGCGATTCACCCTGATCGCCTGTGCCGTTTGTCTGGCTTGTGGCGGCAGTACGGTGCAGCTGTCGGCTCCGATCGACGGCATCGCTCACGTCGTGCCGACCACGACGCTTTGGCCAGCGAGCTACACGAACGATTCGCGCGCGATCTCCATTCGCGTCGCGGCGCGGGTGCCCGAATTCGGCGGTGCCTACATCGATGGACAGGGCTATCTCATCGCGTATGTGACCGACCTGTCTCGCGCGACGATCACCCAGCAGACGGTGATCAATGAGCTGCTCGCGAGCGGGCGCGAGAGCCCCACCATGCGGCTCCGGTACGGCCGGTACTCGTATGGCGAACTCTTGCTCTGGAAAAACGCCCTGCGGCCGCTGCTCACCAACGGCGTGGTGATGCTGACCGTCGATGAGCGCACGAATCGCATCGTGGTCGCGACGACCGGGGCTCCGGCCGTGCTCGCCACGAAGATCGCGCGGTACGGCGTTCCGATGGGCGCCGTCACGATCCAATCGGTGCCTCGCATCGTCCAAGCGGGGTCGGTCGATGGGGTACTCCGTCCGGCCGTCGGTGGTCTTCGCATCCAGGGCTTCTTTGAACAGTCGAGCGTGACGTGGACTACGTACTGCTCGTACGGCACCAACGTTCGCGACTTCGCTGATACCGTCCATCACTATATGGTGGTGGCGTCGCACTGCGTGCAACACTCGCCGCCGGTCGGCGGATACGTCGGCGCCAACGTATATCAGCCGGACACGGTCGCGCTGCGCGCGAACCTCGTTGGCACGGTCGTCGCCAACCCGCCGTTCGTCGGCGGTGGCTCCTGTCCCGCCACCATGCTCTGTCGCGCGAGCGACGCGGCGCTGGTCCAAATCGAACCAGGCGTCCCGACGACCCTCGGCGCGGTCGCGCGACCGGCCGGACGCGTGTTCCTGCCGCGGATCTACGGGCCCACCGAGATCGACCAGACCCAACCGACCTTTACGCTCTCCGGCTACACGGAGGCGCTCGTCGGCGACACGGTCGACAAGGTCGGCAGCGTGACCGGCTGGACCGGCGGCGTCGTCACCGCGCTCTGCGCCGACGTGGTCATCGACGGCTACATCCGCACCTGCAGCGGCGTCGTCAGCGGCGGCGCCGGCATCGGCGACAGTGGGGCGCCTGTCATGTTCAAGAATCTGCGCGGGCGATACTACGTCGCCGGCATCCTCTTCGGACTCACCGTCGACGGCACCGACGGTGTGTCTGGGCGCCAGTACTACTTCAGTACATGGCAATCCGTGAGCGACGACCTCGCCGGCTTCTCCGGCCTCGGTGTTCGCTAGTGGTTTGGCGCAAGGTTCGATAACGCGACATCCCAGAATGCCGGTGTGCGATCGTCCCACTCGGCGTACTCCTTCCTCGTGACAGCCGAACGCACGAGCATTCCGCCGAGGTAACGCACAGGCTCCGGCGGAAAGGCTCCCATCGGCTGATCGACGATGCCGGCCTCGCTCCACTCGTCGCGAATACCGAGCGCGAGACTCGCCAGCATCTTCGCGCCGAGGTAACTCGGCCCAACGCCATGACCGCTCCAGCCGACGCCGTGCACGATGTGCGGGCGCGACCGGCCGAGTCGGCCGATCAGCGGCAGCGCGTTAGGCGTTCGTTCGACGGCGCCGCTCCAATCATGAGTGATCTTGACCCCGCTCAGGGTTGGATAGGTCCGAGCGAAATCGCGCGCGACTTCCATCGCGCGCCACGGATCGCGGTCGAATCCGCGGCCAATGGTGCCGGCAAAGGCGAGCGCACCGCCGCCTTTGCCGAACACGATGCGACCGTCGCCCGTCGTGCGATAGTAATGAACGCGGAGCTGCGCATCGGTGATCGCGCTGCCATCGGTCCAGCCGATCGATCGGAGCCGCTCCGGGATCGGTTCGGTGGCGACGATGTCGCTCGACACGACGACCATCTTCCGCGCGAGCTCGCGGACACTGCTCGCCCACGCTCCGGTCGCCAACACCATCTTCTCGGCACGTACCCCATGCCCAGTGTCGGTCCTTATCTCGATCGGCTGATGTCGAGTGAATGCAGCTACGCGAGTGCCCTCATAGATGCGGACCCCACGAGAGAGTGCGGCACGCATAAGCCCGCGAGCCAGCGCCGCAGGGTGCACTGTAGCGTTGCTAGCCTCGATGATTCCCACTCGGTGCACAGAAGAGCCGGTGCGGCTCATGTCGACCTGGGCAAATGGAGAGACGCCAAGTCGTTCGCACGTGCGAAGCACGGTATCCCATGCCCCTTCCTGCGCCCGATTGGTCGCAGACCAGATCCACCCGCCCCGCGCGAAGTGGGCGTCGATCTGCTCGGCCACGCAGAACGCCGAGATCTCCTCGATCGCGCGCTCGGATGCGGCCGCCAGGCGGACACCCTCTGCCTCGCCACACAGCTGGACGAGGGTGTCGATCTTCGGCCACCACGTCAGCACAAACCCGCCATTCCGCCCGGACGCCCCGCCGCCGCAGATGCCCTGCTCGAGCACGACCACGTCGGTCGCCGGCGAGCGCTGCTTGATCTGGATCGCGGTCCAGAGCCCAACGTACCCGCCGCCGATGATCGCGATGTCGGCCCGCGTCGATTCGCGAAGCGGCTCAGCCGTTATCCCGTCCGGCATGACCTGCTCCAGCCAGAGAATTGACATAGGCCTAGGGGGTAGGGGTATATTGCGACATGCGACAGATCACCCTCCGAATCGGCGGCATGAGCTGCGGCCACTGCGAGCGCGCGGTCCGCGGCGCCCTGGCCGGGATCCCGGGCGTCGAGCTCGAGGCCGTCACGATCGGCTCCGCCACGCTGCGCTTCGACCCGGCGAAGACCAGCGTCGACCAGCTGGTGGCCGCGATCGACGACCTTGGCTACGAAGTGCTGGAGCCCGTGCCGTGACCACCGTGACGTTTCCGGTCTCCGGAATGACGTGTGCGGCCTGCTCGTCCCGCATCCAGCGCGCGCTGGAACGCGAGCAGGGCGTGGAGAACGCTCACGTCAATCTGCTCCTGGAGAACGCGACCGTCGAGTACGACCCGGCGAGCACGAGCCCGGCGAGGTTGCTCGCGGCCGTGCGGCGAACAGGCTATGGCGCCGATCTCCCGGTCGACGACCAGGCCGTCGCCACACGCAAAGCCGCGGTCAGCCTCGTGCTCGCGGCCGCGTCCATGTTCGTTCACTCGCGCTGGGCACTCCTCGCGATGGCGCTCGTGACGATCCTGTGGGCGGGACGCGAGATCTACGTCCGAGCCTGGGCCGCCGCGCGGCACGGGTCCACGGACATGAACACCCTGATCGCCATCGGCACCGGCGCGGCGTTCTGCTATTCGCTCTTTAGACCCGACGTCTACTACGAAGCCGTCATCGTCATCCTGGCATTCGTCCTGACGGGGAACGCGATCGAGGCACGAGCCAAGGCTCGTACGACCTCCGCGCTCCGGGCCCTCGCCAGCCTCGCGCCACGCACCGCTCGTGTCGTGCGAGACGACGCCGAGGTCGACATACCGATCGAGAATGTCCGATCCGGCGAGACCATCGTCGTGAGACCGGGCGAACGCCTGCCGGTCGATGGCGCCATCATCAGCGGGCGCACCGCGATCGATGAGTCCATGATGACCGGAGAGTCCGTCCCGCAAGCCAAGGCCGCCGGCGATCGCGTCATCGGCGGCACTTTGAACGGCGCCGGAACTATCCGGTATGAGGCTTCCACACTGGGTGCGGACAGCGTGCTCGCGCGTATCATCACCCTCGTCCGCTCCGCCCAATCGAGCCGCGCTCCGATGCAGCGGCTGGCCGACCGCGTCAGCGGCATCTTCGTGCCGACCGTCATCGGCCTCGCCATCCTGACATTTATCGTCTGGGCATTCATCGGGACTATCCCTCACGCGTTGACCGCGGCCGTCGCCGTTTTGATCATCGCTTGCCCATGCGCCATGGGGCTCGCGGTGCCTGCCGCCGTCATGGTTTCGACTGGGCGCGGCGCCGAGATGGGGTTGCTCATCAAAGGCGGCGAGGCGCTGCAGCGTGTGGCCGACGTTGATACGGTCGTCTTCGACAAGACGGGGACGATCACGGCCGGCCACATCACGCTGGCGAACGTCGGGAATCTTGATTCGGCATCACTGTCCCTGGCGGCATCACTCGAGTCGGCGAGCGAGCATCCGTTGGCTGGTGCCTTTGCCGAGTATGGGACCAGCACACCGTCGGATTTCATGTCGCATCCCGGCCAAGGTGTGACCGGCGTTGTCGATGGCCATACCGTGGTCGTCGGTAACACCAAATTGATGGCCGAACATGGCATTTCGACCGTTGACGATGCTGTTATTCATGTCGCGGTCGATGGCGTGCTCAAAGGTGGAGTCAGTGTTGCCGACCCGGTGAAGCCGACAGCCGAGAAAGCAGTCGGCGAATTGCGTGAGCTCGGCGCCGAAGTCGTGCTGCTTACCGGTGATACCAACGCGACCGCTCAGCTGGTGGCAAAACAGGTCGGAATAGATCGCGTGGTCGCAGGCGTGCTGCCGGATGGCAAGCTGAAAACGATAGAAGCGCTGAAAGCCGAAGGCCGGGTCGTCGCCATGGTCGGCGACGGCGTAAACGACGCGCCAGCACTCGCGCGCGCGGACGTCGGCATAGCGATGGGCACCGGGACCGACGTCGCCGCGGACGCCGCCGATGTCGTGATCATGCGCGGCGACCCGCGCGCGGTCCCTCAAGCGATCCGCCTCGCCCGCGCCACGATGCGCGTGATGAAGCAGAACCTCTTCTGGGCGTTTATCTATAACGCCATTGGCATCCCGATCGCGGCCAGCGGCCTCCTCAACCCGATGCTGGCCAGCGCCGCGATGGCCGCGAGCTCGATCAGCGTGGTCTCCAACAGCCTGCGGCTCCGCCGCGTGAGGGTCGACTGATGCCCGCGAGGGTGCCGAGGAAAGCCGTGGCCGTGACGCCCGGCACCACCGAACGTACACTCAAGCGCCTCCGCCGCATCGAGGGCCAGGTTCGTGGCCTGCAGAAGATGGTCGGCGAGGAGCGCTACTGCGCCGAGATCATGATGCAGATCTCGTCAGTGCAGGAGGCCCTGCGCTCCGTGGGTCGTGAGCTCATGCGCAATCACCTCGAGCACTGCGCGACGAAGGCCATTCGCGGGACGCCGGACGAAGCGTCCGCCATGTACGATGAGCTCATGGATCTCATCTACACGCACAATCGTTAGGTATACGCCCCCAGGATGTGGGCGCGGCTGATCAACCCGATGAGCCGCTCGGCCTGCACCACCGGAATCGCGGCCGCGCCGCGCACGCCCATCCGCCGCATCGCGCTCCGCAAGGATTCGTTGGGCCCCACCGTCTCGGTCTCCTGCGCGATGTCCGCGGCGAGCACCAAGGACCCGAGCGCACCCGCCGTCGTCGCCAACCGGCCGAGGTCGCCGATCGTGATGACGCCCACCACGTGATGCTCGGCGTCGACCACCGGGAAGACGGACTGCGTGCGGTTGTTGAGATGGGCGAGCGCATCGCCTAGGGACTCGGACTCTTGAATCACGGTCGGCGCCGGATCGTAGATGTCGCGGACGAACAGCGACTCGACATCGTGCTCGACGGACTCGCCCCGCCGGCGCAGCCATCCGCTATATAAGGAATCGGGCTCGAACCGCCGGGCGGCGAAATGCGCGATCACGACCGTGAGCATGAGTGGCAGGACGATCGCGTAATCATTCGTCATCTCGAACACGAGCAGGATGCCGGTGATCGGGGCATCCGTCGCGCCCGCGATCATGGCGCCCATGCCGACGACCGCGTACGCCTCGGGATGTAATCCCAGACTCGGGAAGAGCCGGGCCAGCAGCACACCAAACCCACCGCCGGTCGCCGCGCCAACATAGAGTGACGGCGTGAACACGCCGCCGGACCCGCCGCCGTTGAGTGTGATCGACGTCGCGACGATCCCACCGGCGCCGAGCGCCAGCAAGGTGTACCAGGGCAACCGGCCGAACATCTCGAGGTGGATGGCGAGGTGCCCGTAGCCGACCAACAGTCCGCCGGACACCCACACGAGCGCACCGACGATAATGCCGGCGATCCACGGCACGATGCCGGGCGGAAGACGCCGCTTCAGCGCTCCGAACGCGCGGTCGGCGGCGAAGTAGGTCCGCACGAACCCGACCGCGAACATGGCCGTGACGACGCCGAGCAGCGGGAAGAAGACCAGGACTTCGAGCGCCGATTCGTATCCGTATTGCGTCGGCATCGGAAACGCGGGGTGATTGCCAAACGCCGCCCGCGAGACCACCGCCGCCACGACACTGGCCACGACGACCGGCGAGAACGACGCGACCCCGAGCGACCCCAAGATCTCCTCGAGCGCGAAGAACGCGCCCGCGAGCGGCGCGTTGAACGCGGCGCTGATCGCCGCGCCGCACCCGCACGCGACGAACACCCGTACCCGTTCGGCCGTGAACTGGAATACCCGACCGAGCCCCGAGCCGATGGCGGCGCCGAGCACGACGACTGGGCCTTCGCTACCGGCCGACGCACCCGATCCGATGGTGACGGCGCTGGCCAGCGTCCGTGCGACCGCCACGCGGCTTGGGACGACGCCTCCCCGTTTTGCGACCGCGATTTGGACGTCGGGCACGTTCACGCCATCGTGCCCTTGGCCGAGGCGCCGCATGATCCACCACGCCACGAACAGGCCGGCGCCGGTGATCAGGGGGCGGTAGAGCAACGCACCGATGGTGGACAGGATCCCGGCCGTCGACCGATAGAACACCAGATACGACAGGTCGATCGCGCGGTAAAACCCGACCACGCCGAGCGCCGACAGCACGCCGATGATCACGGCGAAGCCGAGCAAGATCGTATGTTCGCTCAGCTGGCGTTGATTGAACCACTCGACGAATCGGCGCATGGAGTAAATGTATCGGTACCGATGTATCTTGAGCGCATGCGTGCGGAGAAGGAGCACCGGACGAACGGAGCGGAAGTCCGGGCCACGCTCGATGCGATCCGCCGGCTGGTACAGGGGATCCGGTCGCCATCGCGCCGCAACGAGACCGCGGCCGGGCTGACGGCGGCGGAGCTGTTCGTGCTGCACGCGCTCCGGGACGCACCCGCCCAATCGCTGAACGAGCTCGCGGCCCGCACCTATACCGATCAGAGTACCGCGTCACCGGTCGTCGAGCGCCTGCGCCGCCGCAACCTGGTGCGCCGCGAACGCTCGGCCGAGGACGCGCGCCGGGTCGTCATCGCCCTGACGACGGCGGGGCGCGCGGCCGTCGAGCGCGCGCCGGAGGCGCCCCAGAGCGCGATGATCGCCGCCCTGACCCGCTTGCCCGCGCGCGACCGCCGCGCGCTCGCCCGGGGTCTCACGCGACTCGTGACCGAGATGGGGTTGAGCCACGAGCGGGCCGGCATGCTCTTCGAGGACGCCTCGCCCTAGTGTACTTCCAACGCTTCTTCGAACCCAAGCTCGCCGCCGCGAGCTATTTGATCGGCGATCAAACGAGTCGCGAGGCGATCGTCGTCGATCCCATGCGCGACATCGATCAGTACATGGACGCCGCGGGCGCCATGGGTCTCACGATCATCGCCGTGACCGAGACCCACATTCACGCCGACTTTATCTCGGGCACGCGCGCGCTGGCCTCGCGAACGGGCGCCGAGGCGCTGCTGCCCGAGACATTGTCGGACGGCCAACGCATTCGCGTTGGCAAAGTCCGCCTCGATGTCATCCAGGCGCCGGGCCATACGCCGGAGCATGTGATCTTCGTCGTGACGGATACGGCCACCACGGACCATCCGTGGGGCGCGCTGACGGGCGACTTCGTGTTCGTGGGCGATGTCGGCCGACCCGACTTGCTCGAACGGGCCGTCAAAGTCCAGGGCGCGTCGGAGCGTGGCGCTCGCGCGCTCTTCGCGTCGTTGCGGCGGTTCCGCGAGGCAAATCTCCAGGATCTGCAGATCTGGCCCGGCCATGGAGCCGGCTCGGCATGCGGCAAGGCACTCGGCGCGATGCCCAGTACGACCCTTGGCTACGAGCTCGCGACGAACTGGGCGTTCAATACGGCCGATGAAGAGACGTTCGTCCGGGAGATCCTGAGCGGCCAGCCCGAGCCGCCGCGCTATTTCGCGATCATGAAGCGGGTGAACGGAGTGAACGGGGCCGGGGCGGATCGCGACGCGACGCTCGCGCGGCCGCCGCGCATGCCGGATGCCGCGCTCGGGCCGCTACTCGATGCGAAAGCGACCATCGTTGATCTCCGACGGGCGGAGGCCTTTGCGGCGGGGCACGTGCCGGGCACGATCAATGTGCCGCTGACGCGGGCCTTTCCGATGTGGGCGGGGTCGGTGCTGCCGTATGACGCGGACATCTATCTCATTGGCGACGACGAGCGCGCTACGATCGAAGCGACGCACGATCTCTTTCTGATCGGCCTCGATCGCGTCGCCGGTCGCTTCACGCGCCAGGTGATCGATCGCTGGCGCGAGGCGGGTGGCGCGATCGAGACCGTCGCGCAGATGGACCCGCGGAACGTCGCGGATTTGATGGCGACGGGTGGCGTGACGGTACTCGACGTCCGCGACGAGAGCGAGTGGGATACCGGGCATATCGCCGGAGCGATCCACCTGCCGCTCGCGACCCTCGCCGGGCGCCTCGATGAGGTGCCGCGCGGGAAACCGATCGTGGTGCATTGTCAGGCCGGGTCACGCTCGGCCATCGCGGCGAGTGTGCTGACGGCGGCCGGGATTCCGGACGTGCGGAACATGCCGGGTGGGATCAATGCATGGCCGGCTCGATCCCTGATACGATAAGGTCGAGCACCCCGATCGCCTCACGGTCCGCATCGCCCGGCGCATCGAGCGCGGATGTCGCGACGACCACGAGTTGTTGGCTCGGGACGATGTAGATGTATTGGCCTCGGAATCCCCAGGCGAGCCAGAACGTGTTCGTGAGCCACCAGAGGTAGCCGTAATTGAGACCGGTGGCGTCGCCGTATTGATTGTTCAGTCTTTCCCGTACCATCAATGATTTGCCGAGCCAATCTGATGGGACGATTTGTTGAGAGGCACTCCGGCCATTCTGTAAGACGAGCTGCCCGATCTTCGCGAGATCCCGTGTGCGAAGCTGGATCCCGGCGCCGCCATTGTTATAACCGCGATCATCAGTCTCCCACGCCACCGTGTCGATGCCCAGCGGTCGCAAGAGATGTTCGCGCGCATAATCTTGCTCGATCTCTTTCGTCGCGACACTGAGCCCTACGCCCAATAAGTGCACAGCGGCAGAGTTGTACGTGAACATCGTCCCCGGCGCATTGGCGAGTTGACGACCGAGGAGATACTCAACCTGGTCTGCTGCGCCTGCCCACAGGTTATAGTCGTTGGCCGTCCATTCATTCCACCGCCACCCACCGGTCATGGTCAAAAGATTCTCGACCGTGATGGCGGCTTCGTCCGATCGCATCGTCGCGATGCTCGGCGGAATGAGCTGATCCAATCGCTCGGTGATACCTGGTAGCTCGTTACGACTAATCGCGATTCCAACGAGCATCGACGTAATGCTTTTCGTGACCGAGCGGACATCGCTCAGACTATCGAGGGTCACCGGCGCGTGATAGTACTCGGCGATCAAATACCCGTTGCGCGCGACGAGGAGAGTGCGCAGACCGAGTGTGTTGGGCGCCCGCGCGAATGCGTTGGCCAGGGTCGCGCTATCGATGTGCTGCGACGTGGCTGATGCGGTGCGCCACCCGGCGGCCAGATCAATCGGCGGTGGCGCGCGACGCGGCGTCGTCGCGTCGCTACACGCGGCGAGCAGCGCGAGCGCGCATGCAGAGACCGAGAACGATCGCGACGGAAAGAATGACAAGAGAGGTCGAGACATGGAATGGGCGTGGCGTGAGCACCGCGACTCGTACCGTCGGATCACCGACGACGGTGAACGCTGCCCACTCGCCCGGCCGCGCGCCAGAGGCGCGACGCTCGAGCTTGGCGGCCCGGAGTGCCTCGGCCACCGGAAGTCCGCGCGCCAGCGCGGCATAGAACGCTTGCACGAATGCCACGGTCGTCTCGTCCTTGATCCGCCACTCCGTGGCAATGACACTCCGCGCCCCGGCCTCGAGGAACGGCGCCGTCAGCCCCTGGACCCCTTCGCCGTCGACGACCACGCCGCCGGCGGAGCGGCAGGCCGAGAGCACGATCAGGTCGGCGTGCAGGCGCAGGCCCGCCACATCGGACGGGGTGACGACCCCGGATTCGCCGGCGCTGGGTGACAGCATGAGCGCCGTGCGATCGGCGCTGCGATCATCGACGATCGCGTGCGTCGCGAAGTGGAGCACCGTGAACGAGTCGAGCGCGGCATGCTTGAGATACGCGGCGCTCGCCGAATCGCCAAGCCTTACCGTCGCGAGCCGCGCGAAGCTCGCGACCATTTGGGCTTCGCGACCCGATTCTGGCAGCCTTGGCAGATCCGTCGTGCTGACAGCGGACCTATACTCGGCAGCACCGGATTCGCCACCAGATTCGCTCGGACGACTGGCACGGGCGAATGCCGGATCGCCAAACGCCAGAATTCTCGGCACACGCGGTGTTTCGTGGCGGGCTCTCAACGCAAGCCATACCGCCGCCGAAGGCACGATGCTGATCGCTGAATGTTCAACGAGCGCGCGATCATCGGGTCCGATCAGCGCATCAAATGGGAGTCGATGCAATGGGCCATCGGGCACGATGATGATCTGTGTCGCTTCTGTCTTCAGTAACGCCGTTCCAAGTGTCCGCGCGAGTACTCCAGGATCTTGTCCCGCTTCCAGCAGCGCGACGAACCTGGCTATCGGCCCCGCTAACGAATCACCACCCGGCGCACCGTAGGCTCGGAGAGTATCACGTGTCACCGCGAATACAGTCGTGGGCGCGCCTCTGGCTCCAGTCACGAACTCGATGAGCGCTGTACTGGAATCCAATCCCCGCTCTACTTCGGTCGACGTCACTCGTGCGACAGAAGGCGAAGCCACCGCGGTGCCGGAGCTCAAAGCGGACAACTGCGCCAGATGATCCGCGAGATCGCGAGCCCGGCGTCGCTCGGCCAACGAAAACGCGTCAGACGCAAAACCGCCCAGAGCCAACGCATGGATGACCGTCGCGATGTGCATATCGCGATCGTTGACCTCCTGCGGCCCAGCCTGAAACACCAGCACCCGCATATCGCGATCCGTGAGCCGCGCACGCCAAGCGTCGATCTCATCCTCGGCCGCGGCCAACTCACGCTCGGCGTCGCGGAGGCGCTGGCCCTCCGCGTACGCCTCGGCGCGCAATACGCGCCCCTCATATCGCATCATATGCTCAGTCGTATCGCGCGTCGCGATGTACCGGTCGAGCAAGACCGCCGCGCGCACAGGCTGGCTGTCGGCGAGCGCGATCAACGCCCGTTCGCGATCGAGCCCGGCGATCCACTCGGAATGGTGGTTCGCCCTCGCGACCGCGACGGCCGAGTCGAGATCACGCGTGGCGCGAGCCCGATCACCGGCTCGCAAGTCGATCGAGGCCAGGCCGCGCTCGAAGTCGAACACCTGCGAGGTGTCGCCGACCGTCTTGTTGAACGCCGCCTCGCCCTCGTAGATCGCACGGGCCCGCGCGAGATCGCCCGTCGCGGTCGCGAGATCGCCTTCGTAGGCGAGAATCGCGTGCACGTTGCCCGAGTCGCCGATCGCGCGATACGTGGCCAGCGCCTGATCGAGATAGGCGGCGGCCGATGGATAATCGTTGAGCGCAAGCGCCACGGTACCAAGGATGCCAACCGCGCCGGCGATCACGAGGCCGTTGCCCGAGGCCAGCCCCTCGGCGTGCGCGGCCATGGCCCACCGGCGAAACGCGCCCATGTCGCCATTCTCGTGGTAGATCTCGGCGTGGCGGATCAACGTCACGCCGAGCTCCGACCGGTCGTGGGCCGCGCGCTGCATCTCTTCCACACGCCGGAGCACGATTTCGTTGGAATCCGACTGGGCGCCGATCTTGTACACGAGCGCCAGCGCCCGCCAGGCACGCGCCTCGGCGCGTGGGAGATGCGCCTCGCGTGCCAGTTGCACCGCCTGCTGAATGAGCCGTCGCGTGTCTGCCCGGCTGACGATGGCCGCGAGGGTCGCGCGGCGAAACGCGATTTCGGCCCGCAGCTCCAACTCATCGCGCGGCAGCAGTCGCTCGGCTGAGTCGAGGAGCGTGAACCCGACCGGGATGCCACCCGTGGCGGCTCGCAACATCGTGAGGCCGATCAGGGCTTCCGCTTTCGCCAGCGGATCGTGGGTTTCGCGGTCGGCCCGGACGAACGCCGACTCGGCCACGGGGACGAAATCGCGATCGACGCCGGCCCACCCACGCCCTAGGTCGGCATAGACGCCGCCGATAGCGGCGTAGAGTCTCTCGGCCTCCTCATAGTGGTACGTCAGCCTGGCGATGGTCGCGAGGCCGAGTTGGGACGAACGGGCGGCGCTGGCCGCGGCGCTGTCGCCTTCGACAGCGCGGCGGGCAGCCCGTACTGCCGCGCGGGGGTCTGGAAGCTGGAGTATCAGCGCCAGGCAACCTGCCAGAAACATGACGCTAACGTAACACGCCCTATCACTTATATACTGCTGTTGCCGTGGCTGATTCTCTCTCGCGGGCGCTCGATGATGTGGTGTCCCGTGCCGCCGCTGCCGTCCGGCAAGCGGGGTGGCGGTACGGTCTCTCTCCGGAAGAGGTCGATGAGGTCTTTCAGGACGTGCGGATCCGTCTCTGGAACGCCCGGGGGAGTGAGCAGATTTCGGATACCAGTACGTCGTATGTGTACAAGACCGCAACCAGTGCGGCGCTGGATCTGATACGCCGGCGTCGCGGCGGCCTGCCGACCGAGTCTCTCGACGTGGTGGACGCGCCGGCTCCGGCGCTCGATCCGGAGCAGTCGCTCGCCGCCGGGGAGCTCGGCCGCGCCGTGAATGCGGCGGTCGACACCATTCCGGCGTCGCGCCGGCCGGTGGTGCGTATGTACCTGATGGGCTATCCGCGCGAGGAGATCGCTGCGCTTATGGGCTGGACCGAAGCAAAGACACGCAACCTGCTCTACCGCGGTCTGGCTGACCTGCGGCAAGCACTGACCGCCCGCGGCATTGGGCCGCGTTTGACATGAGCGAAGCGAACGATTCCGAGCTACGCGATATATAC
>DASRDS010000226.1:0-7774 GCA_035652495.1 Gemmatimonadaceae bacterium
CGCCGGCGAGCGCTCGGCCGAACGCGGATGGGCGATGCCACTGTGGGAGGAGTACCAGGAGCAGATAAAATCCGACGTGGCCGATCTCAAGAACACCGGCGGCCGGCCCGCCGGTGCCATTACCGCGGCCAAGTTCCTGGAGGCGTTCGCTGAGGGCGTTCCGTGGGTCCATCTCGACATCGCCGGCACGGCATACTCGGAATCCGACCTGACCGTGATCCCCAAAGGGCCCACCGGTGTACCAGTCGGGATGTTTATCGAATTCGCTCGGGCGAGGGCGCGCTGAAGGTATTGCTACTCGGCCTCGGACTGTTCGTCGGGGCCGTCTGCCGTGCACAAGAACCGCCGCAGCCGGTACCCCCACCGTCGTCGGTGCCTCCGCAGCAGGACACGACGCAGGACACGACCGGCGTGCGGAGTGCCGCGCACGCCGACTCGATCAAGGCGTTGTACCACCCCGACACGACCCGCTCGCGTGCCCCCCTCGCGCACGCGCCGGTGCCACCACTGCTGGAGGTCGGCCGGTCGTACCGCTGGGATCGCGCTGCGCTCGACGCGTCTGGCGCGCTCACGCTGACCGATTTGTTGGATAAGGTTCCGGGCTTCACCGGATTTCGAGCCGGCTGGCTGTCGACACCCATGCAGGGCGCCTACTTCGGTGACATCGCCCGAGTACGCGTCTTCGTCGATGGCATCGAGATGGATCCGCTGGACTCGCGGCTGCACGGGCTCGTCGACCTGGCGACCATCCAGCTCTGGGAGTTCGAGGAGGTGGCGGTCGAACGCGGCGCGTCGGAATTGCGCGTGTACTGCCGAACGTGGCGAGCGAGCCGCATCACGCCGGCTACCGGGGCCGATGTCTTCACGGGGAACGAGCAAACGAACCTGTACAAGGCGTACTACGGCCAACGGTTCGGCCCCGGGTTCGCCGGTCAGGTGGGCGCGTACCAGTTCAACAACACGGGCTCATTCGGCGGGGGCGGCAACCAATCGTCGATCGTCCTCCGCGTCGGCTACGCCAGCGGGCCCTTCTCGATCGACGCATTCGGCAATCGTTTTACGCGCGGTCGCGATGTGCTCCAGTCGGGCAACCCCTTCCTCCCGATCACGCAGCTGCCGGACCTCGAGTCCCAGCGCACGGACGCCTACGTTCGTGTCGGGTACGGCGACCCCGATCATGGGCGACCCTGGCTCCAGGTCATTGCGGCCAGCATGTCGTTCAAGAACACGAGCCCGGCGGCGAGCGCGACGACGCCGATCATTACCGACACGACGCAGATACTCCCGATATCGAGCGGTTCGTCGATCGACAGCGTGAACTCGGAGTCGCAGTACATCGCCTCCGGTGGGTTCGTCTTCGCCGGCATCCGGTTCGAGGGCACGGATCGCTTTCGCGTCTTCTCGACCCACGGGAACTACAACTCGGGCGAGCTTCGGGCGAGCTTCGAAAACCCCATCTTGAGCGCGTCGGCCTTCGTCCAGCGCGACGCCTACAGCGAAGGCCGTCCCGATTCCGCTTTCATCCCGGCAAGTTATCCGACGCTCTACAACTCCGAGGAGCTCTCAGCCCGCTTCTCGCCATTCTCATTCGTGCGATTCGTCGGGACCGCGAGCCGCGTGACGCCGCAGAATCTCCCGTCATTCCTGTCCACGACGCAGACGACGGCGCGCGCCGAGGCGGGTCTCAAGCTCGGGGATGTCTGGTTCTCGGGCGGTGTCATGACGCAGGACACCGCGATCGTGCCGGCACCACTCGTCTACGATACGACCATGAAAATGGCGGCATACGGGCGTACGACGGCGCTTATCGCGTCGATCCGGGGTCGCCTCTGGCGCGAGATTTACGTGGATGCGAGCGGCGTCGACTGGGATAAGGCGGAGCCCTATCGCCCGAAGTATCAAGGGCACGCCGAGACGTACCTCGCGACCGAGTGGCTGCGGCAATTTCCGCGGCATACGTTCGCGGTCAAGTTCGGTGTCTCGTTCGACTATCGGAGCGCGACGGAATTTCCCGCCGGGTCCGCGGTCACGGCGATCGGCCAGCCGTTCTACTCGGTGGCCGACAGCCGCGTATGGTCGGTCATGGCGGAGATCAAGATTCTGCAAGGCACATTGAGCTGGCAGCTACGGAACGCGAGCGGCTATCCTTATTACCTCGTGCCCGGGTATCAGATGCCACGACAAGTCAACATCTATGGGCTCCGCTGGGACTTCTGGAATTAGGAGCATGACCGGGTTCGGCTCGGCGGACGGCACCGTTGGAAAAGTCCGCGTGAGCGTCGAGGTGCGAACCGTCAATCACCGGTTCTTCAACCCGTCGATCAAGCTGCCGCCCGCGTTCTCGGCGTGGGAGAGCGAGGTCCGGGAAGCGCTCCGCACGGCGATCGCTCGTGGGCATGCGACGGTTACCGTGCGCACGCACCGGGACGTGTCCGACTCCACCGCCGGGATTGATGAGGCACGATTCGCCACCTACGCGGCTCATCTCAAAGAGCTGCGTATTCGGTACGGACTCGGTGGAGAGCTGGATCTGGCTACGATCCTGAGAATGCCGGACGTGATCGTATCCGCCGGATCGGATCTGGACGAACCGGGTGGTTTCCCGGATGAATTGCTGACCGTCCTTGGACGGGCACTGGATGCGTTGACTACCATGCGTTGTGCGGAGGGTGGGCGCATCGCCGAGTTTTTGAGAAAGAGAATCGCCACGGTCGAAGCGGCGGTCGGGCGATTGGAGCAGCGTGCACCGCAGCGCGTGATCGAGCAGCGCGATCGACTGAAAGCCTCGGTCGCCGAGCTCACGAATGGGGTGGCGATCGATCCGCAGCGACTCGCCCAGGAGATCGCTATCCTGGCTGATCGCCTCGATGTGAGTGAGGAACTCGATCGGTTTCGGGCGCATATCGCCGCCTTCCGCGATGCGCTCAACGGAAGCAACGAGGTCGGAAAGCGGTTAGGGTTTCTCGCGCAGGAGCTGCTGCGAGAGGCGAATACGACGGGGAGCAAGGCCAACGATGCCGGCATGATGCACGACGTCGTCGAGATCAAAGAGGAGCTGGAGAAAATCCGGGAACAGGTGGATAACCTGGAATGAAGAAACGGTGAATCCTTTCCCGATCATTTTGTCTTCACCTTCTGGTGGAGGCAAAACCACTATCCGTAAGGAACTCTTAGGGTTACGTTCCGACGTCGGCTACTCGGTCTCCGCCACCACGCGGCGTCCGAGGGCGGCGGAGGTCGACGGGCGCGATTACTATTTCTTGACCATCGGCGAGTTCCGGGCGAGCCAGGACCGGGGTGAGTTCGCCGAGTCGGCGGAAGTGCATGGCCAGCTGTACGGGACGCTCCGGCGCGAGGTGGACCGCGTGCTGCAAGGCGGGCGTCATGTGATCATGGACATCGATGTCCAAGGGGCGGCGCAATTCGTTCAGTCGTACCCCGCGTCGGTGTTGATCTTTTTGTTGCCGCCGTCGGCCGATGTGTTGTTGACGCGGCTGGTGGCGCGAAAGACGGAAGACCGGTCGGACCTGATCGTGCGGTTGAACGACGCGCGACGGGAGTTGATGGCGGTGGGGCAGTACCAGTACGTGGTCGTGAACGGCGATCTCGCTCGCGCGGTGCGTGATGTGTCGGCGATTATTGACGCCGAGTCGGCGCGGCCGTCAAGGATCGCCCCGTTGAACGAGCATGTGCACGGGTTAGTCAGCGGGTTGGAACAGGAAATCAATCGTCTAGGCGGAGTGTAGGATGCGAGTGTTCACACCAGGAGAAGTCGCGCAGCACGCGACCAACAAGTACCTCGGCGTCCTCGTGGCGGCGAAGTACGCGCGCGGGCTCAACGAGTTTCCGCGCGATCGATCCAATACGCGTGAGAAGAAGTTGACGACGCGCGCCCTCGAGGAGCTGTCGGGCGGCTCGATCGAGTACCGCGTCGTGCCGCGGCGCCGTCCCGACTAACGGCGAAGGCGTATCCCACCGTGCGGCCGTTCGCGCAGCGCCGCGTTTTACTCGGCGTCACGGGGGGCATTGCGTGCTATAAATCCGTTGGCCTCGCGCGCCTGCTGACGCAGGCAGGCGCGGAGGTCGACGTCGTCCAGACCCGCGCGGCCCAGGATTTCGTCGGGCCGGTGACGTTCGAGGCGGTCACGGGGCGGCCGGTTTCGACCCAGTTGATCGCGGCGGGCCATGCGCTCGACCACATCAAGCTCGCCCGGGCGGCCCACGCGATCGTCGTCGCGCCCGCGACGGCTGATTTTTTGGCGCGCGCGGCGATCGGGCGGGCTGACGATCTGCTGACGGCGATCGTGTTGGCTGCTGACGCACCCGTGCTATTGGTGCCGGCCATGAATGATCGCATGTGGTCGCATCCGCAGACGACGCAGAACGTCGCGCATCTGCGGTCGATCGGGTACCGCGTGGTGGATCCCGAGACGGGGCCCCTGGCGGTCGGCGAAGGTTCCGGGCCCGGGCGCATGCCCGAGCCTGAGACGATTTTGGCGCACATCGGTCGGGTCCTCGACGCCGATGGTGTGTTGCGTGGGCGGCGGGTCGTGGTGACCGCCGGGTCCACGCGTGAGCCGATCGATCCGGTGCGGTTTCTCTCCAATCGCAGCTCCGGGAAAATGGGTGTTGCCGTCGCGGCGGCCGCGTGGCGTCGCGGGGCCGACGTGACGTTGATCGCCGGGCCGCTGACGGTCCCGGCTCCCGTTGGCGTCACGACGATCAACGTGGAGACCGCCGCCGAGATGCGGGACGCCGTCGCTGCGAACCTCCGCGACGCCGACGCTTTGATCATGGCCGCGGCGCCCGCCGACTTTCGGCCGGCCACCGTGGCGGACCAGAAGATCAAGAAGAACGCCGCGCCATCATCGATCGCGCTCGAGCCGACTGACGATATCCTGCTTGCGACGCGCGATTTGAGAGGCCCCAAGGCGATCATCGTGGGATTCGCGCTGGAGACACAGGCCGTGTTGGCCGGCGGTCGCGACAAACTTCAGCGGAAGTCGCTGGATCTTGTCGTCGTCAACGATGCCACCGAGCCGGGTGCTGGGTTCAGCGTCGATACCAACCGCGTGACGTTCGTCTTCGGCAACGGGACACCGGACGAGGCGTTACCCTTGTTGGCGAAGTCTGACGTCGCCGACGCCATACTGGATCGCGTCGAAGGGTTGTTGCGTGCCCGATAACGCGTCGGAGTTGCTTCGCCGCTATCTCGAGCAGCGTCGAGAAAGCGGCGAGACTGAGCTCGTCCTCGACGGTATGACCGTGGAAGACGTCATGAAGATCGTTGGCGCGCGGCCCACCGCCCCTGGGCGGCCGGCTCCCGTGCAACCTGCACCGGTGGTTGCGCCTCCCGTAGAACGTCTTGCCGAAGCGACGCCGGTAGAGCGGGCCGACGCGCCAAGCGCGCCGAGTGAAATCAGCGGTTCAGTGCCGATCGCGGTGGGAAAGGCCGGATCCGATCTGTTCGGTGGTCCGTTCGCGAAGCTGGAAAGCTTGGAAGCCGTAGCCGCGCACGCGGCGAGTTGCAAACGGTGCCCGCTGTGGTCGACCGCCACGAACTGCGTTCCAGGCGATGGTAGCCCGAAGGCGGAGCTCGTATGCGTTGGTGAAGCGCCAGGCGAGCAGGAGGATCTGTCCGGCCACCCGTTCGTGGGACGAGCCGGTCAGCTCCTGACCAAGATTCTGGCTGCCATCAACTTGCAGCGCGAAGACGTTTTCATCTGCAACGTCCTCAAACACCGCCCGCCGGGTAATCGTAACCCGTTGCCGGACGAGGTGACAGCCTGCAGTCCATATCTGGTCCGCCAGATCGAGCTGATCCGCCCCAAGGTCATTCTGGCCTTCGGAACATTCGCCGCCCAGACGCTTTTGGAGACGAAGTTGTCGATCGGCAAACTCCGTGGTACTGTGCACCGCTACTACGGAGTACCCCTGATCGTGACGTACCACCCCGCCGCGCTCCTGCGGAATCCCGCCTGGAAGCGACCCACCTGGGACGACGTCCAACATGCCCGCCGGCTCCTCGATGGCCCTGGTCTCGGAGCGTGACCAGATCGCCGACCGTCAACCTCCGTATTCCGAAGATGCAGAACAGGCGGTGCTGGCGGCGATGATGATGGACACGGACGCGATCATGCGCGCGTCCGAGCTGTTGGACGACACGATGTTCTATCGGGAAGGTCACCGGCGGATCTACCGCTCGATGATCGCGATCGTCGAGCGCGGCGCCGTCGTGGATCCGCTCACGCTCGCCG
This sequence comes from Gemmatimonadaceae bacterium, assembly GCA_035652495.1. GTDB lineage: Bacteria > Gemmatimonadota > Gemmatimonadetes > Gemmatimonadales > Gemmatimonadaceae > DASRDS01. Next base: position 6,258 of record DASRDS010000226.1, read on the forward strand.
ACGAGCTGGAACGTCGCGACGAGCTCAAGGCGAGCGGCGGCAAGGACTATATCGCGTTCCTGGTCGACGCGGTCCCGACCGCCGCCAACATCGAGTATCACGCGCGCATCGTGAAGGAAAAAGCGATGCTGCGCCGCTTGATCGATGTCTCGACCTCGATTGTCCGCGAGGCGTTCGATGGGCACTCGAGCGCCAGCGATCTGCTCGATGAGGCGGAGCACCGCGTGCTCCAGCTCAGCCAACAGCGCGACACGAAAGGGTTCTATCGCGTCAAAGAGCTCGTCTGGCCGGCGATCGAGCGCATCGAGGAGCAGGCGAAGAGCGGGGGCCAGCTGACCGGACTCGGCTCCGGCTTCTCCGATCTGGATGACATGACGGCCGGGTTCCAGCGCGCCGATCTGATCATCGTCGCGGCGAGACCCGCGATGGGGAAGACGTCGCTGGTCCTGAACATGACCCAGTACATCGGCATCGAGAAGAATCAGGCGGTCGCCTTTTTCTCACTCGAAATGAGCCGGGAGTCGCTCGTCCAGCGGCTGTTGACCAGCGAGGCGCGCATCGACGCTCAGCTGGTGCGAAAAGCCATGTTGGGCCCCGAGCACTATTCGCGTCTCGCTCGTGCCGCCGGCCGCATTACGCCCGCGCCGATTTTCATCGACGACTCGGCTGGCATCTCGCTCCTCGAGATGCGCTCACGGGCGAGACGGCTGAAAGTCGATAACGACATCAAATTGATCGTCGTCGATTATTTGCAGCTGATCCGCGGGCCAAACGCCGAGAACCGGCAACAAGAGATCAGTGAAATCTCACGGTCGCTCAAGGGGCTCGCGAAGGAGCTCGATGTTCCGGTGATCGCGCTGTCGCAGCTGTCGCGTGCGCCGGAGCAGCGCGGCGCGGAGGGCAAGCGGCCGCAACTCTCGGACCTGCGCGAGTCGGGCGCCATCGAGCAGGACGCGGATCTCGTGTTGTTCATCTACCGCCCCGAGGTCTACGAAGGGCCGAAGGACAAGGACGGCAATTCGCTCGAGGGAAAGGCCGAGATCATCATCGGGAAGCAGCGCAACGGTCCGATCGGGACGGTCGATCTGTTCTTCCGAAAGAGCTACACCACGTTCGAAAGCAAAACCATTCGTGACCAGCAGTAAGTTCAAGACGGTCTACCGCTGCAGCGAGTGCGGCGCCGAGAGCGCGAAGTGGGGTGGGCGGTGCGATGGCTGCGGGGAGTGGAACACGCTGGCCGAAGAGCCGGTCGCGGTCGCCACGAAGACCGCCCGCGCAAAAGCCGGCGTGACCCGCGAGGCACGCCCACTGCGTGATGTCACGGCGGTACAGACGCAACGCTGGACCACGGGTCTCGACGAATTCGATTTTGTGCTCGGCGGCGGCATCGTTCCCGGGTCCATGGTGTTGGTCGGTGGTGAACCAGGGATCGGCAAGTCGACACTGCTTTTGCAAGTCGCCGCCCGGCTTACCGAACGTCACCATCCCGTGCTGTATGTCTCCGGCGAAGAATCCGC